>NZ_JBHWKQ010000021.1:0-74396 GCF_042730865.1 Streptomyces sp. NPDC059897 | reverse complement strand
GCGACCGTAACGCCGGTGCCGCAAGACCTGCCTCAGGGCGGCCCCGCGACCGTAACGCCGGTGCCGCAAGACCTGCCTCAGGGCGGCCCCGCGACCGTAACGCCGGTGCCGCAAGACCTGCCTCAGGGCGGCCCCGCGACCGCAACCCCGATCCGGCGGAAACAGCCCCGTGGCGTGGGGGACCGTGCCCGCCCAGGGGCACCCGCGCCTACGGCAACGCGCCCCCCGGTCAGGCCGGAGGGCGCGCCGCGGCGGATGGGCCGGTCAGGCGCGGGACGCGAGCGCCGGGATGAGGACCGGCGTGACCTGGTTGATCTGCCAGTTGCGCGCACCGTGCGAGCGCAACGCCTCCGCCACCGACTCCGCATCGACCTCCGCCGGAGGCTCCCAGCACACCCGGCGCACGGTGTCCGGCGTGATCAGGTTCTCCTGCGGCATCGAGAGCGTCTCGGCGAGAGCCGTGACCGCCGCGCGCGCCGCCGAGAGGCGGGCCGCCGCGGCGGGGTCCTTGTCGGCCCAGGCGCGGGGCGGCGGCGGGCCCGTCGTGGGCTGGCCCGGCTGCGGCAGCTCGGCGTCGGACAGGGCCCGCGCCCGGTCGACCGCGGCCTGCCACTGCTCCAGCTGGCGCCGGCCCATGCGGTGGCCGAAGCCGGGCAGGGCGGACAGCGCGTGCACATTGGGCGGCACCGCGAGCGCGGCCTCGACGATCGCCGAGTCGCCGAGCACCTTGCCCGGCGAGACGTCCCGCCGCTGCGCGACCTGGTCGCGCGCCGTCCACAGCTCGCGGACGATCGCCATCTGACGCCGGCGCCGCACCTTGTGCATGCCGGACGTGCGCCGCCACGGGTCCTTGCGGGGCGGCGCGGGCGGCGCCGAGGCGATGGCGTCGAACTCCTCGTGGGCCCACTCCAGCTTGCCCTGCCGGTCGAGCTCCTTCTCCAGCGCGTCGCGCAGGTCGACGAGGAGTTCGACGTCGAGCGCGGCGTAGCGCAGCCAGGGCTCGGGCAGCGGGCGCGTCGACCAGTCGACGGCGGAGTGGCCCTTCTCCAGTACGTAGCCCAGCACGTTCTCGACCATCGCGCCGAGGCCGACCCGCGGGAACCCGGCGAGCCGTCCGGCCAGCTCCGTGTCGAAGAGCTGCGCGGGCCGCATGCCTATGTCGCGCAGACACGGCAGGTCCTGGGTGGCGGCGTGCAGGTCCCACTCGGCGTCGCCGATGGCCTCGCCGAGCGCGGAGAGGTCGGGGCAGGCGACCGGGTCGATGAGCGCGGTGCCCGCGCCCTCGCGGCGCAGCTGCACCAGATAGGCGCGCTGCCCGTAGCGGTAGCCGGACGCGCGCTCGGCGTCGACGGCGACGGGGCCGCTGCCCGCGGCGAAGGCCGCGACGACATCGGCGAGCGAGGCCTCGTCGGCGATCACCGGCGGGATGCCCTCGCGCGGTTCGAGAAGGGGGGTGGGCGCACCGTCGACTGAACCAACAGATCCTTCAGCAGAAGATCCGCCGTCGTCCAGAGGGGCGCCTCCGGTGGTGCGCAGTGAACTGTCTGCTGCGGTCTCTTGGGCGTCGGTCACCTGTCAAGAGTATCTGTGAACGCACGACGCCCGTCGACGGAACGTTACGTCGACGGGCGTCGTGCTGGAGTAAACCGGACGAATCCGGCCACGTGTCGATCAGTGGATGATGCCGGTGCGCAGCGCCACGGCCACCATCCCGGCCCGGTCACCCGTGCCGAGCTTGCGCGCGATGCGGGCGAGGTGGCTCTTGACGGTCAGGGCGGAAAGCCCCATGGAGACGCCGATGGCCTTGTTCGACTGGCCCTCGGCGACGAGCCGGAGCACCTCCACTTCGCGTCCGGAGAGTTCGCGGTAGCCGCCCGGGTGGCTCGGGGCACCCGGGGGGCGACGGTGCATACGGGCGGCCGCGGCGCCGATCGGGGCGGCGCCGGGCCGGGTGGGCAGGCCGATGTTCGTACGGGTGCCGGTGACGACGTAGCCCTTGACGCCGCCCGCGAGGGCGTTGCGCACGGCACCGATGTCGTCGGCGGCGGAGAGGGCGAGCCCGTTGGGCCAGCCCGCGGCTCGAGTTTCGGAGAGGAGCGTCAGACCGGATCCATCGGGGAGGTGGACGTCGGCGACGCAGATGTCGCGGGGGTTGCCGATGCGGGGACGAGCCTCCGCGACGGACGAGGCCTCGATCACGTCACGAACACCGAGCGCCCACAGGTGGCGGGTCACGGTGGAACGGACGCGGGGGTCGGCCACGACCACCATCGCGGTCGGCTTGTTCGGGCGGTAGGCGACCAGGCTTGAGGGCTGCTCGAGGAGAACGGACACCAGGCCTCCTGGGGTGCGGGACGGAGCCGGCTCGGGGATGAAGCCGGGGATGAACCGTGCTTTCAAGGTCACAGCAACCTTCGGCACCAAACCCGTCCGCCTTTAGAGAATGATCACGATTTGGTGAGTAACAATGCGAGCAATTCGGACACGTTAGCGATCATTCGAAAGGGTGGCGAATAGTCATGAGTCGCATTCAATCGAACCAAATCCGACGGTCCAGAGCCATTTCGAAAGGACCCGAAACATGAGAAGGCCGCGTCGGAGCAGCTCCGACGCGGCCGAAAAACGACCCCCGCGCATCGCGGTCAGGAAGGCCGGGGCCCCCGCCGCTGCGGCAGCGTCACCACCGCGCCGTCAGGGCCCTGCGGCCCCGCCGCCACCGGCGGCAGGCCCGCGATCTGGCACAGCACCTCGCACCACGCCGCGAGATGCGCCGCCGTGTCCGGTACGCCGCCCAGGCCCTCGCGCGGCGTCCACGACGCCCGGATCTCGATCTGTGAGGCGGGCGCCCGGTCGCCGAGCCCGCCGAAGTAGTGCGAACTCGCCCGGGTGACCGTCCCCGAAGGCTCCCCGTAGGAGAGGCCCCGGGACTGCAGCGCGCCCGTCAGCCAGGACCAGGAGACGTCGGGGAGCAGGGGGTCGGCCGCCATCTCCGGTTCGAGTTCGGCCCGGACCAGGGTCACGAGCCGGAAGGTGCCGTGCCAGGCCTCGTGCCCCGCCGGGTCGTGCAGCAGGACGAGCCGGCCGTCGGCCAGGTCCTCGTCACCGTCGACGACCGCGGCCTCGAGCGCGTACGAGTAGGGGGCCAGGCGCTGCGGCGGCCGCGTCGGGTCGATCTCGATCTCCGGGCGGAGCCGCGCGGACCGCAGGGCGTCGACCGCCGTACGGAAGGCGGGCGGGGTGGGGTCGTGCTCCTGTGCAGCGTTCATGTCCCGAGCGTTCTGCCCCTCCCGCACCGATTCACTCATCCCGCCTGTCGCCTTGTGGTCGTCGCGCCCGTCGTCCGACCGTCGTCCCTGAGCCGCTGCCATGCCGGGAAGGTTAAGGGGAGCGGGCCCCGCGCGCGGGGAGGGACACCCCTCGGGGAGCCCGCTTCCCCATGTCCTTCACAGGCGGCGACGCGGGCGTGCGAAACTTTCGGGTGTGAGTGCCAATACCGAGGCCACGGGCCAGCAGCCGTCAGCGACGTACGAAGCCACGAAGGCCACCGAGAACTCAGCCTTCATCAAGGCGTGCAGGCGTGAGCCCGTGCCGCACACGCCGGTGTGGTTCATGCGCCAGGCCGGCCGTTCGCTGCCCGAGTACCTCAAGGTGCGCGAGGGCATCGCGATGCTGGACTCGTGCATGCGGCCCGACCTGGTCGCCGAGATCACGATGCAGCCGGTGCGCCGGCACGACGTCGACGCGGCGATCTACTTCAGCGACATCGTCGTGCCGCTCAAGGCCATCGGCATCGACCTCGACATCAAGCCCGGCGTCGGCCCCGTCGTCGCCGAGCCGATCCGCACGCGCGCCGACCTGGCGCGGCTGCGGGACCTCACGCCCGAGGACGTCTGGTACGTCACGGAGGCCATCGGCCTGCTCACCGCCGAGCTCGGCCCGAAGCCGCTCATCGGCTTCGCGGGCGCCCCGTTCACCCTCGCCAGCTACCTCGTGGAGGGCGGCCCGTCCCGCAACCACGAGCACACCAAGGCGCTCATGTACGGCGACCCGCAGCTGTGGGCCGACCTGATCGACCGGCTCGCCGAGATCACCTCCGCGTTCCTGAAGGTGCAGATCGAGGCCGGCGCCAGCGCCGTCCAGCTGTTCGACTCGTGGGTCGGCGCGCTCGCGCCCGCCGACTACCGCCGCTCCGTGATGCCCGCCTCCGCGAAGGTCTTCCAGGCGGTCGAGTCGTACGGCGTGCCGCGCATCCACTTCGGCGTCGGCACCGGCGAACTGCTCGGCCTCATGGGCGAGGCCGGCGCGGACGTCGTCGGCGTCGACTGGCGCGTCCCGCTCGACGAGGCCGCCCGCCGCGTCGGCCCCGGCAAGGCGCTCCAGGGCAATATCGACCCGGCCGTCCTCTTCTCCACCCGCGAGGCCGTCGAGACGAAGGCCCGCGAGGTCCTCGACGCCGCCTCCGGCCTCGAGGGCCACGTCTTCAACCTCGGCCACGGCGTCATGCCGACGACCGACCCGGACTCCCTGACCCGCCTCGTGGAGTACGTGCACACGCAGACCGCGTCCTGATCCACCGTGGCCGGGTGCGGGCCGGGGGCTACCCCGCCCGCACCGCCGCCACCGCCTTGCGTGCCGCCACCAGGACCGGGTCCCACACCGGGGAGAACGGCGGCGCGTAGCCCAGGTCCAGGGCCGTCATCTGATCCACCGTCATGCCCGCGGTCAGCGCGACCGCCGCCACGTCGACGCGCTTCGCCGCGCCCTCGCGGCCCACGATCTGCACGCCGAGGAGCCGGCCCGTGCGCCGTTCGGCCAGCATCTTCACCGTCATCAGCGCCGCGCCGGGGTAGTAGCCCGCCCTGCTGGTCGACTCGATGGTGACGGTCACGAACTGCAGGCCCGCGCGGCGGGCGTCCTTCTCGCGCAGGCCCGTGCGGGCGATCTCCAGGTCGCACACCTTGCTGACGGCCGTGCCGACGACGCCGGGGAACGTCGCGTAGTCCCCGCCGACGTTCGAGCCGATGATCTGGCCGTGCTTGTTGGCGTGGGTGCCGAGCGCGATGTGGCGTTCGCTGCCGGACACCAGGTCGAGGACCTCCACGCAGTCGCCGCCCGACCAGATGTCGTCGTACCCGCGCACCCGCATCGAACGGTCCGTGAGCAGCCCGCCGGACGCCCCGAGCGGCAGCCCGGCCTCCCGCGCGAGGGTCGTCTCCGGGCGTACGCCGATGCCCAGCACCACCACGTCCGCCGGGTACTCGGCGTCGTCCGTGGCCACCGCGCGGGCCCGTCCGTCGTCCCCGGTGAGGATCTTCGTCACCTCGGCGTCGTCGACCATGGTGATGCCCATGCCGGACATCGCCTCGTGCACGAGCCGGCCCATGTCCGCGTCGAGCGTCGACATCGGCTCGGCGCCGCGGTTCACCACCGTCACCTCGTACCCGCGGTGGATCAGCGCCTCCGCCATCTCCACGCCGATGTATCCGGCGCCCACGACCACGGCGTGCCGGCCCTCGGTCGCCCGCAGCGTGTCGAGCAGCGCCTGGCCGTCGCCGAGCGTCTGCACGCCGTGCACGCCCGGCGCGTCGATGCCGGGCAGGTCGGGGCGGACGGGCCGGGCACCCGTCGCGATCACGAGCTTGTCGTACGAGGTCCAGTACCCGGCCTTGTCGCCGTCGAGGTCGCGGGCGTGCACGCGGCGGCCCGCGACGTCGATCTCCGTCACCTCCGTGCGGGTGCGGAGGTCGATGTCGCGGGCCCGGTGCTCCTCGGGGGTGCGGGCGATCAACTCGTCCCGCTCGGCGACCTGTCCGCCCACCCAGTACGGGATGCCGCACGCCGAGTACGACGTGAAGCGGCCGCGTTCGAAGGCCACGATCTCCAGGTCGTCGGGGCCCTTGAGGCGGCGGGCCTGTGACGCGGCGGACATGCCGGTGGCGTCGCCGCCGATGATGACGAGGCGTTCGCGTGCGGTGTCGGTGCTCATCTCGTCACGCTAACCCGGGGGTGCGGTCGCGGGGCTCTGTCCCGGACCCCGCGCCTCAGTCGCCGGCCGGGCTCGAACGGCGGGACCGTACGAAGCGGGTGGTCAGGAATGCCAGCAGGGCCAGGACCGCCGCGAACGGGAGGGTTGCCGCCAGTGCCATGCCGATCCACTTCAGGCCGGTGGTGAAGGCGTTCCAGCCGCCCGACAAGGCGTCCAGGATGCCGGGGTCGTCCTTGTGCTTCGCGGGGGCGGGCGGAGGCGTTTCGGTCAGGCGGAGGGTGATCGTCGCGAGGCTCGTGCGGTTCTTGAGCGAATCCTGCTGCGCGAGCAGGGCCTCCAGCTCCGACTGGCGCGTGCCCAGTTCGCCCTCCAGGGTCACCACGTCGCTCAACTTCACCGCCCGGTCCATCAGTTCCCGCACCCGCGCCACGCTCGCCCGCTGCGACTTGATCCGGCTGTCGACGTCCACGACCTGGTCCGTGACGTCCTTCGCCGTCACGTTCCGCTCCAACAGGCGTCCGCCGCCCGAGATTTGGTCGAGGACCTCCGCGTACGACTCCTGCGGTACGCGCAGGGTCACGCGGGAGCGCTCGTGGCCGTGGCTGTCGCGGTCGGTCGTCTCGTCGCCGATCATGCCGCCCGCGTTCTCGGCGGCGGTACGGGCCCTGTCGAGCGCGTCCGGGACGTCCTTGACGCGTACGGAGAGGTGGGCGGTGCGGATGATGTGGACGCCGGTGAGCTTCGGCGGCTTCTTGGCCTGTTGTCCGGAGGAAGAGCTGGACTTGCCGTCCGAACTGGACTTGCCGCCGCCCGCGCCGGCCTCGTTCGGAGCCGCCACGTCCTTGTCGTAGGACGAGCTCTTCGAGCCCCCGTCGTCGCCGCCCGCCCCCGAACAGCCCGTCAGGGCGAGCGCCAGCGCGAACAGCGCCGCGACGGGCAGGGCCAGCGGGCGGCGTGGCCCGCTGGTGCGTGTCTTCGTACTGGGAAAGCGCATGGACGTAACCCCCGAGGGTCGTGACGGTCGTCGGACGCCCCTTCGACGCGCGAATCCCCCGAACGGTGGTTGCCGAGCGGTCCCGAAGCGGTCACGGTCGGGACACGTCCACAGGCGTCAATCACACGCTGACGTTCTGACAAAGTGGGGGCATGCGTGAAGCGGACACTGTGACGAAGACGGGTCGGGGCAGGCGGGGCAGGAAGGTCCTCGTCATCGGTGGCGGAATCGCCGGCCTCGCGGCCGCCCACCGGCTGCTCGCCGGGAGCGAGCGGGGCGGGCCGGTGCACGTGACCGTCCTGGAGGCCGGCGACCGGCTCGGCGGCAAGCTGCGCACCGGCGAGATCGCCGGCGCACGCGTCGACCTGGGCGCCGAGTCGATGCTGGCCCGCAGGCCCGAAGCGGTCGGCCTCGCCCGCGAGGTGGGCCTCGGCGACCGGTTGCAGCCGCCCAGCACGGCGACCGCCTCGATCTGGACCCGCGGCGCCCTGCGGCCCATGCCGAAGGGACACGTCATGGGCGTGCCCGGCACGGCCGACGCGCTCGCCGGGGTGCTCTCCGACGAGGGCCTGCGCCGCATCCGCCGGGACGACCACCTGCCGCCCACCCACCTCGGCGAGGACGTCTCCGTCGGCAGGTACGTCGCCGCGCGCCTGGGCCGCGAGGTCGTCGACCGGCTCGTCGAACCGCTGCTCGGCGGCGTGTACGCGGGCGACGCCGACCTGATCTCGATGCGCAGCGCCGTGCCGCAGCTGTTCGAGGAGGCGGGCCGCCATGTGTCGCTGACGGAGGCCGTTCGCGCCATTCAGGAGCGTGCCGCGGCCAACCAGCAGACCGGGCCCGTGTTCATGGGCATCGACGGCGGCATCGGCACGCTGCCGGGCGCCGTCGCCGACGCCGTGCGCGCCAAGGGCGGCGAGATCCTGCTCGGCGAGCGGGCCACGTCCCTCACCATCCGTGACGAGCTCTGGCGCCTCGGCACCGAGTCCGGCCGCACCTTCGAGGCCGACCAGGTGATCGTGGCGCTCCCCGCCCCCGCCGCCGCGAGCCTGCTGCGCACCGCCTCCCCGATGGCCTCCCAGGAGCTGCGCCGCATCGAGTACGCCTCCATGGCCCTGATCACGATGGCGTTCCGCAAGTCCGAGGCCGACCTCCCCGAGGGCAGCGGTTTCCTCGTCCCGCCGGTCGACGGCCACACGATCAAGGCCGCCACGTTCGCCTCCCGCAAGTGGGGCTGGATCGAGGAACAGAACCCGGAGCTGCTCGTCGTACGGACCTCCGTCGGCCGCTACGGCGACGAGAAGGACCTCGGCCGCGAGGACACCGACCTCGTCGACCTGTCCCGCCAGGACCTGCGGGAGGCCACCGGCCTGGGCGCCGCGCCCGTCGACGCGCACGTCACGCGCTGGAAGGACGGACTGCCCCAGTACCCCGTCGGGCACGCCGCCCGCGTCGACCGGATCCGCGAGCACATCGCCGCCGTGCCGGGCCTCGCCGTGTGCGGAGCCGCGTACGACGGCGTCGGCATCCCGGCGTGCATCGCCAGCGCCTACGCCGCCGTGGACATGCTCGGCGGCGACACCGCGGCCCTCGACGAGCTGAAGGCCGACCCGGTGCAGAGCATGCACGGCGGAGCAGGAGAATGAGGACATGAGCGACGACACCCCCAACACCGACGCCGCGCGCGTACCGAACAAGGGCAAGCTGGCGAAGGATCTCAACGAGACCATCCGCTACACCCTGTGGTCCGTCTTCAAGCTGAAGGACGTGCTCCCGGAGGACCGCGCCGGTTACGCCGACGAGGTCCAGGAGCTGTTCGACCAGCTCGACGCGAAGGACGTGACGATCCGCGGCACGTACGACGTGTCGGGCCTGCGCGCCGACGCCGACCTCATGATCTGGTGGCACGCCGAGACGGCCGACCAGCTGCAGGAGGCGTACAACCTGTTCCGCCGCACCAAGCTGGGCCGCGCCCTGGAGCCGGTGTGGTCGAACATGGCGCTGCACCGCCCCGCCGAGTTCAACCGCTCGCACATCCCGGCGTTCCTCGCCGACGAGAACGCGCGCGACTACGTCTCGGTCTACCCGTTCGTGCGCTCCTACGACTGGTACCTGCTGCCCGACGACGAGCGCCGCAAGATGCTCGCCGACCACGGCAAGATGGCGCGCGGCTTCGCGGACGTGCGGGCCAACACCGTCGCGTCCTTTTCGCTCGGCGACTACGAGTGGATTCTCGCGTTCGAGGCGGACGAGCTGCACCGGATCGTCGACCTGATGCGGCACCTGCGGGCGTCCGAGGCGCGGCGGCACGTCCGTGAGGAGGTTCCGTTCTTCACGGGGCGCCGGAAGTCTGTGGCGGATCTGGTGGCTGGGCTCGCCTGATCGGTGCGCCCACCCGGCGCCGGGGTCGCGGGGCTCTGCCCCGGACCCCGCGCCTCAATCGCCGGCGGGGCTTCAATCGCCCAGTGGCTTCGGTTCCTTGTGGGGGGCGCAGGATGCCGCACCGTTGTCGGGCAGCTCGCCGTCGAGGAGATATGAGTCCAGACGGCCGTTGACGCACTTGTTCGGGCCCGCGCCGATGCCGTGGGTGCCCGCCTCGCGTTCGGTCACCAGGGCGGAGCCCGCCAGGCGGCCGTTGAGTTCCTGGGCACCCTTGTACGGCGTCGCGGCGTCCCGCTCGGCCGCGAGGATGAGGGTCGGCGGGAGTTCGCCCGGGGACGTGCGCACGTCGACCGGCTGTTGCCGGGGAGTCGACCAGTACGCGCACGGCAGGTTCATCCACGCGTTGTCCCACGTCTCGAACGGGGCGCGCTTCGCGAGTTCCGTGTTGTCGCGGTCCCAGGTGCGGAAGTCCGTCGGCCAGGACGCGTCGTTGCACTGCACCGCCGTGTAGACGGCGTTGCTGTTCTCGTCCTCCTTGGCGGACGCCGGGATCGGCGAGGCCTGGTCGACGAGCGGCTTCGGGTCGCCCTTCACATAGGCGGAGAGCGCGTAGGCCCGCAGCGGCCAGTAGTCGTCGTAGTACCCGGCCTGCAGGAACGCGGACTGCAACTGGGCGGGCCCGACCTTGCCGCCGGCCGGCTCGCGGGACAGTTCCGCGCTCACCTTCTCGTACGCCGCCTGGACCTTATCGGGCGTCCGGCCCAGGTGGTACGCCTTGTCGTTGCGGGCGACCCACGCCTTGAAGTCGGTCCAGCGGCGCTCGAAGGCGGCCGACTGTTCGAGGTTGTTGGCGTACCAGATCCCCTTCGGGGACGGGTCGACCGCCGAGTCGAAGACCATCCGCCGCACGTGCGAGGGGAACAGCTCGGCGTACACGGCCCCGATGTACGTGCCGTACGAGGCGCCCAGGAACGTCAGCTTCTTCTCACCGAGCGCGGCCCGCAGCACGTCCAGGTCACGGGCGTTGTTGAGCGTCGTGTAGTGCTCGATCTCCGGGTTCCGCTCGGCGCACCCGCGCGCGTACGCCTTCGCCTGCGCGATCCGCTTCTGCTTGTACGCCGCCGTGGGGTGGGTCGGCGACTCGGACGGGCCCTTGAGGCGCTTCTTCGGGTCCTCGCACGACAGCGGCGCCGAGCGGCCGACGCCACGGGGGGCGTAACCGATCAGGTCGTACGCGGCGCCGATGCGCCGCCACTCCGGCTGCGCGCCGGCGATCGGGAAGTACATGCCGTTGCCGCCGGGGCCGCCGGGGTTGAAGACGAGCGAGCCCTGCCGTGCGACCTTCCGCCCCTTGGCCTTGTTCTCGCCGGTGTCCTTGCCGGTCGCCTTCGCGCGGCTGACGGTCAGCTTGATCTGCTTGCCCATCGGGTGCGCGTAGTCGAGCGGGACGGTGACGGTGCCGCACTGGATCGGCTTCGGCAGATCCTCCACCTTGGGGCAGCTGCCCCAGTCGATGCCCGCGTCCGCGGCGCGCAGCGCGGCGACGGTGCTGCCCGCGGTGTCGGCGGCGGCGGGGCGGGGAGGCGTGGGCGCGGCGGCGCTCGCGTCGGCCGCGGGGGCGGTGACCAGAGCCGAGAGGATCAAGGATCCCGCGGTGGCGCAGAGGGCTGGGGCTGCTCGCATCGCTCGATCCTTGGGGCGCCGGTCGGCGAAGTAAAGGACCAGGTCGTGGGTGTCGTAACCATGACCCTGATGCGTGGTGACTGCCGACTTCGGTGTGCGGGGCAGGTCAGTCGGTGGTATGCCGCCCCGGGCCGGACAGCGCCGCGCGAAGCTGCGGGTCGTCGACCGCCCGTACCCCGCGCACCGCGACGGCGAGCAGGCTGCCCGCGTCCAGCGGCCGGCCCGCGAGCAGCCGCTGCCCGGTCGGCGAGGCCCAGCGCGTGTACGGGTGGATCTCGACGCGGGCGAGCGTCAGACAGCTCAGCGTGAGCAGCAGCGGAAGCCCGAACCACAGTGCCACCGGGCCGCCTTGCCGCGCACTCTCGCCCGGCAGCAGGACCGCCAGCGCGCCGAGCACCAGCACGGCCGCGGCCGCCTGCCGGACCTGCCGTACCGCGCCCGTGAGCGTCGTCCGCTCCCGGTCGGGCACCGCGAGCCCGGCCGCGACCAGGCGTTCGGCGAGTGCCCGCACCGCGTCCCCGGCCGCGGCCGTCGCCCGCAGCGGCGCGATCCTGGCCTGCCCCTCGGGCCCGATGGCGCGCAGCACCGAACGCTCCATGGCGTCCTCGGCGACCGGGTCGACGACGGTCGCCCAGCCCGTGTGCGCGAGCAGCAGGCGCCGGTTGCGGGCCATCGACACGAGCGTCACCTCGGCGACCCGCTCGGGTCCGCCCGACAGGAAGGCGGTCTCGTACAGGGACAGTTCGTGGTCCCGGTGTGCGGCGACGACGTACGCGTCGCGGCCCGTCGCGCGTTCGCTCTCGGCGGCGCGCACGGCCGCGAGACACAGCCGTCCACAGGAGACTCCCGCGACGGCGCAGGCGACGAGGAGGAACAGCACCCACAACATGCGCAGTTTCTACGACAGTTGCCCGGATACCGCTACGTCTCGCCCACGATGTGGACGGCCTGTTATCGCGTCGTGACGTTCGGTCCCGCGGGTTCGGCCGCCTTGGCGTTCGGCTGAGTCTTTGGCTGGGACTTGGGCTGGGACTGGGACTTGGGCTGGGACTGGGTCTGGGACTTGGGCTTGGATTTGGCCGTGGGGTCGGCTTTCGGCTTGGTCTCGGGCTTGGTTTCGGGCTTCGGGCTGGACACCGCCGGCGGCAGGGGGAACGACGGGGTGGGCGACGGCGACACCGGGGTCGCGGAGTCCGGTGCGGAGGTCGGGCCCGGCGGGGCGGGGGAGCGGGTCGCGGGCGGCGGGCTCGCGGTGGCGCCGTCGCGGGCGACCGCGTCGAAGTCGACCAGGCCCGTTGCCTCCAGGACCTTGATGTGGTCGAGGACGGTGGTGTTGGCGTCGTCCGCGAGTTCCCGCACGAGCGCGTTGCGGGTCGCGGCGCGCACCTGGGCGACCAGCGAGAAGACCTGCCCGTGGGCGCGGCGCAGGATGTTGGCGAACTTCTGCTCGTAGTCGGTGCCCTTGGCCGCGGTCAACTCCCGCAGCCAGCGCTGCTGTTGTGCGTTCGGCTGGCTGGGCAGCTCCAGGTTCATCCGGGCCGCGACCTCGCGGACCCGGGCGTCCAGGAACGTGTGCCCCTCGACGAGGTGCTCGCCCGCCGTCTCGACCGCCTCGCTCGGCGCCCGCTCCTGGGCCTGCTGTCCGGCAGGCAGCTCCCACAGCCCGGCGAGCCGCACCTTGGTGATGAAGAGGCGGTCGGTGGCGGACAGCGGCCCGAATCTGGTGGACACGGTCTGGGCGTTGAGCTCGTCGAGCCCGGTGCCGGAGCGGTCCGCGTACGACCACAGGGGGAAGACGAGTGCGGCCAGCGTCGCCACGAGTCCTGTGACGATGAGGGCGGTGCCGGTGCGGATGGCGCGGGGCGGGGTCGGTCGCAGCATGGTGCCTCCTGGTGCGACATCGCACGCTAGCCTCCGGCGGGGGAGCAGGGTGGGCATCGGCGGGAGTTACGTCACCTGCGGTACGTATGCGGGCACATGGGCTGCACCGGCGTTGCGGACTCGGGGCTCTGCCCCGGACCCCGCTGCTCAATCGCCGCAGGGGCTTGATTTGCTCACCTGCACCGCAGGGGGGCTAGATGCCTCGCCGCAGGGCGAACGCCGCCGACTTCAGTGCCCGGGCCACCGGGCGGCCGGACAGGGGGCGGGGGCCCGAGCGGTCGAGCCACCAGTGGGTCAGTTCGCGGCGGGCGGCCGTGGCCTGGACGCGTTGTGCGAGCAGCAGGTCCTCGGCGAAGTCGAGTGCGTCGCGGCGGTAGCCGCTTGTCATCGCGTGGCGTCGTGCGTACCCGAGGAAGAGCGAGCGGTAGGTGGATTCCCCGAGTATCAGGGGCAGTTCGGGTGCCACCCTCGCGACGATGTCGGCCCGCTTGGCCGCCAGCGCGCGGCTCTGCACGGCGAGGCGCGCGCGGTCGAAGCCCTCCGGGGCCGGGGTGCCCGCGACGAGCGCGGACAGCAGTGCGGCCTGGTCGAGGGCGAGTCGCTGCCGTGCGGCGGCGTCGACGGGCGGGGCGGCGGGTGCGGCAGGCCGGTGGGACGGGGCCTGGGCGCGCGGGCCCGACCCGGCCGCGACCGTCTCCCGGATGACCTCCACCTCGCGGCCCAACTCCCCGAGGTCCTCGGGGAAGTTGTCGTCGCGTTCGAGCAGCACTCCCGGCGGGGTCACCCGCGAGGCCAGTTCGGCCAGTACGTCGAGGACGGCCGGCGGCACCGGGTGCGCGTGGCTGTCGTGCCAGACGCCGTCCCGCTCGAAGCCGCCCGCGACATGCACGTACGCGATGGCCTCGACCGGCAGTTCAGCGAGCGCCTTCGCCGGGTCCTCGCCGCGGTTGACGTGGTTGGTGTGGAGGTTGGCCACGTCGATGAGGAGCCGTACGCCGGTGCGTTCCACCAGCTCGTACAGGAACTGGCCCTCCGTCAACTCCTCGCCGGGCCAGCCGAACAGTGCCGCGATGTTCTCCACCGCGAGCGGCACCGGCAGCGCGTCCTGGGCGATCCGTACGTTCTCGCACAGCACGTCGAGCGCGTCGCGGGTGCGCGGCACGGGCAGCAGGTGGCCCGCCTCCAGGAGCGGCGACGCGGTGCGCTCACCACCGGCCCGTACGAACGCGATGTGTTCGGTGACCAGCGGAGCGGCGAGTGCCTCCGCGCAGGCGGCGAGGTCGGCGAGCCGGCCCTCGTCGGGGCGGTCGGCGCCGCCGAGGCCGAGCGAGACGCCGTGCGGCACGACGGTGACGCCGCGCTCGCGCAGCCGCCGCAGGGAGTCCGGCAGATGCCCCGGACACAGATTCTCGGCGACGGCCTCGACCCAGTCGATGCCCGGCATGGCCTCGACCGCGTCAGCGATCTCGGGCCGCCAGCCGATCCCGGTACCCAGCTCCATGGAACTCCCCCTCCTGCGCCCGGCTTCCTGAAGTCCTGACCGCGACGGGGCGGCCCGAACCCCTGAGCGGGCACGTTCAGAGCAACATTTGAGGTTTCACCCGAGGTACCGGCGGTCACCGGGGGCCCGGGGGGAACCGACCCGTCCTCCTACGGAGTGGGGTAGCCTTCCGAGTGGCCCCGGCCGTCCGTCATCCCCCGTGCGGACGGGCGGGGTCTTTACGTGCCCGAACGCTCAGAGGCGGGCCAGGCCGGGCAGGAAGTCGCCCGTCCGGGGCCCCTCCGACACGACGGTGTCGCTGGGCGGGATCTCCGTGAACCCGGCATCCCGAACGACGGGCAGCCCGCCCGTGGTCAGCGCGGGCCAGCGCTCCGGGTCCGCGGTCCGCACCGACAGCGGGAAGCCCGCCTCACGCCACTCCTTGCGCTCCGCGTCGGACAGCTCCCACCAGGCGAGCTGGGCGCCGTGCCCGGCCTGCGCCATGGTCTTGCCCGCGGTCATGCCGAGGTCGGGGTTGAGCCACATGACCGGGGCCGACGGGTCGGCGGCGGGCGGCGGTTCCGGGTCGTCGAGGTCCGTGCCGGAGACCTGGAGGCGGGCCAGGTCCTTGGGCCAGCCGTCGAGTGGGACCGGCGGGAAGACCCGTACCTCGGCGGAACCGGTGGTGACTTTGATCCCGTCGAGGGCCTCGGCGCGCCGCCACTCCGCGCCCCTCGCCCGCCGCACCACCTTGCGGATCCGGGCGTCCTGCCAGTCGCGCATCGCCTGCGCCCACTCGCCGTCGCCGACGGACCGCTCGTCCGAGAGGATCACCAGCACGGCGCGCGCCGCGGCCTCCAGGGCGTCCGTCCGCGTCGGGGGCGCGGCCCGCTCGATACGGACGACGAGCGGCAGCACGAACTGCGGCGCGGTGTCGCGTGCGCTCGGCTCGGAGCGGAAGGGGGTGTCGGTACGGGGAGCGTCGCTGGTCACCGGTCCAGTCTGCCAGGCGGCCGTCCGCTCCCCACGCCACGGGGCTCCGCCCCGGACCCCGCTGCTCAATCGCCGCAGGGGCTTAAATCTCGGCTGCCGCTGGGGCGTGGATACTTCGGCCGCCGCCGAGGCGGCTTGAATGTCTCGGCTGCCGTCGGGGTGTGGATGCTTCAGCTTCCGCCGGGGCGTGGATGTCTCGGCGGCTGCCGGGGCCTGAATGCTTCGGCCTCCCCGAGGCCTGAGTGCCTCGGCTTCCGCCGAGGCTTGAACGCCTCGGCCGCCGCCAGGGCTGAAAGATCGCTGTGGGCCCCCGGGCCCCCGGGCCCCCGGGCCCCCGGGCCCCCGGGCCCCCGGGCCCCCGGGCCCCCGCGCCCCTGGGCGCCGGGGGCCGCGTGCCCGTACGGCAGCATGACCGCATGCACGTCACGCTTCGCGGCGCGGGTCGCCGTTATGGGCTCGGTGGGCCATGGGTGCTGCGCCGGGTCGATCTGGATGTGCCCGAGGGGGCCGTGCTCCGGGTGCGGGGGGCCAACGGTGCGGGGAAGTCCACGTTGCTGCGCCTCGTCGCCGGGGTCGACGCGCCCTCCGAGGGGCGGGTCGTCGGCCGACCGCGGACCGCCTTCGTACCCGAACGTTTCCCGCCCGCCCTGCCGTTCACCGCCCGCGCCTACCTCACGCACATGGGCCGCATCCACGGCCTGTCCCGGCCGACGGCCGCGCGGCGGGCGGGGGAGTGGCTGGAGCGGTTCGGCGGCGCCGAGTATCTGGGGACCTCCCTCGCCGAGCTGTCCAAGGGCAGCAGCCAGAAGGTGGCGGTGGCCGCGGCCCTGCTCGCCGAACCGGAGCTGCTCGTCCTCGACGAGGCCTGGACCGGGCTCGACACCGCGGCCCGCGACACCCTCGACGGCGCCGTCGCCGAACGCGCTGCGGCGGGCGCCGCCGTGCTCTTCGTCGACCACGACCCGCGCCGCCTCGCCGCCACCGCCGACGCGACGTACGAGGTGGACGGGGCGACGGTCCGGCGCATCACGGGGGCCGGCGGCGGCGCCGTGGTCGTCGACGCCGCCGGTCCCGCGGGGCACGAGCCCGCGCTGCCGCACCCGCACACCCGCGTCCGCCTCGACCCCCGCACCGTACGGATCACCACGGACGCCGCGCACTCCGACGCCGTGCTGCGCACGCTGCTCGCCGCCGACCCGCCCTGGCACATCGTCGCCGTCCGCCCGCCCGAGCCCACGGAGGACAAGGGATGACCGCGGCCCTGCTCGCCTACCAGTCCGCCCTGCTGCTGCGCTCGCAGCGCTGGCTCGCGCCGGTCGTCCTCTACGCCGCGTTCACCGCCGTCGGCGTGCAGGCGGGGCAACCGGTGCTGGACTCGCTCGCGTACACCGCCGCCGCCCTGCTCCCCGTGGGGGCCTGGCTGGCGCGGATCTGTGTCAGCAATGAGCCGCCCGCGGCCCGCGGTTGCACCGCCGCGGCGACGGCGCCGTGGCGCGCCCACCTCGCGAGCCTGACCGCCGCGTTCCTCGCCACGGTGACCGTCGGCCTCGTGGCGACCGTGGTCGTGGCCCTGATCAGCGACGGGGTGAGCACCGACCGCCTGGTGCGGGTGGCCAGAGGGCCGGCCGCCGGGGCCGGGCTGCTCGCCGTACTGGTGTGCGCCCTCGTCGGCACCGCCGTCGGCGCCGTCACGACGTGGCCCGTGGTGCGCGGCACGGGCCTCGGCGTGGCCGGCCTCGTGCTGTGCTCGCTCGTCGCGCTGATCGCCCCCGGGTCACCGGCGAAGTCGGTGGTGAGCGCCCTGGTGACCGGGTCGCAGGACGGGGTGGTGCCGGTCCTGCTGCTGCCGCTGGTGGGGGCGGCGGCGGTGGCCGGGGTCTGCGCGGCGGCCGCCTGCGCCCTCGCGTCGCGCCGCTGACCGGGCCCGGTCCTGCCCGCTATCCGGAGCAGGCCCCGCGCTGTGCCTCCTGCCACTCGCAGACCGGGCACAGCGTGCTGCCCTTCGTCGACTCCGGGTACTCCGTGGGCTCCCGGCACAGCACGCACTCGGCGAACGGTTCGTCCGTCGCCGCCGCGGCGGGTGCCGGGCGCTCCTCGGGGCCACCGGCGCAGTAGTCGCTCATGCCCCCAGCGTACGTACCCGCGCCCGCGCTCACGCCCCGCGCGCGGCCCCCACCAGGTCCGACACCCGCACGAACCGGTAGCCCTGCGCCCGCAGCCGCGGCACCACCGCCCGCACCACCCGCTCCGTCGTCGGCGCCGCGCTGCGCGTGCAGTGCATGACGACGACCGAGCCGGGCCGCACTCCGTCGAGCACCTGCCGGGTCACGGCGTCCGCGTCCGTGGCGAACGCGTCCCCGCTGACCACGTCCCACTGCACGGCCGTCACCCCGGTCGGTGCGAGCGCCCGCAGGGCCGTCCGGTCGTAGCAGCCGCCGGGGAACCGGAAGTACGGCACGACGTGCTCGACCCCCGCCTTCCGGAAGGCCGTGAAGGCGCGGTCGACGTCGGCGCGCATGCCCCGCGCGGGCACCTGCGGCAGGCCGTAGCAGTCGCCCGTGAAGGCGTAGTGGCTGTACGAGTGGTTGGCGACCTCGAACAGCGGGTCCCGGCCGATGTCCTTGGCGGCCGCCGGGTACTCCTCGGCCCAGCGCCCCGTCATGAAGACGGTGGCCGGTACCTTCAACTTCCGTAGCGTGCGCACCAGTTGGGGGTTGTCGAAGCGTTCCCCGGCCCGCGCCCGCGCCCCCTGGTCGGCCGTCATGTCGGCGTCGAAGGTGAGCGCGACGGTCCGCTCCTTCATCGCCGCGCCGCGCTCGAGGACGGGGGTGGTGCCGCCCGGCCCGGGCGCGAGGGTGGGCTTGGCGGTCGGCCTCGGAGTCACTGTCGTCTTCGGCTTCGGGGAGCTCTCCGGGAGCCCGGCGGACCGCGTCGCGCCCGGGACTCCCGACGAGGCGGTCCCACCGCACCCGGCGAGGCCGAGAGCGAGCGCGCCCAGGGCGCAGGTCACCGTCACACGGCGTACATGTCTGATCACACATCGAAGGTATCGTCGGATTCTACGTAAATCGTGCAAATCGGACCGATGGGGGCGTGATCCCGTTCTGCGGGGTACCCGGCACGCATGACGACACCAATGGCTTTCCCCGACCTCGCGACCTCGGTCGTTCCGTTCGTCGCGGGCCTTGTGATCGCGCTCGCGCTGATCTGGGCGGTCTGGATGGGCATCAGGTTCCGCCGCCGGGAGCCGGGCCCGCCCGACCCGGCCGACCAGCCGAAACTCCCCCGTACGGGCGCGGTCCACGAGGTCCGCGAGATGCGTGAGCCCGACGAGGTTCCGCACACGGAGGACGGCTCCCGGCTGACCCCGCACGAGCTGAACGGCCACGGCAGCGCGACCAGCAGGCGCAGCAAGGACCAGCGGCCGCGCCGCTGGGGCCGGGGCGGCAGCGGCGCGTTCGGCAGCGGCGGCCCGGGCAGCACCTGACCGGGCGGGGCGTCACGTCCTCAGCGCGTGGCCCGGGCGCGTCGGCGCTCGGCCCGGAGCAGGCCGGCCCGCTCGGTCTCCGACGTGCCGCCCCACACCCCCGTCGTCTGCCCGGTGGCGACGGCCCACCGCAGGCAGTCCATGATCACCGGACAGCGCCGGCAGACCTCCTTGGCCGCTTCTACGTCGTCGACCGCGGGCCCGGTGGTGCCGACGGGGAAGAAGAGGTCGGGGTCCTCCTCCACGCACGCCGCCCTGTCCAGCCACTCCATCTCCGTGTTCCTCACTGGCAACGGCATGCGGCGGCGGGTGCCCACAACACCCGTGCGGAAACGCGGAGTTTGGGCGCCGCGGGCCGGGGGACCCGGGGCGCGGCCGAGAGGCCAGGGGAGCGAAGGGAAGCCGGGGCCGGGGGGCGAATCCCCCCGGCCCCGGCGTCGCACTGCGACATGGAGCGGGAGGGGCTACAACGGAAGGGAAGGGAGTGAGCCGCATGCCGAGCGGATCGAACGCCAAGCGTGAGCGCCAGTACGAGAAGATCAAGAAGAGTGCCGAGGACCGGGGCGAGAGCACGTCGCGGGCCAAGGAGATCGCCGCACGCACGGTGAACAAGGAGCGCGCGAGGAGCGGCGAGTCGAAGAAGGCGAGCCGCACGTCGACGCAGGACATCTCCTCCGGCAGGCGCGGCGGCCTGCGTTCCCACAAGGGCTCCGGCGGTCCGACGAAGGATCAGCTCTACGAGGAGGCCAAGGACCGGGGCGTCGAGGGCCGCTCGAAGATGAACAAGTCCCAGCTCGCCAAGGCACTGGGGCGCTGATCACCTCATGGACAGGGAACCGGACGCCGTCCCGAGGGACCTCCCCGACCAGCAGGCGGACACCGACGAAGAGCCCGGAACCGACGGGCCCGGCACGAACCCGGAGCCGGAGGACGGGGCCGAGGAGGCCCCGGAGCCCGACGTCACCGTCCCCGACTCCGACGTGGCGGGCACCGGCCGCGCCGGGGCCCCGCACGCCCCGGGAGTCCGCCCCGACCAGCCCGTCCCCGACGAGCCCGCCGACTGACCCGCCGGCGCCCCGCTAGCGCCCCCGCAGCGCCCCCGCCACCTGGTCGAAGAGTGCCGCGTGGGCGCGGGCGCTGGCGGGGACCTCCGGGTTCCACGGCAGCACCGACGCCCGTTCGGCGACGGCCGCCCAGTGCGGGTCGGCCGCGTACTGCTCGCGCGGCGCCGCGTTGGCGCGCGCGTCCGACAGGATGACGTCAGGGGCGAGTTCCGCGACGTCCCGCCACGTCCCGGTGTACCAGTTGGCGCCGGGCCCCTCGGGCGGCGCCACCATGCGTACCCCGAGACCGCCGAGCGCGCTCAGGTCCGGCCATTTGGTGGGCCGGGCCAGATGCACCGCGTCCGCCCCGGCGGCCGAGAGCGCCAGCACGCCGACGCCCCGCGCCGCACGGGCCGCGACCCCCAACTGCCGCTCGGCGCGCGCGAGGTCCTCCCGCGCCTCCGCGGGCTCGGAACTGCCGAGCGAGCGGCCGAGCTCCGCGAAGCGCTCCCGCACCCCGCCGAGCGTCCGGCCCTGCCCCACGTCGATCACGGCGACGGGGACGTGCTCCTCCAGATGCTTCGCCGTGTCGGGCTCGATGCCGTACACCTGCCCGCCGCCGTACGTGAGCGCCACGACCAGGTCGGGGCGCGCCGCGAGCACGTCGTCGAGGCCGAGCCCCGCCCCGGCGCCCAGATACGCGACGTCCTCCAGGGGCAGCGCGCCGGACTTGGCGCGGTCCGGCTCGGCGCCGTCGTGGAACGAGCCGAAGATCCCCACCGGGCGTATGCCCAGATCCCACAGGCCCGCCCCGGCCTGTATATAGGCGACGACGCGCTGTGGCGTCTCGCGCGCGGACGTGAGGTGTCCGCGGTCGTCGGTGAACTCCCAGGCTGTGGTTGACCGTTCTTCCATGGGGGGACCTTGCCCAGGGGCCCCGCCCGGCACGCGGTGCGCCACCCGCGAAAACCGGCCAGGCGAACAACCGTCCCCTCGAACGAGGGAACGGCCGCCGGTCTCACGCAGTGGTGCTCAGCGCCTAGTGCCAGGGCCCCGTCACGGCGAACGTCGTCCCAGGCGTATAGCAGTTCACGAACATCGTCTCGCCGTCCGGCGAGAACGTGACGCCGGCGAACTCGCCCCATTCGGGCTCGTCGGGCGTCCCGATGTTCTGGCGGCCGCGCGCCATGGCGTACACCTCGCCCTTGCGCGTCACGCCGTACACGTGCTGCGCGCCCTCGCCGTCCTCGCACACCATCAGGCCCCCGCTGGGCGCGAGACAGATGTTGTCGGGCTCCTCGCCGGGCAGTTGGACGTCGGTGTCGGGGCCGAACACGATGACGAGCGTCAGGCGGCGCGACGACGGGTCGTAGCGCCAGATCTGCCCGAAGTGGTCGGCGGCCGAGCCCTCGCGGCTGCGGGCGTACGACGACACGAAGTAGACGCTGGAGCCGCCCCAGTAGCAGCCCTCCAGCTTCTGGGCGTGGGTGATGCCCTTCGGGCCGAAGTCCTGGTTGCGGATGGGTGTCTGCGCGGCCAGCGGGTCCGGCACGTCGACCCATTCGATGCCGCTGAACGTCGCCCCGGTCTCCTGGATCGCCGACAGGTCCGGCACGCCGGGCACCCGCATCGCCTGGAGCCTGCCGCCCGCGCGCAGCGAACCGAGGCCGCCCTTCGTGTTCTTGGGCAGGAAGCGGTAGAAGAGGCCGAAGGGCTTGTCGAAGGCGTCCTCCGTCTCGTACACGATCCCGTTCCTGGGATCGACGGCGATCGCCTCGTGCTGGAAGCGGCCCATCGCGGTCAGCGGGACGGCGCCCGAGCGGTGCGGGTCGACGGGGTCGACCTCGAAGATGAAGCCGTGGTCCTTCGTGTAGCCGTTCGTACCGGCCTTGTCCTCGGTCTCCTCGCAGGTCAGCCAGGTGCCCCACGGGGTGGGCCCGCCCGCGCAGTTGACCGCCGTGCCGGCGATGCCGACCCGCTCGGACACGACGTCGTTCTTCCGGCCGACGGAGAGCACGGTGCAGCCGCCCTTGCCCATCGGGTCGTACGTCAGACCCTCGACGGTCGGCACCCCGATCTTCCCGGTGACCCGGTTCTCGTGGTTGCGCACGAGGTGTACGCGGCCCTGTCTGCCGGCGAAGGCGGCCATCCCGTCGTGGTTCGAGGGCACCTTGCCCTCGCCGGAGCGCAGTGGCTCGCCCTCCCGGGACAGGACCTTGTAGCGGAAGCCCTTCGGGAGATCGAGCAGCCCGGCCGGGTCGGGCACCAACGGGCCGTATCCGGCGCGTCCTTGGGCGGCGGCGGAGCCGGCGAACAGCTCGGAGAGGTTCCCCGCGAAGGCGATGCCCACTCCCAGGGCGCCGGAGCGGGCGAGGACCTGACGGCGGGTCGTGGACTGTCGTGCGTCAGCGGTGCGTGACATGGGTGCGACCTCCTGCTGGCGGACAGGAACTGTGACCCGGCTGTGTTTATCACGTGCCCTTCGCCTCGGGAACCACGCGCGTAGCGCCCGCGTTTCGCGCACCCACCCACGTAGCGCCCGACCTGGGGGTTACTCGTGCACGAGACCCTTCGCGTCGCGCGCGAGCGCGGTCAGCCGGGAGATCGCCCGGAAGTACTTCTTCTTGTACCCGCCGTTCAGCATCTCCTCGCTGAACAGCTTGTCGAACGGCTGACCGGACGTCAGTACCGGGATCTCCCGGTCGTAGAGCCGGTCCGCGAGGACGACGAGCCGCAGCGCGGTCGACTGGTCGGGCACGGCCGCCACATCGGTGAGGCAGACCGCCTTCAGGTCGTCCGTCAGCGCCCCGTACCGGCTGGGGTGCACGCGCGCGAGGTGCTCCAGAAGGTGCGGGAAGTCGTCGAGCGAGGCGCCCTCGGTGGCGTACGCCGCCTTGGTGACCTGCTCGTCGGTGAACGGCGAGGGGGCCTCGGGGAGGCCGCGGTGCCGGTAGTCCTCGCCGTCGATGCGCAGCGGCCTGAAGTGGGCCGACAGGCCCTGGATCTCGCGCAGGAAGTCGGCGGAGGCGAACCGGCCCTCACCGAGCTTGCCCGGCAGCGTGTTCGAGGTCGCGGCGAGCGCGACACCCGCCTCGACCAGCTTTCCGAGGAGGGACGACACGAGCACCGTGTCACCCGGGTCGTCCAGCTCGAACTCGTCGATGCACAGCAGCCGGTGCCCGCTGAGCGTCTTCACGGTCTGCTGGAAGCCGAGCGCGCCCACCAGGTTCGTCAGCTCGACGAACGTGCCGAAGGCCTTGAGCTGGGGCTCGGCCGGCGTCGCGTGCCACAGGGAGGCGAGGAGGTGCGTCTTGCCGACGCCGTACCCGCCGTCGAGGTAGACGCCGCGCGGCCCGGTCGGGGCGGCGGGCTTCCTGGCGAACCAGCGGCGCTTGCCGGTGCCGGACGCGTGCGCCCCGCCGAGGCCCGCCGCGAAGCCGCTCAGGACCTGGACGGCCTCGATCTGGCTGGGCTGCTTCGGGTCCGGAATGTACGTGTCGAAGCGCGCGGAGCTGAACCGGGGCGGCGGCACCATCTCGGCGACCAGGCGCTCCGCGGGGACATGCGGCTCACGGGCGCACAGGGACAGCGGCGCGGCGTCGGGTATGGGGCTGATGCCCATCTGGCTGGACTCCCGGGAGTCGGCGGCTTCGAGGGATGGCGACACGGTCACTCAGCTTAGTCGCCGTGCCACACTGCACGTCATGCGACGCCTGTTCCCTGTGACGTACGAAACAGCAGATGGCAAGGGGTACGAGGGGAGGGAGGCGAGCCCGGAGGGGCGCGAGTGGAGCCTCGACGAACTCGCCGACGCCTATGCCTACCCGCCCGAGGCCGGGCACGCGCCGTGGCTGCGGGCCAACATGGTCTCCACGCTCGACGGGGCCGCCCAGCACGACGGCCGCTCCCAGCCCATCTCCTGCGACACCGACATGCGGATCTTCGGCACGCTGCGCGCGCTCGCCGACGTCGTCGTGGTCGGCGCGGAGACGGTCCGCCTGGAGGGCTACCGGCCCGCCCGCGCGCGCGAGGCGTTCGCGGAGCGCAGGAAGGCCGCCGGGCAGGGGCCCGCCCCGCGGATCGCCGTGATCAGCGCGAGCCTCGACCTCGACTTCGGCCTGCCGCTGTTCTCCGACCCGCTGGTGCCGACGCTGCTGCTGACCGGCGCGGGGGCCTCGGCGGACCGCGTCGCGGCGGCGCGCGCGGCGGGCGTGGAGGTGCTGATCGCGGGCGACGGCGCCGCGGTCGAACCGGACCGCGCGGTGGCGGCGCTCGGCGAGCGGGGCCTGCGGCGGCTGCTCACCGAGGGCGGGCCGAGGATGCTCGGTCAGTTCGTGGCGGGCGGGGTACTCGACGAGCTGTGCCTGACCGTGTCCCCGATGCTGACCGCGGGGGACGCCCAGCGGATCGCGGGCGGCTCGACCCTGGCCGTGCCGGAGCGGTTCGAACTGGCGTCCCTACTGGAGGAGGAAGGGTTCCTCTTCAGCCGTTATGCCCGGCAGCGGGGCGGACGGTAGCCGCTACCGCGGGTAGCGCGGCGACATTCGGCGGAATGAGTCGTTCCGTTTAGCGTTGGCTGGGCACACTACATCTCGTCAGACCCCGTGCGAATGCGGGGCAGGATGGTTTCCGCAGGTCCGCTGGTCCACCCGGAGGGTCGTCGTCAGTCGGCCCACGGTAGGAGAAGAAGGGCGCCCGTCGTGTTCACGAGCGTATTGATGATCGAGAAGGCTCTGACCTCCGCCGACGTGGAGTTCGTCACCACGTTGCACGGAGAGGAGGAAGTCTCCTTCCACGTGCTGCTCCAGCCCCGCGGGGACCAGGCCGACCGCCTGCTGCGGGCCATCGACGACGTCGCGATGGGGGAGTTCGACGAGGCGGGCAAGGAGAGCGAGGTGCCCGAGGGCGACGAGGCCAAGGGCCCCGCGGAGAAGGCCCTCGCCGTCTCCCTCGCCGCGCTCCACCAGGCGGGCAGCGAGGCGGTGGGCCGCCTCATCGAGGACCACCCGCTGGACGCCCTCAAGGCGCTCGTCGACGAGGTGAAGGCGGACGAGGTCATCGTGCTGACCGATCCGCACTACGTCGAGGAGTTCTTCCACCGGGACTGGGCCTCGCGCGCCCGCCACCAGGTCGGCGTACCGGTCCTGAAGCTGTTCTCGCACAGCAAGGCGTAACGGGGAGAGGTGCGGGGCGGCGCGGGTCGAGGCAATAGGCTGGGGCCCGTGCCGTGGTCGGCGTGACCACGGATCAAGGACATCCGAGAACCCCAGGGGAGACCACGCATGGCACCCGGCCTGCCGCATTCCGCCGCCGACATGGACCGACCGCACTTCATCGGCATCGGCGGCGCCGGCATGTCGGGCATCGCCAAGATCCTCGCCCAGCGCGGCGCGCGGGTGGCGGGCAGCGACGCCCGCGAGTCCGCGACGGCGCAGGCGCTGCGCGAGCTCGGCGCCACGGTGCACATCGGCCACGACGCCGCGCACCTCGCCTCCGACGCCACCTGCGTGGTCGTCTCCTCGGCCATCCGCGAGGACAACCCGGAGCTGGCCCGCGCCACGGAGCTGGGCATTCCGGTCGTGCACCGCTCGGACGCCCTCGCCTCCCTGATGGACGGCCTGCGCCCGATCGCGGTGGCGGGCACGCACGGCAAGACGACCACGACGTCGATGCTCGCCGTGTCCCTGAAGTCCCTCGGCCTGAACCCGTCCTACGCCATCGGCGGCGACCTGGACGTCCCCGGCTCCAACGCCGACCACGGCGAGGGCGAGATCTTCGTCGCCGAGGCCGACGAATCGGACCGCAGCTTCCACAAGTACGCGCCGGAAGTCGCGATCATCCTCAACGTCGAGCTCGACCACCACGCGAACTACGCGTCGATGGACGAGATCTACGAGTCCTTCGAGACCTTCACCGGGAAGATCACCCCCGGCGGCACCCTCGTCATCGCCGCCGACCAGGCGGGCGCGGCCGAGCTGACCCGCCGGGTCCGGGACACCACGTCCCTCAAGGTCGTCACGTACGGCGAGTCCGAGGGCGCGGACATCCGCATCCACAAGATCACCCCGCGCGGCCTGACCAGCGAGGTGACCGTCCTCCTGGACGGCAAGCTGCTGACCTTCACGGTCTCGGTCCCCGGCCGCCACTACGCGCAGAACGCGGTGGCGGCGCTCGCCGCGGGCGTCGCCATGGGCATCCCGGCCCGGAACCTCGCCTCGGCGCTCAAGTCGTACACCGGCGTCAAGCGCCGCCTCCAGCTCAAGGGCGAGGAGAGCGGCGTCCAGGTCATCGACTCCTACGCCCATCACCCCACGGAGATGACGGCGGACCTGGAGGCCATGCGCTCGGCGGCCGGCGACGCCCGCATCCTCGTCCTCTTCCAGCCGCACCTCTTCTCCCGCACCCAGGAGCTGGGCAAGGAGATGGGCCAGGCCCTCGCGCTCGCGGACTCCTCGGTCGTCCTCGACATCTACCCGGCCCGTGAGGACCCGATCCCCGGCATTACCAGCGCCCTGATCATCGACGCCGCGCGGGACGCGGGCGCCGACGTGCAGGCGGCCGACGACAAGGACGCGGCGGTCGCCACGATCGCGGGAATGGCCAAGCCCGGAGATCTTGTTCTCACCATGGGCGCGGGCGACGTCACGGACCTCGGCCCGCGGATCCTTGACCAGCTGAAGGGATGAGGCACATGTCGTACGACGTCGAGAAGCCGGACGAGCAGTGGCGCACGGAGCTGACCCCGGCGGAGTACGCGGTGCTGCGCCAGGCCGGCACGGAGCCCGCGTTCCGCGGCGAGTACACCGACACGAAGACGAAGGGCGTCTACGGCTGCCGGGCCTGCGGCGCCGAGCTCTTCACGTCCACGGAGAAGTTCGAGTCGCACTGCGGCTGGCCGTCCTTCTACGACCCGAAGAACACCGACGCCGTGGAGCTCATCGAGGACCGCTCCCACGGGATGGTCCGCACCGAGGTGCGCTGCGCGCGCTGCGGCTCGCACCTCGGCCACGTGTTCGAGGGCGAGGGATACCCGACGCCCACGGATCAGCGGTACTGCATCAACTCGATCTCGCTCACGCTGAGCCCCGAAGGGGAGTGAGGTCCGGCGGCCCGGCGGCGCTCACTGCGCCGCCGGCGCCGCCGTCGCGGGGCGGAAGCCCGGGTTGCTCACGCACTCCGACATGCGTTCGGTGTTGGTCTCCTTGTTGATGGGGCAGGCGCCGATGACGAAGCGCGAGGAGACCCCTCCGGGGAAGGCGACCTCCACCTGATCGGCGTACTTGTGCGTGTCGCCGATGGTCTCGTTCACGTCGATGCCGTTCGGGGCGTCGATGTAGTAGTTGTACGCGCCGCCCTTCATCCACTTGGTCCACTTCTTGAAGAGGTCGTGGTCACGGGTGGTGGAGACGAACGGCGACGGCTGGTTCTTGAGGACGTACTGCTCCAGGTCGTACTGGCCGTTCACGGTGTCCTTCGGCGCGAAGCCCTCCTTGAAGATCACCGCCGGGGCGCGGCCGTCCGCCCGGTACAGCGTCTGGCAGTCGTCGCGGTACTCCGGTTCCGGCGAGATCCGCTCCAGCGGGACGCGGTTCACGGCCGCGTAGAGGCGGTCCGGGACGACGGGGCAGGAGGGCGCCGCCTTCGCCATGGAGGCCGCGGGCTTCGCGGTGGCGGAGTCCGGGGCACTGGCCGTGGCGGACGGCGCGGAGGCGAGGGCCAGCACGGAGACCGCGGCGGCGGGCAGAGCGGCGAGGCGGCGAGCGGTACGGGGAAGCTTGTTGATCATCATGAGCAGAACCTTCGGGTGCCACGACCAAGATCCCCGCCAATCACCGGATCGTGGGCGTGTGCGGGTGCGTCTCCACCCGGAGTTCCTTGATCCCGTTGATGAAGTTCGAGACGAGGCGCTTCGGCGGTGCCGCGAGCGTCAGGGCCGGGAGAGCCCGGCCCACCTCCTCGTACAGCGCCTGGAGTTGGAGGCGCGCGAAGTGGGCGCCCAGGCAGACGTGCGGGCCGTTCCCGAACGAGACGTGCGGGTTGGGGGTGCGGGCCAGGTCCAGGGCGAAGGGGCCGCGGAAGACGCGTGCGTCGTGGTTGGCGGAGGCGTGCAGGACGACCACCTTGTCGCCGCGCCCGATGCGGGTTCCCGCAAGGGTGGTGTCCTCGGTCGCCGTGCGGCGGAAGGTCAGGACCGGCGGGTGGCGGCGCAGCAGCTCGTCGAGCACGAGCGCCAAGTCGGCCTTTCCGGAGCGGAGTTGTTCGTACGCGGCCGGGGCCTCGGCGAGCAGGGCCAGGCCGCCCGGGGCGGCGCTGCGGACCGTGTCGTTGCCCGCGATCGTCAGCAGGAAGAAGAACATCTGGCGTTCGGGCGGCGTGAGATCGGGGTCGGTGGCGAGCGTCGTCATGATGTCGTCGGCGGGGTGGGCGCGCTTGTGGGCCGTCAGTTCGTCGGCGTACGCGAACATGTCGGCGAGTGCGGAGGGGGAGCGCGGGTTCACCGGCGGGCCCGTGGCGGCCTCCGGTGCCTCGTCCGGGTCCTGGTAGCCGATGACGCGGCGCGTCCAGTGCAGGAGGAGCGCGCGGTCGGACTCCGGGACGCCGAGGAGGTCGGCGAGGTTCAGGAGGGCGTAGTCGTCGGTGACCGTGGAGACCAGGTCCACCGTGTCGGTGTCTTTGTCTTGGTCTTTGTCTTTGTCTTTGTCCGCGGTCTCGGTCTCGTCGAGTGCCTTGCGCAGCAGGGTTCTCGCCCGGTCGCGCACCGATTCCCGGAACGCCTCCACGCGGCGCGGCGTGAACGCCCGGCTCACCAGGCGGCGCAGCCTGCCGTGGGCCGGCGGGTCCTGGTTGAGCATCATGCCGCGGATGAACGGGAGGTCCGCCGGGTCCGGATCGCGGATCTGGGTGGCGCCCAGGTGTGAGGAGTACGCCGACGCGTCCTTGAGGACCCGGACCACGTCCGCGTGCCGGCTCACCGCCCAGAAGCCGGGCCCCTCCGGCCAGCCGAGGACCGCGGGCTCCGGCTGCCAGGACACCGGGTGGTGCTCGCGCAGCGTCCGGTAGCGCTCGTGCGGGACGCCTTCGGCGTACAGGCGGGGGTCGAAGACGCCGGGGACGGCAGGCGTCACGAGCGGTCCGCCCGCAGGAAGTCCTCCATGACGCGGATCAGCGAGAGCGGCGCCTCGTCCATCGCGTAGTGGCCGCACACGGGCAGGTCGACGAGCTCGCCGCGGGTGAACCAGGTCAGCCACGTCGAGCGCATCAGGGGCGCGGCCAGGGCCGGGTCGAGCTGCCCGGTGACCGCGAGCGCGGGGACCGTACAGGGCTCCAGGTCCGTGTGGAAGTCGTCGCCGGTCCACGAGTCGAGCCAGGCCCGGAACGCCTTGGCGTCGCTGCACGCGAGCGAGCGCTCCACCATGCGGTCGAGCCACGCGGCGGGGCGTACGCCGCCCGTGGTGACATCGATGATCGCGCGGCGGTTGGCGGGCGAGGAGTCGGCCGTCACGAACAGCTCCCACTGCTCGGGCGGCATCCGAAGACCGGACGCCGGAACCGGGGAGATGCCCACGATGCGGCGCACCCGGTGCCGCGCGTTCGCCACCACGCGCTGCGCCACGCTGCCGCCCATCGAGTGCCCGATCAGCGAGAACCGCTCCCAGCCGAGCCGGTCCGCGAGGTCGAGCACATCCGCCGCGGCCTCGGCCGTCGTGCACGCGCCCGGTGTCTGTTTCGCCTCCCCGTAGCCGCGCAGATCCACGAGCGCGTACTGGAAGGAGGTGCGGTCGAGGTCGGGCACGATCGGCGCGTAGGCGGCGCGGTCGGCGAACCAGCCGTGCACCGCGATCACCTTGTGCGGGCCCTCACCGTGCAGTTCGTACGGCAGGACGAAGGACGAGGCCACGTCGACTCCCCAGGGTGTGGAACTTCAGCGGTGCCGGACGCATCCACGGTGGCGCGGGGCCGGGCCCGGCCACAAGAGGGCGCACGCGCGCGTGGCCGTGTGCGCCCTGCCCCATCGGCGACAATGGACGGGTGACCTCCCCGCAAGCTCCCCCCGACCGTTCCGACCTGCGCGCCGACTGCGCGAACTGCTTCGGCCTGTGCTGTGTCGCCCTTCCCTTCGCCAAGTCGAACGACTTCGCGCACAACAAGAACGCGGGCACGCCCTGCCGCAACCTTCAGGACGACTTCAGCTGCGGCATCCACGCGCGGCTGCGCGACGAGGGCTACCCGGGCTGCACAGTCTTCGACTGCTTCGGCGCGGGCCAGCAGGTCTCCCAGGTCACCTTCGAGGGGGTCAGCTGGCGCGAGCGGCCCGACAGCTCCAGGGCCATGTACGAGGTGTTCCCCGTCATGCGGCAACTGCACGAGCTGCTCTGGTACTTGAGCGATGTCACGGAGCTGGACGCCGCCTCCGCCGTGCACGGCGACGCGCGGCGGGCCCGCGAGGACATCGAGCGGCTGACACGCGCGCGCAGCGACGAACTCGTCGCCGCGGACGTGCCGGCCGTGCGCGGCGAGGTGAACACCCTTCTACTGAAGGCGAGCGAACTGGTGCGCGCCGGTGTGCCCGGCGCCCTGGGCCGCAAGAAGAACCACCGGGGCGCCGACCTGGTGGGCGCCCGCTTCAAGAAGGCCGACCTGCGGGGCGCCAATCTCCGGGGCGCCCTGCTCCTGGCCGCCGACCTCACGGGCGCCGACCTCCGCTCGGCCGACCTGATCGGCGCGGACCTGCGGGACGCCCGGATCGAGGGCGCCGACCTCACAGGGGCGCTGTTCCTCACCCAGGCACAGCTGAACGCGGCGCGCGGCGACGACGCCACCCGCATCCCGGCGGGCCTTGCGCGCCCCGCGCACTGGGCGTAGCGCCCCGCCGACGGATCAGCCGCAGACCGAGGGCAGCGCCCGCGCCAGGCCCTTGAGGTGCAGCGCGTCGAAGCCGCGCGCGTGGGCGTCGCGCAGCGCCGCGGCCGTGAGCAGCGGCGTGCAGGCGGGGGACGTGCGGGTGGCGGCCACCTCCCGCAGCGCGTCCAGGAGCCGCGTCGTGATCCGGTCGAGCTGCGGCCTGACCTCCTTCGCGAGGTCGGGGCGCTCGGTCGGGCGCTGCTCGGGGTGGGCGTCCCAGCGGGCGTAGAGGCCGCGCTGCACCACCTTGTTGGCCTCGATCTGGTCCCGGAAGACGGACCGCGCGAACGCCGGGTCGACGCCGAGGCCCGCCGAACGCTCCGCCACGTCGTCGAGGATCTGCCGCTCGCGCGCCGGGTCGTCGATCGGCGCGTCCGTGCCGTACTTGGCCGCCGCGACCTTGTCCGCGAGCGCCAGCCGCTCCGTGGCGAGCGAGGCGATCGCGGCGAGGGCGTGCGGGTCCGCGTGCCCGGCCTGCGAGGCGGCGGCGGGTGCGACCGGGGCCGCGGCCGCCGGGAGGACCGCCCCACCAAGGGCGAGCGCGGTGGCGGCGCCCAGGGTGACCAGGCGGCGGGCGGCGGTCGACGTGGTCCGGATGCGCAAGGTGGGTCCTTCGTCTCGTACGGGCAACATGCGTGCGTTTCCCCGAACGTACGTCGAACAACCCTCGGTTCACGCGATGGTGCGATCATCTTCCGCCCCGTGGATGCCGGTTGACGGCCACGGGTAGGGCCGCGCCCATGACACACGAGTCCACACAGCCCTTCCGACTGCCGCGCTTCTACATGCCGTACCAGGCCCGGCTCAATCCGCACCTGGACGAGGCACGGGCCCACTCCACGGTGTGGGCCCGCGAGATGGGGATGCTGGAGGGCAGCGGTGTCTGGGACCAGGACGACCTCGACGCGCACGACTACGGCCTGCTGTGCGCGTATACGCACCCCGACTGCGACGGCCCGGCGCTCTCCCTGATCACCGACTGGTACGTGTGGGTCTTCTTCTTCGACGACCACTTCCTGGACATGTACAAGCGCACGAACGACCGCGCGGCCGGCAAGGCGCACCTGGACCGGCTGCCGCTGTTCATGCCGATGGACCTCCACGCCCCCGTGCCCGAGCCCGAGAACCCCGTCGAGGCGGGCCTCATCGACCTGTGGCGGCGCACCGTGCCCGCGATGTCCATGGACTGGCGGCGGCGCTTCGCGGAGTCGACCGAGCACCTGCTGAACGAGTCGATGTGGGAGCTGTCCAACATCAACGAAGGGCGGATCGCCAACCCCGTCGAGTACATCGAGATGCGCCGCAAGGTGGGCGGCGCCCCCTGGTCGGCGGGGCTCGTCGAATACGCGACCGCCGAAGTCCCGTCCTGCGTCGCCGAGTCGAGGCCGCTGCGCGTCCTCATGGAGACGTTCGCCGACGCGGTGCACCTGCGCAACGACCTCTTCTCCTACGAACGGGAGGTCATGGACGAGGGCGAGCTGAGCAACGGCGTCCTGGTCCTCGAGACCTTCTTCGGCTGCACGACGCAGGAGGCCGCGGAGGCCGTCAACGACGTACTGACCTCCCGGCTGCACCAGTTCGAGCACACCGCGCTGACCGAGGTGCCCGCCCTCTCCGTGGAGAAGGGGCTCACCCCGGACGGGATCGCCGCGGTCGCCGCGTACGCGCGCGGGCTGCAGGACTGGCAGTCCGGCGGCCATGAGTGGCACATGCGCTCGAGCCGCTACATGAACAAGGAGGCCGCCGTGCGCTCCGAGTCGCCCCTGGGCGGCCCGAGCGGGCTCGGGACCGGCGCCACGGACGTACGGGCGCTGCTCGCCGACGTCGGCGCCGAGCGCCTGCGCGCGTACACGCACGTGCCGTTCCAGAAGGTCGGACCCTCCCTGGTACCCGACATCCACATGCCGTTCGCCCTGAGCCTCAACCCGGAGCTCGACGGGGCCCGCGCGCGGCTGCTGCCGTGGACGCACCGCATGGGCATCCTCGGCGAGGGCGTCTGGGACGAGGACAAACTCCGCGCCTACGACCTGCCGTTGTGCGCGGCGGGCCTCGACCCGGACGGCTCCGCGGAGGCACTCGACCTCAGCTCCCAGTGGCTCGCCTGGGGCACCTACGGGGACGACTACTACCCGCTGATCTTCGGGCACCGCCGCGACCCGGCCGCCGCCAGGGCGTGCACCGCGCGGCTCTCCGACTGCATGCCCGTGAACGGCGAGGTGATCCCGCCGCCCGCCAACGCCATGGAGCGCGGCCTCGCCGACCTGTGGCGGCGCACCACGGCGCAGATGACCCCGCAGCAGCGGCGCACCTTGAAGGACTCCGTCGAGGTGATGACGGAGAGCTGGGTGTGGGAGGTCGCCAATCAGCTCCAGAACCGCGTCCCCGACCCCGTCGACTACCTGGAGATGCGCCGCGCCACCTTCGGCTCCGACCTCACCCTGAGCCTGTGCCGGATGGGCCACGGGCCCGCCGTGCCGCCCGAGATCTACCGCACGGGCCCGGTGCGCGCCCTGGAGAACTCGGCCATCGACTACGCGTGCCTGCTCAACGACGTGTTCTCGTACCAGAAGGAGATCGAGTACGAGGGCGAGATCCACAACGCGGTCCTGGTCGTGCAGAACTTCTTCGGTGCGGACTACCCGACGGCCGTCGGCATCGTGAACGACCTGATGACGCAGCGCATGCGGCAGTTCGAGCACATCGTCGAACACGAACTCCCCGCACTCTACGAGGACTTCGGCCTCGGCCGGGACGCGCGCGCCGCCCTCGACGGCTATGTGGAGGACCTGCGGAACTGGACGGCGGGCATCCTCAACTGGCACGCGAACGTCGACCGCTATCGCGCCGACTGGCTCGCGAGCCGCGCCCACGGCTTCGTCCCCGGCCGCGTTCCGGCGCCTCCGGTTCCGATTGGTTTCAACAACTGCACGTCCGGATTGGGCGATTCGGGGAACTTCGCTGGGGCGGCAGCCGTCTTGTGAGGTGAGACGGCCGTTCACGGCCGCGACAGGACCGCTGTTGGCGGCCGTGCAACGGGGACTTTGCAAGAACACACGGGGGTGTTCTTTTCATGACCGAAATCTTCGAGCGCATCACGGACAAAATCACCGGAGTCGAGGAGGCCGCGAGCGAGATCGCCGCGGCCGCCGTGGGGGAACTGGCGCCGTACGTGGCGCCGTTGACGGTGCCGCCGGTGCTGCGGCCCGAGACCGGTGACGTCCGGCAGGAAACGGAGATCGCGCTGCGGCCCACGTGGCAGCGGCTGCACCCGCAGCTCCCGCCGACACTGATGTGGGGCTACGAGGGGTCGGTGCCGGGCCCGACGATCGAGGTGCGGCGCGGCGAGCGTGTCCGCATCGCCTGGACGAACCGCATTCCGAAGGGCAGCGAGTACCCGGTGACGTCGGTGGAGGTGCCCACTCCGCAGACCGAGCCGGGGCAGGACCCGCCGCCCCCGCCGACCACGCTGCCCGGCCGCGGCGGCGTCGCGGCGAACCCGGACGTGGCGGCGCTGCCCGCCTGGACCGTGACACATCTGCACGGCGCGCAGACGGGCGGCGGGAACGACGGCTGGGCGGACAACGCGGTGGGCTTCGGCGACGCCCAGCTCTCCGAGTATCCGAACGACCACCAGGCGGTGCAGTGGTGGTACCACGACCACGCCATGAACATCACCAGGTGGAACGTGTACGCGGGCCTCTACGGCACGTACCTGGTCAGGGACGACGAGGAGGACGCCCTCGGGCTCCCCTCCGGGGAGCGGGAGATCCCGCTGCTCCTCGCCGACCGGAACCTGGACACGGACGAGGACGGCAGGCTGAACGGCAGGCTGCTGCACAAGACCGTGATCGTCGACCCGGCGAACGAGGAGACCGGAAAGCCCGTCAGCATCCCGTTCAGCGGCCCGTACACGACGGTGAACGGGCGGATCTGGCCCTTCGCGCAGGTGGACGCGGGCTGGTACCGCTTCCGCCTGGTGAACGCGTCGAACGCGCGGATCTACAACCTGGTGCTGATCGACGAGGACGGCGACCCGGTGCCCGGCGTCGTGCACCAGATCGGCAGCGACGGCGGACTGCTGCCGCGGCCCGTCCCGCTCGACTTCGACGCCGCGCTGCCGACGCTGCCCGTCGCGCCCGCCGAGCGCATGGACCTGCTCATCGACTTCGCCTCCCTCGCGGGCAAGCGGGTGCGCCTGGTCGACAAGGGACGTAATGCGGCGCCGGGTGAGCCCGACGTGGCCGGTGACGTGCGCTACCCGCACGTCATGGAGTTCCGGGTGGGGGAGTGCGGCGACCCGGAGCCGTTCGTGCTGCCCGAGGTGCTGTCGGGGTCCTTCCGCAGGCTCACGCACGACATCGAGCACGGGCACCGGCTGATCGTCCTGACACCGCCCGCGACCAAGGGCGGCGGCGGACACCCGGAGATGTGGGAGATGGTGGAGGTCACGGACGACTCCGAGGACATCCAGGTGCCGAGCGACGGCGTCATCCAGCTCGTCGACGACAAGGGCGCGCTGAAGACGTACCGGCGCACCGCCCGGACCTTCAACGACGGGCTCGGCTTCACCATCGGCGAGGGCACCCACGAGCAGTGGAGCTTCCTCAACCTCGCGGTGAACCCGCCGGTCGTGCACCCGATGCACATTCACCTCGCCGACTTCCAGATCCTCGGCCGGGACGTGTACGACGCGTCCGGGTTCGACGCCGAGGTGGGCGGCACGGTCAAGCCGGTCGCCTTCGACCCGACGCGGGTGGTGCCGCTGCCGCCCAACGAGCAGGGGCACAAGGACGTGTTCCGCGCCCTGCCCGGCCAGATGCTGCGGGTCATCGGCAAGTTCGACGGGGCGTACGGCCGGTTCATGTACCACTGCCACCTCCTGGAGCACGAGGACATGGGCATGATGCGGCCCTTCGTGGTGCTGCCGAAGGAAGCCCTGAAGTTCGACCACGGGGCGGGGCACGGCGGCGGCCATGGCGACCATGGTGGCCACACCGGCTGACCTGCCGACGGCGGGGAGTCGCACGGGGTGCCGGGCGCCGGCGTTCGAGCCGGCCCGGCACTCTCACTCGTTCGTGGATCGTCGTGGGCGTACGCGGAGGGTAGGGCTCTGGCCGTGGCCGAGTGGGCCAGGGACCGGAGGCGGACGACCCCATGGAACAGACTGCGTTGCGGCCCAAGTCGATGCCGGGCTCCGGGGGCCGGGCCGCGACGTCGCGGCCGGAGCCGTCCACCGACCCGCAGGGAGGCCCCGCGCCCGCGCCGGGACCCGGCGGGCCGCCTGCCGCCCGGCGGCGCGGCAGGCGCCTGTGCAGCGTGCTGTGCGGGCTGCTGTGCGCGGTGGTGCTGGTCCTCGCGGGCATCGGCCTCGGCACCGTGGGAGCCACCGTCATCGGCATGAGCAAGCTCGCCGAACTGAAGCGGCAGGCCCCGCCCGAGGCGCGGCCCGCCGCCCCGCCGCCGAGCAGCCCGGCCCCGACGCCGGGCCCCACCAAGGCGCCCGCGCCGCCCCAGGCACCCCTGGCGCGCGGCGGGCTCGGCGTGGAGGTCGTCGACGCTCCCAGGGCGTCCGGGGCGCTCGTCGTCGCCGTGCACATCCCGGGCCCCGGCTACACGGGCGGCCTCGTCCGCGGCGACGTACTGGTGGGCCTTGGCGCGCGGCGCGTCGGCTCCGCGCTCGACCTGGCGGCGCACGTGGCCGACGTGGCGGACGCCCGGCCCGGCCGGCAGGTCGTGGTCACCGTCCGGCACGCGAACGGGGAGCTGCAGAAGCTGGCGGTCACACCGGGCGTGGTCACATGACGTCCGCGTTCGGCGCGCGCCCGGCCCCGGCCGCCTGAAATCATGGGCAGAGGTCGGTCTCGCGCCGCCCCGCGCCGCCGGGCAGGATGGCTGCCCGTACGACGCCCGCGCCCACCCGTACGAAAGGTCAGGACATGACGACCGGTACACCCGCGCCCTTCACCGCCGCCGACTACAAGGCCCGCATGGACCGTGCCGCGCAGTCCGCCGCCGACGCGGGGCTCGCCGGGGTACTGGTCGCGCCGGGCCCCGACCTCGTATGGCTCACCGGCTACCACGTGCCGGCCGACACCGAGCGGCTCACCCTCCTCGTCCTCGCGGCCGGCCAGCAGCCCACGCTCGTCGTGCCGACCCTCGAGGCGCCCGACGCCGCGAAGGCCGCGGGAGCCGACGCGATGACGCTGCGCGACTGGACCGACGGAAAGGACCCGTACGACGTCACGGCCCCGCTGCTCGACGTCGCGGGCCGCTTCGGGGTCAGCGACAACGCGTGGGCGATGCACCTGCTCGGCCTGCAGAAGACGCTCCCGGAGACGTCATACGTATCACTCACCGAGGCCCTGCCGATGCTGCGCGGCGTGAAGGACGCCGCCGAGCTGGAGCGCCTCGCCGCCGCGGGCGCCGCCGCGGACGCCACGTACGAGGAGATCAAGAAGGTCGCCTTCGCGGGCCGCGAGGAGAACGACATCGCCCGCGAACTGTCCGACCTGCTGAAGCGGTTCGGGCACTCGCAGGTCGACTTCACCGTCGTCGGCTCCGGCCCGAACGGCGCCAATCCGCACCACGAGGCGAGCGACCGCGTCATCCAGGACGGCGACATGGTGGTGCTCGACTTCGGAGGCCTCAAGCACGGCTACGGCTCCGACACCACCCGCACCGTGCACGTCGGCGAGCCGACCACCGAGGAGCGCGAGGTGCACGACATCGTCCGGGAGGCGCAGACCGCGGCCTGCGACGCGGTGCGGCCCGGGATCGCCTGCCAGGACGTCGACCGGGTCGCCCGCAAGGTCATCACGGACGCCGGGTACGGCGAGTACTTCATCCACCGCACCGGGCACGGCATCGGCGTCACCACCCACGAACCGCCCTACATGATCGAGGGCGAGGAGCAGGAGCTGGTGCCGGGCATGTGCTTCTCCGTCGAACCCGGCATCTACCTGCCCGGCCGGTTCGGCGTCCGCGTCGAGGACATCGTGACCGTCACCGAGGACGGCGGCCGGCGCCTCAACGCGACGGCGCGCGAGCTGGCGATCGTGGGCTGAGCGGCCATGCCGTCGACGCCGCGGCAGCCCACTGCCGACGCCGTGCGCCGCGTTCTGGAGGCGATGCTTCCGGACGGCGGCGCACCCGAGGCACGCCCCGTCACCGAGGGCGGCGAGCACTCCACGTGGTGGGTGGGCAAGACACATGTGCTGCGCCTGGCCACCGACGGGGCGATGTCCGCGCGGCTGCGGCGCGAGGTGCGCCTGCGCGATCTCGTACGCCCCCACGTCCCGGTCGCGGTGCCCGCCTCCGTCGCGGTGGGGGAGTGGGCGCCCGGCCTCGCCTGCACGCTCGACAAGCGGCTGCCCGGGGAGTCCGCCGAGGTCAGGGACGTCACCGCGGCGGGCGAGGAGGATCTTGCCGGGCTGCTCGCGGGGCTGCGGGCGGTGCCGGTCGCGCGGACCGGGCCGCTGGGTGTGCCGAAGGTGGCGCCGCGCTCCCTGGAGAGCCTGCGCCGCGAGGCGGGCGCCGCAGCGCTGAAGCTCGACGCGGACGGCGAGTTCGAGGCCGAGCGGCTTGAACAGCTCGCCGCGCGGGCCGTCGCGCAGCTCGTTCCGCAGCCCGACACCGTGCTCGTCCATCACGACCTCAAGGGCGAGCATCTGACGGTGTCGGCGGACGGCCGGGTGCGCGGCGTCCTCGACTGGGCCGACGCGGCCATCGGCGACGCGGCCGAGGACATCGCCGGGCTCACGATCGCCGTGGGCGCGCGGGCCGCGGTCCGCTCCGCGACCCTCGCGGGGTACGGGCCGCGCTCGTGCCTGCGGGGGCTGTGGCTGGCCCGCTGCGATGTCCTCGTACGGCTCGGGGACCGGCTGTACGGGTCCGACGACAGCCCCGTGGGCCTGCTGCGGGTGCAGCTGGAGCGGGCGTGGGAGGCGATCCTGCTGGAGCTGGTGTCGGAGAGCTGAACCGCCTCCTGCCCCCGCCTGCCGCTACGGTGCCACGGCGATCACGCAGGACTCCGCCGGGACCGTCAGCACCCCGTCCCTGCCCGGCAGTTCCACCGGCTCCCACGCGGCGAGCAGCCGCGCCACCGGCCGCCCCAGCGGAATCGACACCGGCACGTCCGACAGGTTCACCGCCACCCGGAGGTCACCGCGGCGGTAGGCGATCCAGCGGGCCCGCTCGTCGTAGGCGACCTTGACCGCGGCCAGGTCGGGGTCCTGGAGGTCGGGGCGGGCGCGGCGCAGGGCGATGAGCTCGCGGTACCAGGCGAGCACGCGCGCGTGGTGGCCCGTTTCGCGCTCGACCCAGTTCAGGCAGGAGCGCTCACGGGTGGCGGCGTCCTGCGGGTCAGGGACGTCCTCCTCGGCCCAGCCGTGCGCCGCGAACTCCCGCCGCCTGCCCTTGCGCACGGCGTCGGCGAGCGCGGGGTCCGTGTGGTCGGTGAAGTACTGCCAGGGCGTGCTCGCGGCCCACTCCTCGCCCATGAACAGCATCGGAGTGAACGGGCCGGTGAGCACGAGTGTCGCCGCGCACGCCAGCAGCCCGGGCCCGGCGAGCGCGCTGAGGCGCTCGCCCTGCGCCCGGTTGCCGACCTGGTCGTGGGTCTGCGTGTAGGCGAGCAGCCGGTGCGCGGGGACGGCGGCACGGTCCAGCGGGCGGCCGTGGTGGCGGCCGCGGAACGTCGAGTACGTGCCGTCGTGGAAGAAGCCGTGGGTGAGCGTCTTGGCGAGCGCGGCCATCGGCTGCCGGGCGAAGTCCCCGTAGTAGCCCCGCCGTTCGCCGGTGACGGCCGCGTGCACGGCGTGGTGCACGTCGTCGTTCCACTGCGCGTGCAGCCCGAGCCCGCCCTCCGCGCGCGGGGTGATGACGCGCGGGTCGCCCAGGTCGGACTCGCCGACCAGGAACAGCGGCCTGCCGAGGTCCTCTGCGAGCGCGTCCACGGCCGCCGAGAGCTCCTCCAGGAACGTCAGGGCGCGCCGGTCGTGGAGCTCATGGATCGCGTCGAGCCGCAGCCCGTCGATCCGGTAGTCGCGCAGCCAGGCGAGCGCGCTGCCGATCAGGTACGCGCGGACCTCGTCGGAGCCGGGCGCGTCCAGGTTCATCGCGCTGCCCCACGGCGTGTGGTGGGTGTCGGTGAAGTACGGGCCGAACGCGGGCAGATGATTGCCGGAAGGGCCCAGGTGGTTGTGCACCACGTCGAGCACGACACCGAGGCCGTGCTCGTGCGCGCTGTCGACGAAGCGCTTCAGCGCCTCGGGCCCGCCGTACGGCTCGTGCACGGCCCACGGGCCGACGCCGTCGTAGCCCCAGCCGTGCCGCCCCGGCATCGGGCTCAGCGGCATCAACTCCACGTGCGTGACGCCCAGATCGGCGAGATGCCCGAGCCGCCCCGCGGCGGCGTCCAGCGTGCCCTCCCGCGTGTACGTGCCCACATGGAGCTCGTACAGGACCGCCCCGGTCAGCCCGCGCCCGGACCAGTCGCCGTGCCACGTGTGGCGCCGGTGGTCGACGACGGCGCTCAGGCCGTCAGGACCCCCGGGCTGCCGCCGCGAGCGCGGGTCCGGCAGCACGGGCCCGTCGTCGACCGCGAAGCCGTACCGCGTGCCGTCCACGGCGTCGGCCTCGCCGGACCACCACCCGTCCCCGCGGTACGGGTCGCGCGACAACGCGCGCGTGGTGCCCTGTTCGTCCTCGGCGCCCCGTATGTGGAGCGTTACCCGCTCGGCCTGTGGTGCCCACACCTCGAACTGCACGGACCGTTCCCCCTCGTGACCGGATGCCTGCCGACAGTGACGGCTGGTTCCCATGGTGCGTCAGTTGTGATCCACGCGGGGCGGTTTTGCCTCGCTGGGGCCCGCGTCACACGAAGTTTCGCCCGCGCGGGCCCACGCTCGCGGTTTTCTGGACACTTCGGCCTCCGCTGCCCGACAATTCCCTGTGTGACGTCCTCTTTTGAACACCACACGTTCCCGGCTCGGCTCTCCGACGCCGAGCGGGACCGTGCCCTGAAGGTGCTCAGGGACGGCGTCGCCCTCGGCCGGCTCTCGCACGACACGTTCGTGCGCCGCATGGAGCTGGTGTTCGCCGCCCGCAGGACCGAGGACCTCGACCGGCTCACCGCCGACCTGCATCAGGAGAACCGCTGGTCGCGGGCGGTGTTCGGCACCGTGGGAGCGGTCTCCGGGTTCACGGTGCGGCTGCGCAGGGCGTGGACCGTGGAGCGGCTCCCGAAGCTGCTCCTGCCGCCGGCCGATTCCCCGTACCCGCTGCGCATCGGCCGCGACCCGGTCAACGGGCTGCGGCTGAGCCACGACACGGTCTCGCGGGTGCACGCCGAGCTGAGCCGGCAGGCCGGCATGTGGGTGCTGCGCGACCTCGGCTCCACCAACGGCACGTCGGTGAACGGGCGCAGGGTGATCGGCGCGGCGGTCGTCAGGGACGGCGATCAGGTCGCCTTCGGGCGCATGTCGTTCCGGTTGTCCGACGACTGAGCCGGCCGCCGCCCCGACTGCCGATCCGGCCGCCGACGCGACCGCCGATCCGGCCGTGCGTGCTCACCCGCGCGCGTGCCGCACCGCCGCCACCGTCGTCCGCGCCTGATGCTCGATCTGGTGGGCCACCGGCACCCACCGCGCACCGAACCGCTCGGCGTACGCCTCGCACCACCGCGTGACGAGGGAGTCGAGCCGGGGCGCCGCCAGATCCCCGGCCTCCTCCAGGACCCGCAGCAGCATCGCCGCGGCCCGCAGCGGAAGCCGCCGCGCGAACGCGTCGATGCTGCCGACGTACGCCATCGTGGCGCCGGGCGGCGGCGGTTGGACCCAGTCGTCCGCGAGCCCCGGCACCAGGCCCAGGGCCCAGCAGGCCGCGCCGAGCAGCGGACCTTCGGTGTCCGGGAGCCGGGGCATCGCCTCCGTGAGGATCTCCTCCACGAGCCGGGTGTCTCGGCTGAGCCGGGCCGACAGGCGCCGCAGCGCCCGCTCGGGCGCGGGATGCGGGGCCGGGTCGTCCACCAGGTCGCTGGCCCACATCGGGACCTCCACGATCGCCGTGGAGCCGCCGTAGCGGTGCGCGTGGTGCCACGTCGACAGCCGGGCGTCGTCGGGCAGGCTCGGGAACGCGGCCTGCGCGTCCATGTCCGGCATCACATGGACGCCGCGCCCCGACGTCGGCCAGCCCGCCGCGTCCGAAGCCCCGGTCTCCACCGGTATGTGCAGCTCGGCGGCCGACTTGGCGAACGGCTCGGCGAGCCCCGGTATGTCGCGTGTCAACTGCACCCAGCTGCCGCCCAGTTCGGTGCCGTGCAGGGACACCTGGAGGTAGGGCCGCACCTCGTCGATCACGCCGACCAGCGTCCGCGTCTCCGGAGGGAGCCGGTCCGGGGGCAGTACGGACGGCGACCACTCGGGCTGCTCCGCGCCCGTGGGCCGGAAGAAGCCCCGGTGGTAGTCGAGCAGCGAGTGCGGCTCGGGAGCGTTGTGCAGGGCCGCGCCGTCCGGGTCCGCGCACAGCAGGAAGTGCCACGACCGGTCGGTCCGCAACTCCCGGTCGAAGAGCGCCTTTTCGGCCAGGTGCAGAGCCGTGGGGCCGCCCGTTGGTTCGTTGGCGTGCGCCCCCGCGACGATCAGGACGGCGCGCCGGTCGTGCCCGACGGAGAGCAGATGCAGGGGGCGTCCCCCGCGCGACGTTCCGACCTGGCGCAGGCGACACAGGTCAGGTCGGTGAGACGCCAGCTCCCGCGCTGACTGGACCAACTCGGCCGAGGTGGGGTACCGCTGCTCCGTCAGGTGACTCACCCCCGTTGGTGCTCCCGGCGTCAGCAATCCGCAGTACCCCATGCTCCGCTCCGTGTGTCAAGGAGGCCTGTCCAGCGGCCCCGGGCCGCTCGGCAGGGGAGAGTTCACGCCACCGGGGACCCCGCGCAGGTCAGACCCGCACGTCACCCTGGGTCACCACTGTCACTCGTACGGTGGAACGGAGGCTGCGTGACGAAGGCCTCGGTGGTGCGCTGGGAGGAGTCGCGCGCAGCGACCGGTGCGCGCCCCGGTGCAGAGTGGAGTCCCGCGGTGCTGTGCCCTTCCGGACCGGTCTCGTATCCCGACGCATCGGGCTATTACCCGCGCGCGGGCGCCGCGACGCCGCTGCCGAGCCTCGCGGCGCCGGGGACCGTCCAGGATCCGTTCCCGCTGTACAGGACCCTGCGGTCCGCCCACCCGCTGCACCTCGACGAACCGTTCGGCGCGTGGCTCCTCAGCCGGTACGCGGACGTGCGCGCGGCGCTCGCCGACCCCCGGCTCGTCGCACCGCCGCCCGGCCGCACCTTCGCCCACCTGGAAGCGGACACGCACGCCGCCCAGCGCGCGCTGCTCGCCCCCGCCCTCCAGGGACGCGCGCTGGCCACCTTGAAGGCGAGCGTCGAGCGCACGGCCTACGTGCTCGCGCGCCGCCTCGCCGGGCGCCACGAGGCGGACCTGGTCGAGGAGTTCTGCCACTGGCTGCCCGCCGTGGCCGCCGTCCGCGCGCTGGGCCTGCCCTACCAGGGCACCGCCCACGTCGCCGCGCTGTGCCGGGAGGGGCTCACCCACCTGGGCGGCGCCCCGGCGGCCCTGGACGCCTTCCTGCGGCCGCAGATCGCCCGCCGCCGCGCGCACCCGACGGACGACCTCCTGGGCGCCCTGTGCGCCGCGCGGGACGGCGGGCGGCCGCTGTCCGACGACACGGTCTGCGGGCTCGCGGCGACACTCCTCGGCGCGGGCGGGGACGCCACCGACCGGGCCCTCGCCGCGCTCCTCGCCAACCTCCTCGACCACCCCGAGCAGTTGGCGCTGGTGCGGGCCCGCCCCGAACTCGCCGGCGCCGCCTGGGCCGAGTCGCTGCGCCGCGACCCCGCCGCGCACGTCGTCCTGCGCCGGGCCCTCGTGCCGGTCCCGGTGAGCGGCGGCACGATACCGGCGGGCGCCACCGTCGCGTGCCTGGTGGGAGCGGCGGGCAGGGACGCGTCACGGTTCCCCGACCCCGACCGCTACGACCTGTTCCGAGAGGCCCCCGGACAGCTGGCCCACGGCACCGGGCGGCACCGCTGCCCGGGTGTCCAGCTCGCCCGGCTCACCGCCGAGGCGGGCCTGCGCGCCCTGCTGACGGCGCTGCCGTCGATGACCTGGGCACCGGGCTTCAGGCCCGCCTACGAGGGTCTGCTCACTCGCTCTCCCACGGCTCTGCACGTACGTCTGCGATGAGCGCTCGGAGAGCCTCGCCGTTGTCCGCGCCCTCTTCGCCGTCGGCCTGGTCGGTGCGGACGAGGAGCGCCATGGGCAGCCGTTCGAAGAGTGTCGCCACGCGTGCGTGGCCGCTGTACCGCGCTTCAGGGGCGAGCAGGTCGACCCACTCGCCCTCGGGGAGCGCGAGCCGTGTCGAGCGCCACCCGCCGGCGTCGGCGAGCCGCAAGGAGAGCCGGGTCGCCGCCACCACCACGCGCGCGGAGCGGGCGAAAGCGACACAGTGCGCTTCGGCGGGGCCCTCGGCGGTGAGCGGTTCGTACGTGGCCGTGTCGCCGAACCACTCGGGGCGCGCGCGGCGCAGGCGCAGCGCACACCTGGTGAGTTCGGCCTTGGCGCCGTGCTCCTTCGCGCCGAGCCGGGCGGGCGCCCGGTTGTCCGGGTCCACCAGAGCGCGGTACTCGTGCTCCGTGCCCTGGTAGAGGTCGGGGACGCCCGGCATCGTCAGGTGGACAAGGGCCGCACCCAGGACGTTCGCCCGGACATGGGGTGCGAGGCCGTCCATGAAGCGCAGCACTTCGTTGCCGGGCGGACCGCCCGGTCCTGAGGCCACGAAGTCCTCCACCGCGCGCTCGTAGTCCGGGTCCTGTTCGGTCCAGGTGGTGAACAGGCCCGCCTCGCGCGCGTGCTTGAGCATCGCGGTCCGCAGCCTGGTCGGGTCGGCGGGGCCGAGCCCGGCCGCGGTCTGCCAGGCGGCCCACGCCAGCTGCGGATCGGGCGCGCTCGCACCGCCGCCGCGAGCGGTCCGTCCGGTGACGTCCGAGAGGAGCGCCTCCCAGCGGTCCGGGCACTGCGAGAGGACCGAGATCCCGGCCCGCACGTCGGCGCTGCGTTTGGTGTCGTGCGTCGACAGGGCCGTCGAGGTGTCCGGCCAGTCGCGCTGCACGCGCGCGCAGTACGCGTGGAAGCCCGCCACGGACACCGCGGGGTCGCCGGGCGCGCCGCCGACCTCCAGGGCCGAGAGGAGCGGCGTGAAGCGGTAGAACGCGGTGTCCTCCACCGACTTGGCGCGCAGCGCGGACGAGGTCTGCGCGAACCGGTCGCGAAACGCCGCATGGGCGGGGCTCGCGCCGAGCTGACCCAGCGCCAACTCCCGTACGACATCGACCGCGCGGGCCTCCTCGGGCACCGCGAACACGGCCTTCGCCTCGCGGGCCGCGGAAGCCGTCAGGATCGTCTCCGGGGGCGCGCCGCCGGTCGCGTAGGGCCGGTAGACCGGAACCCGCACGAGAAGCTCGCACAGCGCCGTACGCAGCGCCCACGGGGCGATGTCGCGCAGCTCCACATCCTCGGCGCACAGCGCGGCGGCCTCCCGCGTCAGCCGGTCCACCTCGGCGGCCAGTTCGTGCGTCACCACATGGTGTGCGGCGCGCCGCACCGTCGCACCCCACTGGCCGCCCCGGTCCGCCGCCGCCCCCGTGAACCGCCGGAAGACTCCGAGGAGTTGATCGGCCCCCGCCGGATCGGTGAACAGCCCATCGATGTGCCGCAGCGCGTCGTACCCGGTGGTGCCGGCCACCGGCCACCCGGCGGGCAGCCGCTCCCCGTCCTCAAGGATCTTCTCCACGACGGTCCACCGGCCGCCCGTCGCCGCGCTCAGCCGCTCCAGGTAGCCGCCGGGGTCGGCGAGTCCGTCGGGGTGGTCGATCCGCAGCCCGTCGACGACGCCCTCGCGCAACAACTGCAGGATCTTCGCGTGGGTGGCCTCGAAGACCTCCGGGTCCTCCACCCGCACCGCGATCAGGTCGGAGATCGTGAAGAAGCGCCGGTAGTTGAGTTCCGTGCGGGCCAGGCGCCACCAGGCGAGGCGGTACCACTGGGCGTCGAGCAGCTCGGCCGGCGGCAGGGAGGCGGTGCCCGCGCGCAGCGGGAACGCGTGCTCGTAGTAGCGCAGGACATCGCCGTCCACCGTCATGTGCGGCAGTTCCTCGCCGACGGGGCCGCCCAGGACCGGCAGCAGGACCCGGCCGCCCTGCGCCTGCCAGTCGATGTCGAACCAGCGCGCGTACGTGGACGAGGGGCCCTCGCGCAGCACCTCGCGCAGCGGCCGGTTGTGCGCGACGGCCGCCGCCATGTGGTTGGGCACGAGGTCCACGACCAGGCCCAGACCGTGCCCGCGCGCCGTGCGCGCGAGGTCCCGCAGGCCCCCCTCGCCGCCCAGCTCGGCGCGCACGCGCGTGTGGTCCACCACGTCGTAGCCGTGCGTCGACCCCGCGACCGCCTCCAGGACCGGCGACAGATGCAGATGGGAGACCCCCAGGGAGGCCAGATACGGGACCGCGGCCGCCGCGGCGGCGAAACCGAAGTCCGGCTGCAGCTGGAGCCGGTACGTCGCCGTGGGCGGCACCGGAACCGGCACCGGCGTCGCGGGCGGCATCGGGGCGTGAGGTGTCATGCAAACCTACGTACCCGCGCCGCCGCCTTTCGTGTCATCAGCGCATGCGCGTACGCACGCGTGCCTCGTTAACGTCGGACGATGCCTGGTACATCCAACAAGGCCGGTGGCACGCTCGACGCGTACCGCAGGGTGCTCGCGGCGACGGGGCGCCCGCTGCCCGTCGTGTCGTTCCTCGGGCGGCTGCCGGTCGCGGTGATCCAGTTCGGCAGCGTCCTCCTGGTGACGCGGACCAGTGGCTCGCTCGCCACCGGAGGTGTCGTCGCGTGCGCCCTCGCGCTCGGCCAGGTGGCCATGGGGCCGTTCGTGGGGCGGCTCGCGGACCGGCGCGGCCAGCGGCCCGTCGTCCTCGCCTTCGCGCTGCTCAACGGCCTCGCGATCGCCGCCTACACACTGGCCGCCCTCGCGGGCCTGCCCACGGCGGCGCTGATCGTGCTCGGCGTCCTCGCGGGCGCCACCGTCCCCGGCATCGGCCCGCTCGCGCGCGCCCGCGGTGTCGCCCTCGTGCGCCGGGAGGGCGGCGACGAGCGGGTGGTGAACGCCGTGCTGTCCCTGGAGTCCACCATGGACGAGCTCAGCTTCGTCCTCGGCCCCGCCCTCATCGGCATCGCCTCCGTGGTGGCGCACCCCGCCTACGCGTTCGGGGCGGCCGCCCTCCTGGTTGCGGTCTGCGGCGCCGCGTTCGCGCTGCACCCGACCGTCACGGCGGTGCCGCCCGCCCCGGCCGACACGCGGCCACGCGCGCGTGGCGAGCGGCCCCGGCTGCCGCGCCAGGTCCACGTGGTGCGCGCCGGGCTCGTCCTCCTGGGCATCCTGCTCGGCGGCTGCGGCGCCGGGATCACCGCGCTCACCGAGGAGTTGGGCCACGGCGACCAGGCGGGCCTCGTGTACGCCGCGATGGGCGTCATGAGCGCCGTCGTCGGCCTGTCCATGGCGGCGGTGCCCGCCCGGTTCACGCTGCGGGCCCGCTGGCGCGTCGCCACCGCGGCCGCCGCCGTCCTGTCGCTCCCGCTCCTCGTCACGCACTCCATGGCCGTCCTGTACGTCGCGGTGACCGTCTTCGGCGCCCTGTTCGCCCCGAACCTGATCACCGGGTTCGGGCTCACCGAACAGGCCGTGCCGCGCGAACGGCTCGGCGAGGGCATGACGGCCGCCGTGAGCGCGTTCGTCGGCGGGCAGGCCGTCACGCTCGCCGTGGCGGGCCGTCTCGCGCAGTCCCACGGGGCCGCTGCCGCCTTCGCTGTGGGCAGCCTGGCCGCCGGGGCCGCCTTCCTCGTCGCGCTGCGCGTACGGCCCCTCCAGGCGCGCGCCGACCCGGCTACGCCGGCCGTTGCAGCACCATGAGGCTCCGGTCCTGGACCGTGATGCCGTCGCCCGCCTGCACCTTCGGGCCCTCGCCCGCGGCAAGGCCCTCCGGCAGCGCCGTGTCGACGACGGCCTGCCACTGCCGCCCGTGGTCGACCGGCACCACGAAGTGCGTGGGCTCCGGCGAGGCGTTGAACAGCAGCAGGAACGAGTCGTCCTGGATGCGCTCGCCGCGCGGCCCGGGCTCCGAGATCGCGTTGCCGTTGAGGAACACGGACAGGGCGCGCGCCTGCGCCGCCCCCCAGTCCCGCTGCGTCATCTCCTCGCCCTCCGGGGTGAACCACGAGATGTCCGACAGGTCGTCGTGCGTGCCCTCGACGGGGCGGCCGTGGAAGAAGCGCCGCCTGCGGAACACGGGGTGGCCGCCGCGCAGCCGCACCATCGCGCGCGTGAACTCCAGGAACGGATCGGGCGCGGCGTCGGGGTCCGCCCAGTGCACCCACGCCACCTCGTTGTCCTGGCAGTAGGCGTTGTTGTTGCCGCCCTGGGTGCGCCCGAACTCGTCGCCGTGGCTGAGCATCGGGACGCCCTGCGACAGCATCAACGTAGCGATGAAGTTGCGCATCTGGCGGTCCCGCAGGCCGAGCACCGCCGCGTCGTCGGTCTCGCCCTCGGCGCCGCAGTTCCACGACCGGTTGTGGCTCTCGCCGTCGCGATTGCCCTCCCCGTTGGCGTCGTTGTGCTTGTCGTTGTACGACACCAGGTCGCGCAGGGTGAAGCCGTCGTGGCAGGTCACGAAGTTTATCGAGGCCAGGGGGCGGCGGCCGTCGTCCTGGTAGAGGTCCGACGACCCCGTCAGCCGGCCCGCAAACTCGGCGAGCGTGCGCGGCTCGCCGCGCCACAAGTCCCGTACGGTGTCGCGGTACTTGCCGTTCCACTCGGTCCACAGGGGCGGGAAATTGCCCACCTGGTAGCCGCCCTCGCCGACGTCCCAGGGCTCCGCGATCAGCTTCACGCGGGACACCACCGGGTCCTGCTGGACCAGGTCGAAGAACGACGACAGCCGGTCCACCTCGTGGAACTGCCGGGCCAGGGTGGCGGCCAGGTCGAAGCGGAACCCGTCGACGTGCATCTCCTCGACCCAGTAGCGCAGCGAATCCATGATCATCTGGAGGACGTGCGGGGACCGCATCAACAGCGAGTTCCCGGTCCCCGTGGTGTCCATGTAGTAGCGCGGATCGTCGGTCAGCCGGTAGTAGGACGGATTGTCGAGCCCCTTGAAGGACAGCGTCGGCCCCAGATGGTTGCCTTCGGCCGTGTGGTTGTAGACCACGTCCAGGATGACCTCGATGCCCGCCTGGTGCAGCGCCCGCACCGCGGACTTGAACTCCAGGACCTGCTCGCCCCGGTCGCCCCACGACGCATACGTGTTGTGCGGGGCGAAGAAGCCGATCGTGTTGTAGCCCCAGTAGTTGTTGAGGCCCATCTCGACCAGCCGCTGGTCGTTGACGAACTGGTGCACCGGCATCAACTCGAGTGCCGTCACCCCCAGTTCCGTGAGGTGGTCGATGATCGCCGGATGCGCCAGCGCCGCGTACGTGCCGCGCAGCTCCTGCGGCAGCGACGGATGCAGCATGGTCAGGCCCTTCACATGGGCCTCGTAGAGCACCGTCTCGTGGTACTCCGTGCGCGGCAGCCGGTCGTCGCCCCAGTCGAAGTACGGATTGACCACCACCGACGCCATCGTGTGCGGCGCCGAGTCCAGGTCGTTGCGCTCGTCCGGTGCGTCGAACGGGTAGCCGTACACCGACTCGTTCCAGTCGATCCGGCCGCTGATGGCGCGCGCGTACGGGTCGAGCAGCAGCTTCGCCGAGTTGCAGCGCAGGCCGCGGGCGGGCTCGTACGGGCCGTGCGCCCGGTACCCGTAGCGCTGCCCCGGCATGATCCCCGGCAGATAGGCGTGCCGCACGAAGGCGTCGGCCTCCCGCAGCTCCACCGCGGTCTCCGAGCCGTCGTCGTGCAACAGACACAGCTCGATACGGTCGGCGGCCTCCGAGAAGACCGCGAAGTTCGTTCCGGCGCCGTCGTACGAGGCACCCAGTGGATACGCCTGTCCAGGCCAGACCTGCATGCTGACGACTCTTCCAGTTCTTGCCCGGACGTCCGGGCGACATCGGACAGTCTCTGCCCGAAAGTGAGGCAACCACACGGGAGTTGGAAGGCTCTAACACGACGACCATGTCGGACCGGCACGCCCTCGACCGGGGCTGCCGGGGGAGTTGGGGGAAGATGTGCGCACTACTGCAAGACGCCATCTCGGGAAGCTGATGGCGGTGGTGGCGCTCGCGGTCGCGGGCGGCGCCGTCGCTGTGGGGGTGACCCTGCCGGATTCCGGCGGGAGCGACATGACCAGGGCGGGGACCGCGCAACAGGACGCGGTGGCCCCTGAGGGCACCGTGGAGCCCGCGCCCGCCGAGGACGCGAAGGGGGTGGGGCGCGATCCGCTCACGGACGCCGAGACGGAGCGCGCCGAGAAGCTGGCGACGGCGGGCAACGCGCTGCGGATGGACGCGCGGGACGTGGAGGGCGACCGGGGCCCCCAGCACCTGTCGACGAACCTGACGGAGGTCGACCCCGGACTCGACGACGCCGCCGCCGGCCAGCGCCGCGCCGACGTCGTGTACTACGACTACAAGAGCGAATCCGTCGTCACGAAGACGGTGAACCTCGACACGGGGAAGGTCGAGGACAGCAGGACCGACCAGGGCGTGCAGCCACCGCCCAGTCAGGACGAACTGACCGAGGCGGCCCAGCTGTTGATCGCCGACCCGCTCGGCGCCGACCTCAAGGGCGACTACAAGGACGCGACCGGCAAGCAGCTCACGAAGCCGGACCAACTGCAGCTCAGCGGCATGGTGTTCCGCAAGAAGACCGTCGCGAACGTGCCCGCCGGCCTCAAGGAGTGCGGCGAGCACCGCTGCCTGCGCGTCATCACCAAGGTCGTCAACGGGCCGTGGGTCGACACCCGCGACCTCGTCGTCGACCTGAGCGCCCGCACCGTCTCCCGCCTCGGCTGAGGACCTCGCCGACCTCTCCTCCATGAAGGAGCGCTTCCGTATGCACGTCAACAGAGTTCCGCGCGCCCGCAAGAGGCCCGCACTCGCGGTCACGGGCCTCGCGGTCACCGCGCTGCTCGCCGGCCTCTTCACCACCGCACCCGCCGCCACCGCCGCCGCGCCGCGCGCGCCCCAGGCCGCCGCGCCCGCCTGCTCGGACGCGTACCGCATCGAGCAGACCCTCGACGGCGGCACCACCTGGCGCATGTGCTGGCACTACAACACGCTCGCCGGGCTCGTCCTCGACGACGTCAGCTACCAGCCCAAGGGCGAGGCCGCGCCCATCAAGGTCCTGACCAGCGCACGGCTCGCGCAGGTCCATGTCCCCTACGACGACGGGGAGGCCGAGTACGACGACGTCACCGGCACCGACTTCGGGCAGGCCCTGCAGGACCTGAAGCCGAACGAATGCCCCGGCGGCACCATCAAGACCGTCAAGGTCCCCGACATGGGCAACGTGAAGGGGCTGTGCACCACCACGCGTGCGCGCGGGCACGCGTACCGGCTGAACGACGACGCGTCGACCGGCGGCACCGGCAAGGTCTACAGCGCACAGGGCAAGGACCTGCTCGTCTACACGGTCAACAAGGCGTCCTGGTACGAGTACATCACCGAGTGGCGCTTCGCCTCCGACGGCACCATCACGTCCAACGTGGGCGCCACCGGCAGCCTCTCCCCGTTCGACTACGACGGCACCGACGGCAAGGGCTGGCCCATCGGCAAGGGCGCCACCGGCTACGCCGAGAGCCACAGCCACAACGTCTTCTGGCGGCTCAACTTCGGCCTGGACGGCTCGCCCAAGGCCAAGGTCGAGCAGTACGACTCCAAGGTGACCCCGCCGAACGGCGACGGCTCGCCCACCACGAAGACGACCCGCACCCCCGTCACCAAGGAACTCGCGGGCGACGTGAAGGACATGCGGTGGTGGCGCGTGGTCTCCACCGCGGGCAAGAACAAGGACAACCACCCCAGGTCGTACGAGTTCGTGCCCGGCCGCTCCAACCGCTTCCCCGGACGTGCCTTCACCAAGCACGACGTCTACTTCACCGAGTACAAGAAGTGCGAGCAGTACGCGAGCGACAACCCGGCCGCGAACTGCGGCGGCACGAGCGTCAACAAGTGGGTGAACGGCCAGACGCTCAAGCACCCGATCACCTGGGTCAACATCGGGTTCCACCACATAGCCCGTGATGAGGACCAGCAGCCCATGCCGGTGCACTGGCAGGGCTTCTCACTGGCCCCCAGGGACGTGACCGCTATGAATCCGCTCACTCCGGCCGACCTGGCGGGGCAGAACGGGGTTCCCCGAAACGGCAGTTGAGAAACCAGCGGCCGCATCCGGCTGCATCGCCACCCGCTCCCGGAGTACCCTTCCTTGATCGTTGCTGGGGGCCGTGCTCCACAGTTCGGGCACGACATACGCGGGGGAGCGGAAGGCGGTGCGGAGCGGGTGAGCTCGGGAGGGCTGGAGCTGCCCCCTGGTGACGACGGTCACGAGGGCCAGGACAGCCAGGAGGCAGCCTCCACGGAGATCCCGCCCGGAGCGGTGTCGCTGGCCAGGCCCATGGACGTCGCGTCCCAGATCGGACCGGAACTGGACTGGGGCGCCGACGCCTGGAGCGAGGTCCGTACGCGCGCGCAGCGCGCGGGGCGGGCCTACATCTGGCTGAACCTGGTGGAGCAGCGGCTGCGCGCCGTCGTCGCCGCCGTGCTCCGCCCCGTCTACGCGCCCGTGCACGGCGAGGACTGGGTGGTCGCGGCGGCGGGGCCCGCGGGCCAGGAGTGGGTGCAGCGGGCCGTCGCCGTGCGCGAGGTCAGCCGCCGCAAGGGGTATCTCCTCGACCCGGCCGACGACAACGTGCTGTCGTTCCTGACCCTGCCGCAGCTGCGCGAGCTGATGGTGCAGCACTGGCCGTGCTTCGAGCCGTACTTCGACGACCGCCGCGACGTCGAGCTCGCCCTGGACGAGCTGGAGGTCACGCGCAACGTGGTCTCCCGCAACCGCGCCCTCTCGGAGACGGTCCTCGCCCAGGCCGAGCGTGCCTCCGGGCGCCTCCTGGACATACTCGGCGCCGGCTCGGACGTCCCCTCGGCCCGCCGGCTGCCCGTCGACGCCGTCGAGGACCTGGTCGGCGACCGGTACGCGGACGTGGTGGGCGTGCATCCGGACCGGGTCAGGCTGCTGCGCCAGTTCCCTGCCGAGGACCTCTTCGGCGGGGCGCGGCGCCTGGACGCCGTCGGCATAGGCCTCAATCTGCTCGCGCAGAACTTCTCGGGCCGCCGCCTGGTCCGCCTCGCCGAGTCGGGCTGCCGCATACGGCTCCTCTTCCTCAACCCGGCCTCCAGCGCGGTCAAACGCCGCGAAAGGGAACTGGGGCTCAAAAGGGGCGAGTTGAGCCGCTCCGTCGAGATGAACATCCTGCACATGCGCCGGGTCCGGGCCCGGCTCAAGGACCCCGGCGCGTTCGAGATCCGGGTCTTCGACGAGACCCCGCGCTTCAACGCCTACCTCGTCGACGGCGACGGCTCGGACGGCATCGCCGTCGTCCAGACGTATCTGCGCAGGACGCGCGGGATGGAGGCACCGGTCCTCGTGCTGCGCGGCGGGGGCCGCATCGTCAAGGCGAGCGCGTCGACGGACACGGGGGAGAACGGGCTTTTCGTGACCTACCGCGACGAATTCGAGCAGGCCTGGGCGGACGCGCGGCCGGTGTCGTAGCGGCCCCGGCCGGGCCCTGAAGGGGGCCGGGCCGGATTGTCAGTGGGGCGTGCGAAGGTGTTGGTCATCGGGGGAACGCACCACGAGAAGGGGGCTGCCATGGGCTGGCACCGCGAGCTGATGATCGGCTTCGACCTGGAGACGACCGGGACCGATCCGCGCGAGGCGCGTATCGTCACCGCCGCCGTCATAGAGGTGAAGGACGGCGCGGTCCTCGGTCACCGGCAATGGCTGGCCGACCCCGGGGTGCCGATCCCCGAAGAGGCCATCGCGGTGCACGGCGTCACGAACGAGCGGGCGGCCGCCGAGGGCGAGCCGGCCGACCGGGTCGCCGACGCCATAGCCGAGGTACTGGTCGGGTACTGGCGCACCGGCGTCCCGGTGGTCGCGTACAACGCGACGTTCGACCTCACCCTGCTCTCCGCCGAGCTCGCCCGGCACGGGCTGCCGTCGCTGCGCGAGCGCCTCGGGGGCGTCGAGCCGGCGCCGGTCGTCGACCCGTACACGATCGACCGCACCGTCGACCGCTACCGAAGGGGCAAGCGCAACCTCGAAGCGGTCTGCACCGAGTACGGCGTCCCGCTCGACGCCGCGCACGACGCCTCGGCGGACGCCCTGGCCGCGGCGCTGCTCGCCCGCGCGATAGGCGAGCGGCACGCGAAGGTCGCGCAGCTCGGCGCGGCGGAGCTGCACCGCAGACAGGTGGAGTGGTTCGCGGAGTCGGCGGCCGACTTCCAGAACTTCCTGCGCCGGAAGGGCAATCAGGACGCGGTGGTGGACACGGTGTGGCCGATGCGGGTGCTCGACACACCGGCCGCTCCGTAGCGCCGGGCGCCGGGCGGGCCCGTTCAGAACGGGTACCAGCGCACCTCCGGGTCGCCGTCCTGCAGCGAGGCCACCCGCCGCCGGAACTCCGCCAGCGCCTTCGGGTTGGTGGGCGCGTGCTGCGACACCCACGCGCAGGACGCCGTCTCCCGCGCCCCGCGCAGCACCGCGCACCCGTCCCACTCCCGCACGTCCCAGCCGTACGCCGACACGAACCCGTCGTACGCCTCGGCCGGCAGCCCGTACCGGTCCCGCGACAGGGCCATCACGACCAGATCGTGTTCCCGCAGATCGGAGGAGAACGTCTCGAGGTCGACGAGGACGGGACCCTCGGGCCCGATGTGCACATTGCGCGGCAGCGCGTCGCCGTGGATCGGCCCGGCAGGCAGGTGCGGGGTCAGCGCCGCGGCGGCGGCAGCGAACCCGTCCCGCCGCTCGCGCAGATAGTCCGCGTCGGCCGGGTCGATGGCGTCGCCCGCGAGCCGCAGCCAGCGCTCGACCCCGCCAAGCAGTTCACGGCGCGGCAGCTCGAAACCGGTCGGCGCGGGCAGCGCGTGCACGAGCCTGAGCAGCTCCGCCAGATCGCGCGGCTCGGCCGGGCGGACGGCCGCCGGGATCCGGTGCCACACGGTCACCGGGTGTCCGTCCACCACCAGTGCCTCGTCCTTCGCGGCGCGCACCGCGGGGACGTCGTGCGCGGCGAGGTAGGAGGAGATGGCGACCTCGCGGCGGGCGCGGTCGAGGAGTTCGGTGCCGCCCTGCTCGATGCTCCGGCCGATCTTGACGACGAGGTCACCGATGCCGAACACCGCGTTCTCGCCGAGCGCGAGCAGCTCCGCAGCGCCCGCCGTCCTGGCGGTGCCGTCCACGACATCCGCTCGCGCCAGCACGTCCCGTGCCCGTGCCTCGTCCATGCTGTGCCTCCCGCGTTTCCGCGTCTCACCTGGTAAGAGGCCCAGTCTCGCACCCGGCCCGGGGCGCATCGCGGCCGGTGAGCGGAAAACCGGTGGACGGGGCCGCGGGGCCCGGCCAGCATGTGGGGCATGTGCAGCGCAGCCACGATGGCCGTCTCGGTGACCCGCCAGGTGCAGGGCTGCGCGCATGCCGTTCGGCTGCGCGTCGGCCCGGCGCTCTGACCGGTTCCGACGCAGCGAACCGCGCGCCCGTGAGCGCGCGCGACTGATCACGGTCCCGGTCGGCCCGCCTTCATCCGCCCTTTCCCGCACGGATGACAAGGACCACAGGCCATGGCCGCCCGCTCCACCGGCACGCCGCGTTCGCGTGCCCTTTCGCAGAACTTCCTCGCCGACCGCGCCGCCGCGCGCCGTTTCGCACGGCTGGCGACACCGGAACCCACCCCGCTGCTCCTCGAAGTGGGCGCGGGCGGCGGCGCGTTGACCGCGCCGCTCGCCCGGCGCGCCACCGACCTCGTCGCGTACGAGATCGACGGGCGGCTCGTCGCCCGGCTGCGCGAGCGGTTCGCCGCGCAGGCCCACGTGCGCGTACGGCACGCGGACTTTCTCGCGGTGCGGCCGCCCCGGGACGCGTTCGCCGTCGCCGGGAACGTGCCGTTCTCGCGGACGGCCGACGTCGTGGACTGGTGCCTGCGCGCCGACGCGCTGACCCGCGCCGTGCTGCTCACCCAGCTCGAGTACGCCCGCAAACGCACGGGCGACTACGGGAGTTGGACCCGCCGCACCGTCCTGACCTGGCCGCACTTCGAGTGGCGGCTGCTCGGCCGGGTGCCGCGCGGCGCGTTCCGCCCGGCCCCGCGGGTCGACGCGGGCGTGCTCCGTATCGAGCGCAGGGCGGCGCCGCTGCTGGCCCCGGCCGAGTACCCGTCGTACGAACGGCTCGTCACGCTCGGCTTCACCGGTGTCGGCGGCAGCCTGCGCGCCTCGCTGGGCCGGGCCCACCCGCGCCGCCGGGTCGACGCGGCGCTGCGCGAGGCGGGAATCCGTCCGGCCGCCCTCGTCGGGGAGGCGGCACCGGAGCAGTGGCTGCGGCTGTGGGCCGCACTGAACCGATGACCGGCGGCAGCGACCGGGCAGCAGTGACCGGCGACCCATGAGCACAAGCACCACCCGTTAATTAGTTGCACGAGACGTCTCGTCTCGCTTACGGTGGGTGCATGACGAACCCGAATCACGGCAAACGTGCCCACATCGCCATGTTCTCCATCGCCGCCCACGGGCACGTGAACCCGAGCCTCGAAGTGATCCGGGAGCTCGTCGCCCGTGGGCACCGCGTCACGTACGCGATCCCGCACCTGTTCGAGGAGAAGATCGCCGAGACCGGCGCCGAGCTGGTCCTCTACCGCACCACGCTCCCCGGCCCCGACGACGACCCGGAGGCGTGGGGGACGACCCTGCTCGACAACGTGGAGCCGTTCCTGGACGAGGCGATCCAGGTCCTCCCGCAGCTCATCGAGGCCTATGAAGGTGAGGGCGGGGTCGGCGTCCCCGACCTCGTCATCCACGACATCACCTCGTACCCGGCGGGCGTCCTCGCCCACCGCTGGGGCGTGCCCGCGGTGACGCTCTCGCCGAACCTCGTCGCCTGGGAGGGGTACGAGGAGGAGGTCGCGAAGCCGATGTGGGAGGAGCCCCGCAAGACGCCGCGCGGCAAGGCCTACTACGAGAAGTTCGACGCCTGGCTCAAGGAGTCCGGCGTACCGAAGAGCGCCGACGATTTCTGGGGCAGCTACGAGCGCGTCCTCGTGCTCATTCCGAAGGCGCTCCAGCCGAATGCCGACCGGGTCGACGAGAAGAAGAACACCTTCGTCGGCGCCTGTCAGGGCGACCGGTCCGCGCAGGGCGACTGGGAGCGCCCTGCCGACGCCGAGCGCGTACTCCTGGTCTCGCTCGGCTCGTCGTTCACCAAGCAGCCCGATTTCTACCGGGAGTGCGTGAAGGCGTTCGGCGATCTGCCGGGCTGGCATGTCGTGCTGCAGGTCGGCAGGCATGTCACCGCCGAGGACCTCGGGGAGGTTCCCGGCAACGTAGAGGTGCGGCAGTGGGTGCCGCAGCTGGCGATCCTCAAGAAGGCCGACGCCTTCATCACGCACGCCGGGGCGGGCGGCAGTCAGGAGGGTCTGGCCACCGCGACGCCGATGGTCGCCGTGCCGCAGGCCGTCGACCAGTTCGGCAACGCCGACATGCTCCAGGGGCTCGGTGTCGCCCGGCACGTACCGATGGAGGAGGCGACCGCGCAGACGCTAAGGGAGGCGGTCCTCGCGCTGGTCGACGACCCGGAGGTCGCGCGCCGACTTGCCGGGATCCAGCAGGACATGGCATCCGAGGGCGGGACGCGACAGGCGGCCGACCTCATCGAGGCGGCGCTGTAGACGCGATTTTTCACGGAACGGTTCCGCCGTTCCGTGAAAAGCGTGTGCGTAAGAGATAACGAATTCGACTCGCCTGGGATGTACGACCGATACCCCCCGGTAAAGGTTGCGTTCGTACGTTCTTGAACTTATTGGGAACGGATTCTTACGGTGAGGTGAACCTACTTTTGAACAAGGAAAGCTGGCGCGCCTCATGCCCCGAGACATACCGTCGTTGCCCGAAGTGCGGCGCATCACCCAGAAGAAGCGCGACGCGTGGTGGACCGTGCTGCTCGTCGACCCGATCGCCACACCTCTCGTACGGGTAACGGCGCGCTGGACGCGCATCACGCCGAACCAGATCACCTGGGGAGCGCTGATCCTGGGGCTCGGCGCGGCAGGCTGTTTCGCGATGGGGGACTGGCGCTGGCTGATCGCCGGTGCGCTCATCTACCACCTGAGCTTCGTGCTCGACTGCATGGACGGCAAGGTCGCCCGGCTGACCGGGCAGGGCTCCGTGTTCGGCGCCTGGCTCGACTACATCTTTGACCGCGTTCGCGTCATGGCCTGCGCCGTGGCGCTGATGGGCGGCCAGTTCCAGCGCACCGGCGACCTGATCTACATCTGGCTCGCCGTGGCCGTCGTCTTCCTCGACGGGCTGCGCTACATCAACTCGCTGGAGATCTTCAAGACCCGGCACACGATGCGCAAGCAGATCAAGACCCGCATGCGGGCCGCCCGCCGCGCGCAGAACGCGGAGCGCGTCGCGTTCATGGAGGACCTGCTGCGGGCCAACCCGTCCGCGGACATCGAGCAGGACCTGAACGGGGCGGCGAGCGCCGAGGCCGCCGCGGAAGCCGCCGCCGAGGACGACGAGGCGACCGCGGAGACGGACGGCGAGCAGCAGCCGGCGACGCGTCCCAAGGTCGTCGACCTGCACCAGGAGTTCCGCAGCCGTTTCCCGGTCTACTTGCGTTTCCGGTCCTTCCTGCTGCGCCACCGCATCCGTACGCACCTGGTGAGCGGCATCGAGTTCCAGATGGCCGTCTTCATCGTCGGGCCGCTGCTCGACCAGGTGATCGGGGCGACCGTCGCGGCCGGTGTGCTGCTGCTCGTCTTCGAACTCGCCATCGTCTACAAGCTGCTGCTGTCCACGCGCGACTTCGGCCGCACGCTGGAGGTCTTCGAGAAGGCCGCCGCCGAGCGGGAGGCCGCGGAGCAGGGCACCCTGCGCGAGGAGCACGAGAAGGGCCTGTCCACCGTCGCGTGAAGCGGACGGTGAACAGGCCGTGGGGCGGCCGTGCGCGCGTCGGTCAGACGCGCACCTGATCGCCGTCCGCGCGCGGCACGGGGGCGGGCTCGATGCCCGCCTCGTCGTGCGTCAGGTCCGGCATCCGGCGCAGCCACCTCGGCAGATACCAGTTGCGCTCCCCGAGCAGCGCCATCACCGCCGGGAGCAGCACGCCGCGGATGACGGTCGCGTCGATCAGGATCGCCGCCGCGAGGCCCACGCCCATCTGCTTCATGGACTGCATGGACAGCGTCCCGAAGATGCTGAACACGGCGACCATGATGACGGCGGCGCTGGTCACCACGCCCGCCGTGGTGACCACACCGTGCCGGATCGCGGCCTCGTTCGTACGCCCCTGAAGACGCGCCTCCTTGATCCGGGACACCACGAACACGTGGTAGTCCATCGACAGGCCGAACAGGATCACGAACAGGAACAGCGGCAGCCACGTGATGATGGCGCCCACGCCCTCCGCGCCGACCAGGGACGCGCCCCAGCCGTGCTGGAAGACGGCGACCAGGACCCCGTAGGCGGCTCCCACCGACAGCAGGTTGAGCACGATCGACGTGATCGCGACCGTCAGTGAGCGGAACGAGAGCAGCATCAGCAGGAACGCGAACGCGACGACGAACACGAAGACCGGGACGACGGAACCGACGATCTGGTCGTTGAAGTCCTTCGACCCCGCGACCTGCCCGGTGACCGGCGCCTCGACGCCGTCGACCTTGCCCAGGGTGTCGGGCCGCACCTCGTCGCGCAGCAGCGCCAGGCTCTTCTCGGCCTTGTCCTGATCGGATCCGCCGACGAGCGGTACGTCGACGATCGCCACGTTCTCGTCCCGGTGCACGGTGACCTCGACCGGGCCGCGCGAGGCGCCCGAGCTCACGGCCCGCGCCCGGAAGTCGGCGAGGGCGGCGCGCACCTCGGCGGCGTCGATGTCGTCGGCCTTCACGACCACCTCGGCCGGGTCCGAGCCGCCGGGGAACGCCGCGTTGACCCGGTCGTACGTCGCCACGATCGGCAGCGAGTCGCCGAACTCCTGGTCCAGGGTGAGGTTCTGGGTCTTCATGCCGAGCGCGGGCGCGGCGATCGCGAGCAGCGCGCCGACCGCGACGGCGACGGAGACGGCGGGCCGCGCGAGCACGACGGTCAGCACCCGGCTCCAGAACCGGCTGCCGCTCTCGCCGCCGCCCCGGCGCTTCGTCGGGTGCAGGAACGGCAGGCGGCCCTTCTCCACCCGCTCCCCGAGCAGCGAGAGCAGCGCCGGAAGCACGGTCACGGAGCCGACCATCGCGACCGCCACCACCATCAGCGAGGCGAGGCCCATCGCCTGGAACTCGGCGAGCCCGGTGAACAGCATGCCCGCCATCGCCACGCACACCGTGACCCCGGAGACGATGATCGCCCGGCCACTGGTGGCCGCCGCGACGCGCAGCGCGGTCCCCGGATCGTGCCCCTTCATCCGCTCCTCGCGCTCGCGCCGCAGATAGAACAGGCAGTAGTCGACGCCGACCGCGAGGCCCACGAGCAGCATCACCGAGTTGGCGGTCTCGCTCATCGGCTGCAGATGGCTGACGAGCCCCATCAGGCCCATCGTCGCCATGATCGCCGTGACGGCGAGCGCCACCGGCAGCAGCGCCGCGACGAGCGCGCCGAACGCGATCAGCAGGATGCCGAGCGCCACCGGCACCGCCGAGTACTCGGCGCGCTGGAAGTCGTCGCCGAACGCGTCGTCGAAGGTCTTGTTCATGCTCGCGGCGCCGATCTCCTCGATCCGCAGCGCGTCATGGTCGTCCGCGACACCCGCGACGGCCTTCTGGACCGGTTCGACCCGGTCGGCCGCGGTGTCGGGGTCGCCCCGCATGTCGAACTGGACGAGCGCGGTGCGGCCGTCCTTCGAGATCGTCCGGCTGTCGGCGGCGTACGGCGAGCGCACGGCGGTCACCTCGCCGGTGCCCTCGACGGCCTTCACCACGTCGGCGACCGCGGCCCTGAACTCGGGCGCGGTGGCCCGCAGCGCGCCGTTCCTGCTCTGGACGAGCACGGTCTCGCCCGCCGGCTCGTCCACGCCCGCGTCCTCGATGATGCGGGCGGCCTGGCTCGTCTCGCCCTTGAGCTGGTCGTCCTCCGACACGTCCACGCGCCCCGCGACGGACCCCAGGCCCATCGCCACCACGACGAACAGCACCCAGATCCCCACCGCCGCCCACCTGTGCCGGGCGCTCCAGCCACCGGCCCGCGCGGCGAATCCGCGCACCCGGTGCTCCTGCCGTTCCCCGTTCCTGGCCATCAGGTCACCTCCGAAATCGAAGGTATGGGCGGGATAAGGGCGGTTCGTCGTGCTGTTCGGTGAAGTGAGAGGGGCGGGGGTCCCCGCGGAGGATGACCGAAGTCCCCTACATCTATCGGGGGTTGAGTCGCCGCAGGATGAACCCTGACCGAACCTCCGCAAGAGTCCGTTTTGTTATTACGAAACCTTGTTGAGGACGTCACAGCTGTATGAAGGTCTTGATCTGACCGCGTCAATCGGTCAGGGTTTCGTCTCAACCCCCGGACATCTTCCGGAGTTTGACAACCTTCGCGAAGGTTCGTCCTGGGGCGCTGGCATTTCCCCCCACACCACTGAGGAGATCCCTCTTCATGGCAACAAACCAGCATGCGCGCACGATGAAGCTCACCGCGGCCATAGCCACGGCGGCTACAGCAGTGGGCGTCACCATGTTCGGCGGCTTCTCCGCCACCGCGGCCCCCGCCGAGGGCAAGGTCTACGGGCAGGACGCCAAGGGCGCCGTGTCCGGCAGCTACATCGTGCTGCTCGACCAGAAGGCGGGCGCCTCCGCCAAGAAGGACCTGGCCAAGGAGTACGGCGGCACGATCGAGCGGAACTACAGCTCGGCGGTCAACGGCTTCTCGGCGAGCGGCCTGTCGGACACCGAGGCCAAGCGCCTCGCCGCCGACGGCGCCGTTTCGAAGGTCGTCCAGAACAAGAAGTTCCACATCGACGCCACCCAGGACAACCCGCCGTCGTGGGGCCTGGACCGCATCGACCAGGCGGACACCGCGGGCGACAGCAAGTACACGTACCCGGACAGCGCGGGCGAGGGCGCGACCGCGTACGTCATCGACACCGGCGTGCGGATCAGCCACAAGGACTTCGGCGGCCGGGCCACGCACGGCTTCGACGCCGTCGACAACGACGACAGCGCCGACGACGGCAACGGGCACGGCACGCACGTCGCCGGCACCATCGCCGGTGAGGCGCACGGCGTGGCCAAGAAGGCGAAGATCGTCGCCGTCCGCGTCCTCGACGACCAGGGCTCCGGCACCACCGAGCAGGTCGTCGCGGGCATCGACTGGGTGACCGAGAACCACTCGGGCCCCTCCGTCGCCAACATGTCGCTCGGCGGCGGCGTGGACGAGGCGCTCGACGCGGCGGTCAAGAAGTCCATCGACTCCGGTGTCACCTACGCGGTGGCGGCGGGCAACGAGTCGGCGGACGCCTCCCAGTCCAGCCCCGCCCGGGTCCCGGAGGCCATCACGGTCGCCTCCTCGACCAAGGACGACGAGCAGTCGGACTTCTCCAACTACGGCTCCGTCGTCGACATCTACGCGCCTGGATCGGACATCACGTCCGACTGGAACACCGGGGACGACGCCACCAACACCATCTCCGGTACGTCGATGGCGACGCCGCACGTCGTCGGCGCGGCCGCCGTCTACCTGGCCGGGCACAAGGACGCCGCCCCGGCCGACGTCGCCAAGGCGCTCACCGACGGGGCCACCCCCGACGCCATCAAGAACGCGTCGGACGGCACCGCGAACAAGCTCCTGAAGGTCGTCGAGTAAACGTTTCGGCTCGATGATCGGCGGCCGCCGTGCCCACCCCCACGGGGAACGGCGGCCGCCTTATCGTGTGCGCATGACACAGCGGACCTCGACCGAGGGATACGCGGCGCTACTGCGCGGCATCAACGTGGGCGGCAGTAAGAAGGTGCCGATGGCCGTGCTGCGGCCGCTGATCGAGGGCCTGGGCCTCGCCGACGTACGCACCTACCTCCAGAGCGGCAACGTCGCCTTCACCGCTCCGGCCGGCGGCGACGAGGACGCGCTTGCGACCGCGATCACCAAGGCGATCGCCGAAGAGTTCGGCTTCACCGTCGACGTCCTGGTGCGCGGCCACGCCTACCTGAAGGGGGTCATGGCCGACTGCCCGTTCCCGGCCGCCGAACTGGAGGCCAAGCAACTGCACGTCACGTACTTCTCCGGGCCCGTCACCGCCGAGCGCTTCGCCTCCGTGGACCCGGCCGCGTTCGCCCCCGAGGACTTCCGCCTCGGTGACCGCGCCCTCTACCTCTACGCGCCCCAGGGCCTCGGCGTATCGAAGCTGGGCGCCCAGTTGGCCCGCCCGGGACTCAACAAGGGCCTCATCGCGACGAGTCGCAACTGGAACACCGTGACGAAACTGGTGGAACTCACGGCCCCACAGTGAGCGCGTCCGTGAAAAGGTCGGCGCATGCGCTACATCATCATCGGAGCAGGAGCGGTCGGCGGCGTCATCGGCGGGCGGCTCGCCCAGGCCGGGCACGAGGACGTGGTGCTCGTCGCGCGCGGCAGCCAGTACGAGGCGCTGCGCGCCAAGGGGCTGCGCGTCGAGACGCCGGACGGCCCGCACACCCATCGACTCCCCGTCGTGGACGGCCCGGAGGCGCTCGGCACGCTGCGCGCCGACGATGTGCTGATTCTCGCCGTGAAGACCCAGGACAGCGCGGCGGCGCTCGCCGCGTGGGGGCCGCGCCCCGTCGAGGGCGGCGGCACGGCGGCGCTCCGCCTCCCGCTCGTCTGCGCGCAGAACGGTGTGGAGAGCGAGCGGCTCGCCCTGCGCACCTTCCAGCGCGTGTACGGGATGTGCGTGTGGCTGCCCGCCACGTTCGTCGAGCCGGGCGTCGTGCGCGCCCAGGGCGTCCCGCTCTCCGGCATGCTGCACCTCGGCCGCTACCCGTCGGGCAGCGACGAGACCGCGCGGGCGATCTCCGCCGACCTGGAGAAGGGGCTCCTCGAAGCGCCCGTCGTCGACGACGTCATGCGCTGGAAGTACGCCAAGCTCCTCGCCAACCTGGCCAATTCGATCGAGGCGGTCTCCGGCGTGCTCACCAGCGAGGAGGGCATCGCCCTGTTCCGCCGGGCCCGCGCCGAGGGCGAGGCGGTGCTCGACGCCGCCGGTGTCGCGTACGCGAGCCCGGACGAGGAGAAGGCCACCCGCGCCGACAAGATCACCTTCGAGCCCCTCGACAGCTCCCCGCGCGGCGGCGGCTCCTCCTGGCAGTCCCTCCAGCGCGGCGCGGGCAGCATCGAGGCCGACTACCTCAACGGAGAGATCGCTCTCCTCGGCCGCCTGCACGGCGTGCCCACACCGGTCAACGACGTCCTCCAGGAACTCGCGAACGAGGCGGCGCGCGAGGGACGTTCAGCGGGCGAGACGAGCGTGACGGACCTGGTGGCGACGGTGAACGCACGCAGCGCCCCATAGCCCCCCGCCCATCTGTCGCATTTGTTCAAGAGACGCGGCCACGGGTAGCCGTAGCGTCACCGGCATGAACGAACTCCGCATGGACACCGTGTACCCGTACCTCACCGAAGGCGCCGCCGAGGCGGTCCGCGTCGCGTCCGGCGTCGGCCCCGGCCGGCTCGACGCGGCCTCGGGCTGCGGCGACTGGGACGTGCGGACGCTCGTGAACCACTGGGCCGTCTACACCTCACACGGCATGGAACACCGGGCGCGGCGCACCCAGTTGCCCGAGGAGCTGACCGAGCGCGACCTCACGGCCGACGCCAACTGGGCGACGACGTACGCCACCGACCTCGACCGCGCGGTCGCCGCCTGGGCGGAACCGGCCGTCTGGGAGGGCGAGATCGACCTCGGCTTCGCCCGGCAGCCCGCCCCCGAAGTCGCCGCCCTGCTGTGGGCCGAACTCGTCCTGCACGGCTGGGACGTGGCGCAGGCCACCGGCCAGGAATTCCACGTCTCGGACGGCGCGGCGGCCCTCCTCCTCCAGGTGGTGGCGGCGAACGCCGACCTCTACCGCCAGTACGAGGGCTTCGCCGCGCCGGTCGCCGTGGGGGACGACGCGCCGGTGTACGCGAGGGCGCTGGCCCTCAGCGGCCGGGGTCCGAGCTGACGGTCAGGCCCCGACCGCCACCAACTCCCGTACGGAAGCCGCCGCATAACGATCCATCAGCACCCGCGCCACCTCCGGCGCCGCCCCCAGTACGTCCGCGAGGACATCGGCCTTCGTCGCGCCCGACGCGATGCGGTCGGGGAGGCGGCCCGGGGCGAGGACGTAGGGGGCGACCGCCACGCGGTCGCAGCCGAGGGAGCGCAGTTCTTGGACGGCGTCGGCCGTGCGGGGGAGGGATGCGGAGGCGAACGCAGGCCGCACGGCGCACCAACCGGTGTGCCGCCACTCCCGCGCGATTTCAGCGATCACTGCGATCGCCTCCGGGTCTGAGGAGCCCGCCGAGGCCAGGACGACCCCGGTCGTGGGCTTGTCGGCGGGGGTCAACCCCGCCTCGTACAGGCGGCGTTCGAGGGCCGTGACCAGGAGCGGGTCGGGGCCCAGGACGTCCGCCTGGCGGATCCGCATGCCCCGCGGCGCCTCGCGCAGCACCGCGGGGATGTCCGTCTTCGCGTGGAAGGCGCGGGTGAGCAGGAGGGGGAGCGCGATCACGTCCCGGACCCCGTCCGCCGCGAGAGAATCCAACACCCCGTGCACAGAAGGGACGTTGAAGTCCAGGAAGGCCGTCTCCACCCGCACACCGGGGTTCTGCGCCCGCACCTCGCCCACCAGGGCGTGCACGGTCGCGGCATGGCGCGGGTCGCGGCTGCCGTGGGCTATCACGAGGAGGGCGGGGGAGTGGCTCATCGGTCGCTCGGTTCCTGGGGGCCTTGGGTCCTGGGGCTCAGTTCTTGGTGAGGGGTTCGTGGGCGTGTCGCACGCGGCGCTCCAACGGGGTGAGGATCAACAGGTCGACGGCGATCCCGACGGTCACGAGGAGCAGGGCCGTCAGCACCACCGCCGTACCGGCGGTGGTGGCGTGCGGCAACGCCGAGGCGATCAGCACGGCCGCCAGCAGCGCGCGCCAGGCGAAGGCCCAGCCCTGCTTGACGCCCGCCAGGTAGCCGGGCGGCGCCGAGGCGAGACCCTGTGCGATGGGCGGGGCCGCGCCGAGCAGCAGTACCGCGTAGAGCACAGGAGCGTTCAGGCCCTGCCACAGGATCACGGCCGGTACCCACACCACCGAGGGCAGCGAGCGAAGACCCGACAGGACCGGACCGGCCACCGCGCGTACGGACGGCACGCGAGTCATGGTCAGTCCGAGCAGCGTGCCGAGCGCGAGGGCGAGCAGGAAGCCGGGCAGGCCGTACGAGACGCTCGTCCGGAGCAGGTCCGGGAACGTCTCCTGCCAGGTCGCGGCCACCACGCTCGCCCTCATTCCGGTCCGGGACTCAGAAGTCCCAGCCCTCCTCGTCCACCAGCGCCTTGGGGTCCTCCGCCGACGCGAAGGACTCGCCGGCCATGCCCGCCGCGAGCGTCGTGCCGTCCGACGGGTCGACCAGCAGGAACGAGCCCGTGCGGCGCGAGTCCGCGTAGGAGTCGATGGCGAGGGCCTCGGCGAGCCGCACCTTCACCCGGCCGATGTCGTTGGCGACCAGTTGGCCCGGCTCCGGGTGCTGGGAGAGGTCGTCGAGCGTGAGCCGCGACGGGATCTCCTTGACGATCGCCTTGACCGTGCGGGTGGTGTGCTTGAGCAGTACGCGCTGGCCCACGGCGAGCGGGGTGTCCGCCACGTGGCACACCGTCGCCTCGATGTCCTGCGAGGTGGCCGGCGCGTCGTGGCTCGGCACGATCAGGTCGCCGCGCGAGATGTCGATGTCGTCCTCCAGGCGGAGGGTGATCGACTGCGGCGTCCACGCCACGTCGACCTCCGTGCCCAGCAGGTCGATGCCGACGACCTTCGACGTACGGCCCGAGGGCAGCACCGTGACGGACTCGCCGACGCGGAACGTTCCTGCCGCGATCTGCCCCGCGTAGCCCCGGTAGTCCGGGTGCTCGGCGGTCTGCGGGCGGATCACGTACTGGACGGGGAGGCGGGCGTGGCAGCTGGTCAGGTCGTGGCTGACCGGCACCGTCTCCAGGTGCTCGAGAACCGTCGGGCCGCCGTACCAGTCCATGTTGGCGGACGGCTCCACGACGTTGTCGCCCGCGAGCGCCGAGATCGGGATCGCGGTGATCTCCGGCACGCCCAACTGCCCGGCGTACGCGGTGAATTCCTCGGCGATCTTCGCGAAGACGGTCTCCTCGTAGTCGACGAGGTCCATCTTGTTGACGGCGAGGACGACGTGCGGGACGCGCAGGAGCGCGGCGACGGCGGCGTGCCTGCGGGTCTGCTCGATGACGCCGTTGCGGGCGTCGACGAGGACCACGGCGAGGTCGGCGGTGGACGCGCCGGTCACCATGTTCCGCGTGTACTGCACGTGGCCCGGCGTGTCCGCGAGGATGAAGCGGCGGCGCGGGGTCGCGAAGTAGCGGTACGCGACGTCGATGGTGATGCCCTGCTCGCGCTCGGCGCGCAGGCCGTCCGTGAGGAGGGCCAGGTCCGGCTCGGCGGCGCCGCGCGAACGCGACGCGAGTTCGACGGCCTCCAGCTGGTCCGTGAGGACCGACTTGGAGTCGTGCAGGAGGCGGCCGACCAGCGTGGACTTGCCGTCGTCGACGGAACCGGCCGTGGCGAACCGCAGCAGGGTCGTCGCCGAAAGCCCGGCCAGCTCCTCGGCGGCGGAGGCAGTGGTGCTCATGTCTAGAAGTACCCTTCGCGCTTGCGGTCTTCCATCGCGGCCTCGGACATCTTGTCGTCGGCGCGGGTGGCGCCCCGCTCGGTGAGCCGGGAGACGGCGATCTCGGCGATCACCTTGTCGATCGTGGTGGCGTCCGAGTCGACGGCGCCGGTGCAGGACATGTCGCCGACGGTGCGGTAGCGGACCTGCCGCGTCTCGACCGTCTCCTCGTCCTTCGGGCCGCCCCACTCGCCCGCGGTCAGCCACATGCCGCTGCGCTTGAAGACCGGGCGCTCGTGCGCGTAGTAGATCTCCGGCAGTTCGATGTTCTCGCGGGCGATGTACTGCCACACGTCCAGCTCGGTCCAGTTCGAGAGCGGGAACACGCGGACGTGCTCGCCGGGGGCGTGCCGGCCGTTGTAGAGCTGCCACAGCTCGGGGCGCTGGCGGCGCGGGTCCCACTGGGAGAACTCGTCGCGGAGACTGAACACGCGCTCCTTGGCGCGGGCCTTCTCCTCGTCGCGGCGGCCGCCGCCGAAGACGGCGTCGAACTTCTCCTGCTGGATCTTCTCGGTCAGCGGCACGGTCTGGAGCGGGTTACGGGTCCCGTCCGGACGCTCGCGCAGCTTGCCGGCGTCGATGTACTCCTGCACGGAGGCGACGTGCAGGCGCAGGCCGTGCTTCTCCACCGTGCGGTCGCGGTACTCGAGGACCTCGGGGAAGTTGTGCCCGGTGTCGACGTGCAGCAGCGAGAAGGGGATCGCGGCCGGGGCGAAGGCCTTCAGCGCCAGGTGCAGCATGACGATGGAGTCCTTGCCGCCGGAGAAGAGAATCACCGGCCGCTCGAACTCGCCCGCCACCTCGCGGAAGATGTGCACGGCCTCGGACTCCAGCGCGTCCAGGTGGCTGAGCGCGTAGGGGGAATCGGTGTCCTCGGTCACTGTGGCTACGGTCGTCATGCGGCGAGACCCCTCTCGGTGAGCAGCGCACGGAGCGCTGCCGCGGACTCCTGCACGGTCTGGTTCTGCGACTCGATGCGCAGGTCGGGCGATTCGGGTGCCTCGTACGGGTCGTCGACACCGGTGAGCCCGGTCAGCTCACCGGCGGCCTGCTTGGCGTACAGGCCCTTCACGTCGCGGTCGGAGCACACCTCCACGGGCGTGGCCACGTGCACCTCCAGGTATCCGGTGCCGCCGGTCTGGTGGCGCTTGCGGACTGCCTCGCGGCTGTCCGCGTACGGCGCGATGACCGGGACGAGCGCCAACACGCCGTTACGGGCGAGGAGTTCGGCGAGGTAGCCGATGCGCTGGACGTTCGTGTGCCGGTCCTCGCGGCTGAAGCCGAGGCCCGCCGAGAGGTACTCGCGGATCTCGTCGCCGTCCAGCACCTCGACCTTGCGGCCCTCGGCGCGCAGCGTGTTCGCCAGCTCGTACGCGATGGTGGTCTTGCCGGCGGACGGCAGACCCGTGAGCCAGATCGTGGCTCCGGTCACTTGGTTCTCCAAAGTCCGTGTTTCGTTCATGAGTTCAGGCCCGGTCAGCCGTGCAGTCCGCACTCGGTCTTCGCCTGTCCCGCCCACCGTCCGGCGCGCGCGTCCTCGCCTTCGAGGAGGCGGCGGGTGCACGGGGCGCAGCCCACGGAGCCGTAGCCGTCCATCAGGAGCGGGTTGGTGAGCACGCCGTGCTCGGCGACGTAGGCGTCGACGTCGTCCTGCGTCCAGCGGGCGATCGGCGAGACCTTGACCTTCTGCCGCTTCTCGTCCCAGCCGACGACCGGGGTGTTCGCGCGGGTCGGGGACTCGTCGCGGCGCAGGCCCGTGGCCCAGGCGGCGTACCCGGCGAGGCCCTCTTCCAGGGGCTTCACCTTGCGCATCGCGCAGCACAGGTCGGGGTCGCGGTCGTGCAGCTTCGGGCCGAACTCGGCGTCCTGCTCGGCGACCGTCTGCCGCGGGGTGAGCGTGATGACGTTGACGTCCATCACGGCCTCGACGGCGTCCCGGGTGCCGATCGTCTCCTCGAAGTGGTAGCCGGTGTCGAGGAAGACGACGTCCACACCGGGCATCGCGCGGGAGGCGAGGTGGGCGACGACCGCGTCCTCCATGGACGAGGTCACGCAGAACTTCTTGCCGAAGGTGTCCGTCGCCCACTGGAGGATCTCCAGCGGCGACGCGTCCTCCAGGTCGCGCCCGGCCTGCTCGGCGAGCGCCTTCAACTCATCCGTGTCCGTGGGGGCCTGAGCCGTCGTCATATCTGTTCCCCTCCACCGTCGTTGCGCTGAACCCCGCGGGCGAGCAGCCCGCGGAACTTCAACGTGAAGGCTCGATTGCAGGCCGCGCATTCCCAGGCGCCGTGACCTTCCTCGCCGGGGCGAAGGTCCTCGTCACCGCAGTAGGGGCAGTAGAAGGGCGCGGCACGCTCGCTCATGAGAGGGCCTCCGCGGAGGCACGCGCGGCCCAGGTCGCGAACCGCTCGCCGTCCTCGCGCTCGGCCTCGTAGTTCTTCAGGACGCGCTCGATGTAGTCCGGCAGTTCGGCCGACGTGACCTTCAGGCCGCGCACCTTGCGGCCGAACCCGGCCTCCAGGCCGAGCGCGCCGCCGAGGTGCACCTGGTAGCCCTCGACCTGGTTGCCCTCGTCGTCGAGGACGAGCTGCCCCTTGAGACCGATGTCCGCGACCTGGATACGGGCGCAGGCGTTCGGGCAGCCGTTGAGGTTGATGGTCAGCGGCTCGTCGAACTCCGGGAGCCGCTTCTCCAGCTCGTCGATCAGCTGCGAACCGCGGGCCTTGGTCTCGACGATGGCGAGCTTGCAGAACTCGATGCCGGTGCAGGCCATCGTGCCGCGCCGGAACGGCGAGGGCTTCACCTGGAAGTCCATCGCCTCGAGGCCGGCGACGAGCGAGTCGACCTGGTCCTCGGTGACGTCGAGGATGATCATCTTCTGCTCGACGGTGGTCCGCAGCCGGTCCGAGCCGTGCGCCCCGGCCAGTTCGGCGATCTTGGTGAGCGTGGTGCCGTCCACCCGGCCGACGCGCGGCGCGAACCCGACGTAGAAACGGCCGTCCTGCTGCTGGTGGACGCCGATGTGGTCGCGCCACTTCTGCGCGGGCTCCTCGGGCGCGGGGCCGTCGACGAGCGCCCGCTTCAGGTACTCGGTCTCGAGGACCTCGCGGAACTTCTCCGCGCCCCAGTCGGCCATCAGGAACTTCAGGCGGGCGCGGTTGCGCAGGCGGCGGTAGCCGTAGTCGCGGAAGATGCCGACCACGCCGGCCCAGACGTCGGCGACCTCGTCCAGCGGCACCCAGGCGCCGAGGCGCTGCGCGAGCTTGGGGTTGGTGGACAGGCCGCCGCCGACCCAGAGGTCGAAGCCGGGCCCGTGCTCGGGGTGCTCGACGCCGACGAACGCCACGTCGTTGATCTCGTGGACCACATCCTGGACAGGGGAGCCCGAGATCGCGGTCTTGAACTTGCGCGGCAGGTTGGAGAACTCCTTGCTGCCGATGTACCGCTCGTGGATCTCGTCCACCGCGGGCGTGCCGTCGATGATCTCGTCGGCGGCGATGCCGGCCACCGGGGAGCCGATGATCACGCGGGGGCAGTCGCCGCAGGCCTCGGTCGTGGACAGGCCCACGGCCTCCAGCTTGTCCCAGATCGCGGGAACGTCCTCGATGCGGATCCAGTGCAGCTGGATGTTCTGCCGGTCGGTGATGTCGGCGGTGCCCCGCGCGTACTGCTCGGAGACCTCGCCGATCGCCCGCAGCTGCGGAACGGTCAGCCGGCCGCCGTCCACGCGCACCCGCAGCATGAAGTACTCGTCGTCCAGCTCCTCCGGCTCCAGGACGGCCGTCTTGCCGCCGTCGATGCCGGGCTTGCGCTGGGTGTACAGGCCCCACCAGCGCATGCGTCCGCGCAGGTCCTGGGGGTCGATGGAGTCGAAACCGCGCTTGGAGTAGATCGTCTCAATACGTGTCCGTACATTGAGACCGTCGTCGTCCTTCTTGAACTGCTCGTTGCCGTTGAGCGGAGTGAAGTGGCCCACGGCCCACTGGCCTTCGCCACGGTGACGGCTCACCTTGCGGCGGGGCGTGACGGGGGTAGGCGTATCCGGGGTGGCAGCCATGGATGTGTGTCCTTCAGGCAGGCTTAAGGCGGCTCTGACCTGCACACTTCGCGCAGGAGGCGCGGCGGTGCGCAGGAGATCAGATGTGACGAGAGATCGGCGGTGCTGGAGAGATCAGCGCGCCGGACAGATGGCGCTGGACATGCGGCCGAAGTCGACGTGACGTCGACTCACCAAGGCGGTTCCAGCTGTAGACATGACGAAAGCGTGTCACGGGACTTTGGGCCCGGTCCACCATTATCCGCGATGTGGACGGGATCGTCTCACATTGCGGATAATGGTGGTGTCGGTCACACTGCGGGGAAGGCCCCCGGCCACGGCCCCGCGGTCGGAAGGTCCGGCTCCTCCTCGGTCGCCGTGCGGAACAGCTTGAAGCCGCGCCGCTCGTAGTTGGCCATCGCGTGCTCCCCGTCCTTGCTGCACGTGTGCAGCCACACCCGCTTCGTCGGCTCCCGGTCGGGCCACCGCTCGGCCAGGTCCCAGGCCCGCGCGACCGCGTACGACAGCAGGTGCCCGCCGATCCGCCGACCCCGGAACGCCGGGATCAGGCCGAAGTAGACGACCTCCACGACACCGTCGTCCTGCGCGTCCAGCTCCACGTACCCGGCGGGCGTCCCCTTCTCGTACGCGACCCATGTCTCGCCACCCGGACGCGACAGCTGCTCCTGCCACTGCGTGTAGCTCCAGCCGAGCCGGTCGAGCCAGCGGATGTCGCTGCCCACGGACGCGTACAGGAAGCGGCTGAACTCGGGGGAGGGCACCTCGGCGCGCACGATCCGGACGTCGTCGCCCTCCGGCGGGACCGCGGGACGCAGATCGGCGGGCGAGGTCTGCTCGAGCGACCACGTGGTGACGGTGATGGTGTTGCTGCTGCTCATGCGGGTCATCGGATCACGCCCGCCGCGCTATGGCCAAGGGTGCCCGCGATGCGGGAAGATCCCGCAGCGCGCAACAGCGCCCCCCCCGCGCCATCCGTACCAGCCCAACCCGGAGGTTGTACCGATGTCACGTCGCTTCACTCGTGGTGCGCTCGCCGCGGCCACCCTCACCGTCGCCCTCGCCACGCTCGCGGCACCCGCCCTCGCCGCGCCCGGATCGGCGCAGGCCCACGTCTTCATGGTCAACCCGGTGCAGTCCTCGGGCGACCAGTCGCTCACCGACGCCAAGGACTCCGCGACGGCGGTCCCGAGCTCCCAGTACGCCACCGCCGCGCTGCGCAATCTCGACGGCGGCGGCGGTCTGTCCGGCAAGTGGGCCCAAGTGAGATCCGAGACCGGCGCCCCCGCGCAGGTCGCGGACGCCGGCACCTACACCCGCCACGACGACCAGTTCGAGCAGGTGATGGCCTACTTCTGGGGCAACGAGGCGCAGGAGTACCTCCAGTCCCTCGGCTTCGGCACCGAACTGCCCGGCGCCAACGACCGCGCCCAGCCCGTCCGCATCAACCAGTGGGGCGCCTGACCTCTCCAACTGCACCGACAAGAAGGCGGAGATCCGGTTCGGCAAGGGCGGCGTCGGCGACGCGGAGGACGCCGAGGTCGTCGTCCACGAGTACGGGCACGCCGTGCACCACGCCCAAGTCCCGGGATTCGGCACCTCGTTGGAGGCCGGGTCCATCGGTGAGGCGTTCGGCGACTACCTGGCCGTGACGGTCGGCGCCGCCGCCGACGCCCGGTACGGCTGGCCGCGGAAGGCCGACCTGGCGTGCGTCGCCGACTGGGACGCCGTCTCGTACACCTCGTCGGCCCCGCACTGCCTGCGCCGTGTCGACACCGACAAGACGTACGCGGACCGGGAGGGCGAGGTGCACGCCGACGGTGAGATCTGGTCGCGCGCCCTGTACGACATCCGCGGCGCCCTCGGCTCCCGCACGGCCGACCGGATCATCGTGAACGCCCAGTTCGGCTTCGCCCCCGACACGAGCTTCGAGGCGGCGGCGAAGGCGACGGTCGCGACGGCGCGGGAGATGTACGGGGCGGGCGCGGAGACGGCGGTGCGCAAGGCCTTCGCGGACCGGGGGATCCCGGGCGTCTAGGGCCCTTCTGACGGATCAGGCTGGACGCGGGAGGCCGCGCCGTTCGGCTCCGCGAGTGGGTGCTGGTGCGTGCAGCTGCAAGGCGGAGGAGGGCGTCAACGCGAATGGGGCCTCCCCTGCTCGAGCGGAGCCGAGAGCTTGGGGAAGTTGGCAACCGACGACAACGCCGCAGATGCGCGTGCCAGGGCCCACGACCCCAGCAAGATCCGTCAGAAGGGCCCTAGTAGTGCTTCGTTAGGTCTGTTCGTTGAGGCTGATCAGGAGCATGTTGGATGTGTGGACGCACATGAAGTGAACCGTCTGCGGGCGGAGTTG
>NZ_JBHWKQ010000020.1:0-147858 GCF_042730865.1 Streptomyces sp. NPDC059897 | reverse complement strand
GGACCGGTTGACCCGGGCGGGCCGCCCTTCCCGGGCGGCCCGCCGTTCCTCGTCACGCGTCCGGTTCCGGTTCCAGCGCCGCGATGTCCTTCACGACGGAGAACCCGAGCCCGTACGCGCTCATGCCGCGCCCGTACGCGCCCAGGTGCACCCCGGCCTGCGTGGAGCCCGCGAGCACCCAGCCGTACTCGGACTCCCGGTAGTGGAACGGGGTGGGCACCCCGTCCACCGGCAGCGTCAACGCCGCCCAGTCCTCCGACGCGAGGTCGTCCGCGAGCACCCACGCCGTCTCGGTCTGCTGCTCCAGCCAGTCGTCGCGCAGCGTGTGATCCATCTGCACGGGCCAGGTGTACGAGAGCAGCCCGACGCCGGCGAGCCAGGCCGCCGAGGAGACCGACGTGGCATCCAGGACGCCGGTGCCGTCGGCGGTGCGCCGTACGGGATTGGCGGCGACGGTCACCACGACCGCGAACCGCTCGGTGTCTTCCGTGAGCTCACTGCGTACGGAGGGCTCGTCACCGTGCCCGATCGAACCGTGCTCGACGGACCCGTCCGCCGTGGTGCCGACCTGCATCAGCCAGCGCGGTCCCGTGAAGGCCTCGTCGAGGCCGTACCACGGGAAGGGCGCCAGCAGGTAGCCGTCGACCGTACGCCGGGCCGTGAGGGCCTCGCCGGCCCCCTCGGTGGCCGGCGCCTGCGCGCCTACCCGACTCGTCGTCTCCATGTACCCGGCCGCCTCCTCGCTCAGTTACGGACCGGCGCGGCCCGCCCCCCTCGGGCGTCCTCACGTCCGCTCCGCGCAACAACAAGGCAGGATGCCACACCGGGCCCGCGGGGCCCGGTTTCGTCAGGCGTGGTTCAGCCGTGTTCGAGGTGGTTCGGGGTGGTTCAGGTCGCGTCCGCGTCGAAGGGCGGCGGCTCGACGGCGGCCGGCTTCGCGGAGCTCTCGGGACGCTTCTGCATGTCGACCGCCTCGGGCCGCTTCTGCATGTCCACGCGGCCACCGCCGCCGGACGGGCTCGACGATCCGGAGTCCTCCAGCTCGCCCACGGTGTGCACCGCGTCGGAGACGTCGGCCATCTCCTTCTTCAGGTCGAAGCCGTTGCGGATCTCCTTGAGCCCCAGCTCGTCGCTGTCCAGCTGCTTTCGGATGAACGTCTTGGGGTTCAGGTCCTCGAACTCGAAGTCCTTGAACTCCGGGCCCAGTTCGTCCCGGATGTCCTGCTTCGCACTGTCCGAGAACTCCCGGATCTTCCGAATGGTGCGCGAAACGTCCTGAATGACCTTGGGGAGCTTGTCGGGGCCGAACACGAGAACGGCCAGCACGACGATCGTCACGACCTCCAGCGGGCCAATATCGTTGAACACCTTGCACTCCTAGCGTGTCCTCGGCCCGCGATCGGTCATCAGCAGCAGGTCTTCGGCAGGGTCCGGCAGCGGACCCGGTCCACGGTACCCGGCCCACCTGTCCATTCGGTAGCCACCGGGGAACCTCCAGGATCGCGCATCCCGCGCCACGACCGGTCAAGAGCCGGTCAGCCGCCGGTAACGGGTCGGTCAGGGGTCGGCCGGAACCGGTCAGCCGCCGCCGGCGGTACCGAGAACGAGCGACACCTTCCGCTCGTTGCCGCCCCGTTCGACCGTGAGCTCCAGCCTGTCCCCGGGGCGGTGCGTGCGGATCTTGACGATCAGCTCCTCGCCGGAGTGCACGGGGACGCCGTCGACCTCGGTGATCACATCGCCCGGCGTGATCCCCGCCCTGGCGCCCGGACCGCCCGGACTGACGGCCGAGCCGCCGTTGTTGCCCTTCGTGCCGACGCGGGCGCCGTCGCCCGAGAAGTCCATGTCGAGGGTGACGCCGATCACCGGATGCGTCGCACGCCCGGCGTTGATCAGCTCCTCCGCCACGCGTTTCGCCTGGTTGACCGGGATCGCGAAGCCGAGGCCGATGGAGCCCGACTGCCCCTCGGGCAGCTCCGAACCGCCGGTGTCGGCCGAGCGGATCGCGCTGTTGATGCCGATGACGCGGGCCTTCGAGTCGACCAGCGGGCCGCCCGAGTTGCCCGGGTTGATGGGCGCGTCGGTCTGCAGCGCGTCCACGTAGCTGACGTCGCTCCCGTCGCCCTTCTCGCCGCCCGCCGTGACGGGCCTGCCCTTGGCGCTGATGATGCCGGAGGTCACCGTGTTCGCCAGGTCGAAGGGGGCTCCGACGGCGACGACGGGGTCGCCCACCCGCACGTTCTCGGAGTTGCCGAGGGGCAGCGGCCGCAGCCCGCGCACCCCGGACACCTTGATCACCGCGAGGTCGTAGCCGCTGTCGTGCCCGACCGGCTCGGCACGGGCGCTCTCACCGCTGGAGAACGTGACCGATATCTCACCGTCGGAGCCGGCCGAGGACACGACGTGATTGTTCGTGAGGATGTGCCCCTGGCCGTCGAGTACGAATCCGGTGCCGGTGCCCTCCTCCGAGGAACCCGCGGTGTGGATGGTGACGACGCCGGGCAGCGTGCGCGCCGCGATTCCGGCCACGCTGTCGGGGTCCCGGTGCTTGGACTCGGCGGCGGCCTGCGGCAGCCGGATGTGCGCCCCGACGCCGGTCCGCTCCAGATACGACCCGATCGCCCCACCGATGCCTCCGGCGACCAGCGCGATGACGACGCCCCCGATCACGAGCTTGCGCCGCTTCGGACGAGTGGGCAGATCCCCTCCGTGCGGCGGGTGAGCACCATCGAGCGCCTGCGGCGGGTGAGCATCACCAAGCCCCTGCGGCGATTGAGCATCACCAAGCCCCTGCGGCGGGTGAACATCACCAAGCCCCTGCGGCGATTGAGCAGCGGGGTCCGGGGCGGAGCCCCGTGGCGTGGGAACGGTCGACCGCTCCGACTCCACGTCCCAGGCGGAGCCCTCCGTCGGAATCCCCTCGTCCATGTCCCGCCGCACTCCCCAAGCCTGGCCCACGGCACCGCACCGCCGGCTCCCACGCGCGCGACCCGGATCAGCACCCGACGCACCGCCTCACCTGGATTCAACCAGGTTCGGCGGCGCGGGCGCAGAGCGTGTCAGCGCAGCGACGAAGGACGGGACGAGGCGGTCGGAGACGAGACCGAGGCGGCGGAGAGGCTGGGCCCGGTCTCCTCGAAGGAGGTGCCGTCGGCGGCCGAGGCCGATGCCGAGCCCGAGGGCCGGGCGGAGGGCTGCGACGCGACCGAGACCGCGACGGCGGGAGCGGCGGGACGTATGAGAGGCGACATCCGGGCCGCACCGGCCAGCAACGGCGTCGAGAACGGATAGCCCGCGCTCTCCGCGTGGCCACCGCCGGGCAGCAGCGGCGCGCCCGCCTCCGTCGGCGAGACAGGGGCCGCGAGGGCGCCCCCGCGCTGGCCGAGCGGCGAGGCATACGACCTGCGGCGCTGGGTGTCCGAGGCCGAGGCGGCACCGGACGGCTGGCTGCGCAGCGGCGTGACCTTGCTGCCGGAGCCGCCACCGCGCGCGTCACCGCTGTCGGCCGGGGCCGCGGTCGTGACCCCGCCGAGCGCGATCGCGGCGAGCGACACCGCACCGGCGGCGGCGAACGCGAAGCGGCGGGAGCGCGAGCCCCGGTCGCTCTCGTGCCGGTCGGGACGGGCCACTTCGTGGATGCGGAAGCCGCGCTGGCCGCTGGGAAGGACCGCGGCGTGCGCCGCGGACGGCGCGTACCCGAAGGGCTCCGGGTCTACGTCGAAGACTCCCTGGCCGAAGCCCCGGACGCCGCCGAGGGGTCGGCCGCTGCCGAATCCGCCTCCCCCGAACGGTGGTGTGCCACCGTCGGAGTCACCTCCCGCGGGCAGCCCCTGGAGGCGGGCGAGAAAGCTCTCGGAGGGCGGCGGCGGGGCCGCCTGCGCGAAGACGCTCTTGAGGCGGCGCTGGGCGTCGGCCTCGGCCTTGCACCGGGCACACGTCGCCAGGTGCGCGAGGACGCGCTCGCGGGCGTCGTGGTCCAACTCGCCGTCGACCAGGGCGGCCAGCCTGTCCCCCAGGTGTTCGGCGGCCGCGGTCTGTTGGCGTTCGGCAGGATTGAGACGTGATCCACTCACGCGGTCGCGCCCCCTCCTCCGAGGACGGGGAAGGCGCCCGTCCCACAGGCCTCGGCGAGCGTGCGGCGCTCCTTGCGGGCCTCGGGCGAGCGGTGCTGCAGCGCCTTGCGCAGCTGCGAGCGGCCGCGGTGGATCCGGCTGCGGACCGTGCCCAGCTTCACGCCGAGGGTCGCGGCGATCTCCTCGTAGGAGAGCCCCTCGATGTCGCACAGGACGACGGCGGCGCGGAACTCGGGCGCGAGGGTGTCGAGCGCCTGCTGCACGTCGGCGTCGAAGTGCGCGTCGTTGAAGACCTGCTGCGGCGACGGTTCTCTGCTGGGCAGCCGCTCGGCGGCGTCGTCGCCCAGCGCGTCGAAGCGGATGCGCTGCTTGCGACGGACCATGTCGAGGAACAGGTTCGTGGTGATGCGGTGCAGCCAGCCCTCGAAGGTGCCGGGCGTGTACGTCGACAGCGAACGGAAGACACGGACGAAGACCTCCTGCGTGAGGTCCTCGGCGTCGTGCTGGTTTCCGGTCAGGCGGTACGCCAGGCGGTAGACGCGGCCACTGTGCGTGCTGACGATCTCCTCCCAGGAAGGGGGAGTCCACGCCTGTGATTCCGCATCGGCGGCAAAGGTCGCGGTCTGCGCGGAGTCAGTGGTGCGGATTCGGTCAGCGGTGTTGGTCACGGATTTCGGCTCACCCGCCGACCTGAGAAGACGCCGAAGCACTCCTCCCCGATCCACAGGCGCAGCCGCACCTCCCCTGTCGGCTCTGGTGGTGTCCAGTGGAGCACCTACCATAACCACTCCGTCCGTTAGCTCCGGATAAGCGTTTTTACTCAGATTTGCCGGTCGGTTCTCGACCGCCGCCCGCACGGCTGTCGCCATCGCGTTCTCCCCCGCAGTTCCCCGTGTCCAGCCTGCTCTTTCCCCCTGCATGTTCAAACGCGCGGTCCCATCTGCGAGTTCCCGCCACCAACGGATAAAGTCACGCGCAGGCATCCACGGGGACGGGAGAGGGCCATTACCGGCAACCGGCAGACGAGTTGGGCGTTCGCCGACGCCTTTGTCGCCGAGGACGACGCGATTCGCTGGGCCCGGGACCGGGCTCGCGAGGCAGGGCTGTACCCGGTGTCCCCCGGCGCGGGCGCGACGCTCGGGGTGCTCGCTGCCACGGTAGGGGCGAAGGCCGTCGCCGAGATCGGTACGGGCACGGGCGTGTCGGGGGTCCACCTGCTGCACGGGATGCGGCCCGACGGCGTCCTCACCACGGTCGATCCCGAACCGGAGCGGCAGCAGTTCGCGCGCCAGGCGTTCCGCGCGGCCGGCTTCGCCAGCAACCGGGCCCGGTTCATCCCCGGCCGCGCCCTGGAGGTGCTGCCCCGGCTCGCCGACAGCGGGTACGACCTGGTCTTCTGCGACGGTGACCCGCTGGAGTGCCTCGACTACCTCGCTGAATCGTTGCGCCTGCTGAGGCCCGGTGGCCTGGTCGTCTTCCAGGGGGTCCTCGCCGAGGGGCGGACCGTCGACGCGGGGCCGCAGCCGGTGGAAGTGGTCCGCCAGCGCGAGCTGCTGCGGGCCGTGCGCGAGAGTTCCGAGCTGGTGGCGTCGGTGCTGCCGGTCGGCGACGGGCTGCTCTGCGCCGTCAAGCGCTGAGCCGTCGAGCCCCCGTACCCCTTCTCCGTACGCCCGCCCCTACACATACGACTGCCCCGGCATCAAATGTGTGCCGGGGCAGTCGAAAAGGTATGGTCGCTCGCGCGTCAGCCGACGACCGGCCCCACCCCACCTGTGCGGGGAAGGGTCGCGGGTGCAGAAGGTGTCAGCCCACTACCTTCTTCAGTTCGTCACCGAGGGCGCTTGCCTCGTCCGGCGTCAGCTCGACCACGAGCCGACCGCCGCCTTCGAGCGGAACGCGCATGACGATGCCCCGCCCCTCCTTGGTCACCTCGAGCGGGCCGTCACCCGTCCGCGGCTTCATGGCCGCCATGCTCGTTCCCCTTCCTGAAACCAGCTCATCGTCAGCCGACGGCCCTATGGATGGGCACACGTCACCGGCATCGAACACATTGCTTCCAGGCCATTATCCCGCATCGCGGGACCCGATGACCAACATCGGTCGGCATCGCTTGCGCAACGCACTTGACCAAAACCACTCAATTCGGGGATCCGACTGCGATACTGCGCCATCTTCGGACCCAAGCCGACGCGAATTCGTTAGACGCAGGTCACATGCCAAGAGCGTTCCATGTGTCGTGATCTACGTCATGCTGAGCACGGACGACTGAGCGACCGCATAGGAGGAGTCCCATGGCCGACACCGTGCTCTACGAGGTGAGCGACGGGCTCGCGACGATCACGCTGAACCGCCCCGAGGCGATGAACGCGATGAACACCGAGTCCAAGGTCGCCCTCCGCGACGCGGTGCAGGCGGCCGCCGCCGACGAGGCGGTACGGGCGGTGCTGCTGACGGCGGCCGGCGACCGGGCGTTCTGCGTGGGCCAGGACCTCAAGGAACACGTCGGCTCGCTGCTGGCGGACAAGGAGTCCGGCGAGGGCCGCACCATGAACACGGTGCGTGAGCACTACAACCCGATCGTGCGGGCGCTGACCCAGATGCCGAAGCCCGTGGTGGCCGCGGTGAACGGCGTGGCGGCCGGTGCCGGATTCGGTTTCGCGCTCTGCGCGGACTACCGCATCGTGGCGGACAGCGCGTCCTTCAACACCTCGTTCGCGGGCGTGGCGCTGACCGCCGACTCCGGGGTCTCCTGGACGCTGCCCCGCCTGATCGGCCCCGGTCGCGCGGCCGATCTGCTGCTCTTCCCGCGCTCCCTGAAGGCGCAGGAGGCGTACGAGCTGGGGATCGCGAACCGGCTCGTGCCGGCCGCCGAACTCGCCGAAGAGGGCCGGAAGTTGGCGCGCACCCTCGCCGAGGGCCCGACCGTCGCCTACGCCGCCCTGAAGGAGTCCCTCGCCTTCGCCGGGGACCACTCGCTCGACGAGGCGCTCGACAAGGAGGACGAGCTGCAGACCCGGGCCGGCGCCTCCGAGGACCACACCATCGCGGTGCAGGCCTTCATCGCGAAGGAGCGCCCGAAGTACCTCGGGCGCTGACCCGGTTCACACCGGGCTCACACCTTCGTACGCCCCCGGGACACGCAGTCCGCCAGGTGGTCGTTGACCAGGCCGCAGGCCTGCATCAGCGCGTACGCCGTCGTCGGGCCGACGAAGCGCAGGCCGCGCTTCTTCAGCTCCTTGGACAGGGCCGTCGACTCGTCGGTGATCGCCGCCACGTCGCCCAGCGCCTTCGGGGCGGGGCGGGTGGCGGCGTCCGGCGCGAAGGACCAGATCAGCTTGTCCAGCTCGCCGGGCGACCAGTCCACGAGCACGCGCGCGTTCGCCAGCGTCGCGTCGATCTTGGCCCGGTTGCGGATGATGCCGGTGTCGGCGAGCAGGCGCTCGCGGTCGGCGTCCGTGAAGGCCGCCACGTCCGCGATCTTGAAGCCGGAGAACGCGGCGCGGAAGCCCTCGCGGCGCCTGAGGATCGTGATCCAGGACAGGCCCGACTGGAACGCCTCCAGGCTCAGCCGCTCGAACAGCGCGTCGTCGCCGTGGACCGGGCGGCCCCACTCCTCGTCGTGGTACGCGACGTAGTCCTCGGTCGAAAGGCCCCAGGGGCAGCGCGGCTTTCCATCGGGGCCGGGGACGGCGCCCCCTGTCGGCTCGCTCACCGGAGCCCCTCCCCCGTACCGAATCCGAATCCGTACTCACCAGGTGGCGCGTAGCCCGTGTCCGGGCCCGGCTCCGGCGGTCGCGGGGCGGCCCGGCCGTGGGCCGAGGTGAGGGCGGCCTCCAGCTCCGTGATCCGCGCGTCCCGCTCGGCCAGTTCGGCCCCGAGGCGGTTCAGCGCGTCGTCCACCTCCGCCATGCGGTAGCCCCGCACCGCGGTGGGCAGCCGGAGCGCCTCCAGGTCGGCGGGGGCCAGGGGGCGGTCGGGCGGCAGCGGGTCCGCGTAGAACTGGGACGGCTCGTCGCGCAGCGCGCCGCTGTCGCCGCCGCCGATGACCGCGAACGTCACCGCCGCGATCACCACGACCAGCGCGGCGACCAGAAACAAGAACATGACCATGTCTGCCGTCCCCTGGGTTCGACCGGGCCGTGCGGCCCTCAACCGTCAGGCTTCGATCGTGCCATGCCGCACTGACAGTTAAGGTCGCAGACGACGTTCAACCGGGAACGAGAGCGAACGAGAAGGAGAGTCACAGGGGATGCTCAGGCTGGGCCAGCACGAATTCGGTGCGCACGAGCCGGTGATCATGGCGATCGTGAACCGGACCCCGGACTCCTTCTACGACCAGGGCGCCACCTTCCGTGACGAGCCCGCGCTCGCCCGCGTCGAGCAGGCGGTGTCCGAGGGCGCCATGATCGTGGACATCGGCGGCGTGAAGGCCGGTCCCGGCGAGGAGGTCACCGCCGAGGAAGAGGCGCGGCGGACCGTCGGCTTCGTCGCCGAGGTGCGGCGCCGCTTCCCCGACGTGATCATCAGTGTCGACACCTGGCGGCACGAGGTCGGCGACGCCGTCTGCGAGGTGGGCGCGGACCTGCTGAACGACGCGTGGGGCGGTGTCGACCCGAAGCTCGCGGAGGTCGCGGCGCGCCACAAGGTGGGCCTCGTGTGCACGCACGCGGGCGGCGCCGAACCCCGCACGCGCCCGCACCGGGTGACGTACGAGGACGTGATGGCGGACATCCTGGACGTGACGGTGTCGTACGCGGAGCGGGCCGTCGCCCTCGGGGTGCCGCGCGAGTCCGTGCTCATCGACCCCGGTCACGACTTCGGGAAGAACACGCGGCACTCCCTGGAGGCGACGCGGCGTCTTCCGGAGATGGTCGACACGGGCTGGCCGGTGCTCGTCTCCCTGTCGAACAAGGACTTCGTGGGCGAGACCCTCGACAAGCCGGTCAAGGAGCGGGTCATCGGGACGCTCGCGACCACGGCGGTGTCGGCGTGGCTCGGGGCGCAGGTCTACCGGGTGCACGAGGTCGCCGAGACGCGGCAGGTCCTCGACATGGTGGCTTCCATCGCGGGCCACCGGCCCCCGGCGGTCGCCCGCCGGGGACTCGCGTAACGGCCCTCAGGGGACCGCGGGGCGGCCTACTTTCCAGTCTCCTTGGTGACCAGTGTGATCGCCTCCTCCACGTCGTCCGTGACGTGGAACAGCAGCAGGTCGGCCTCCGAGGCCTTGCCCTGGGCGATCACCGTGTTCTTCAGCCAGTCGACCAGACCGCTCCAGTACTGCGAACCGAACAGGACGATCGGGAAGCGCGTCACCTTCGTGGTCTGCACGAGGGTGAGCGCCTCGAAGAGCTCGTCCAGGGTGCCGAGGCCGCCGGGCAGCACCACGAAGCCCTGGGCGTACTTCACGAACATCGTCTTCCGTACGAAGAAGTAGCGGAAGTTCAGTCCCAGGTCGACGTACGGGTTGAGCCCCTGTTCGAAGGGCAGCTCGATGCCGAGGCCGACCGAGGTGCCCTTGGCCTCCACGGCTCCCTGGTTGGCCGCCTGCATGGCGCCGGGGCCACCGCCGGTGATCACGGCGAAGCCGGCCTCCACGAGGGCCTTGCCGATGGCCACACCGGCCTCGTACTCCGGCGAGTCCACCGCTGTGCGCGCCGAGCCGAACACGCTGATCGCGGGCGGCAGTTCGGCGAGCGTGCCGAAGCCCTCGATGAACTCCGACTGGATGCGCAGGACCCGCCACGGGTCGGTGTGCACCCACCCCGAAGGGCCTTCCGTGTCGAGCAGACGCTGGTCGCTCGTCCCTGGCTGCATCTGGTCACGGCGCCGGACCACCGGACCCGTCCGCTGCTCCTTGGGACGTCGCTTGCCCTCCGGGTTGCTCATCGTCTGCTCCCTTCCTGCGCAGGTATCACGCACTTACGTAGAGCAAGGGTAGGTCTACGCGGGTTACATACGAGGGACCTCGACGTATCAGGAAGCGGTGAGCCAGGCGGCCAGCCGCTTCTCGCCCTCCAGGATGAGCGAGGTGTCGACCCGCTCGTCGATCTTGTGCGCGAAGATCGGGTTGCCGGGGCCGTAATTGACCGCCGGAACGCCGAGCGCGCTGAACCGGGAGACGTCGGTCCAGCCGAACTTGGGGCGCACCTCGCCGCCCACGGCGGCCACGAAGGCGGCGGCAGCGGATGGGGCCTCCCCTGCTCGAGCGGAGCCGAGAGCTTGGGGACGGTTCAGGCCGGGCCTGGCGCCGCCCGTGTGGTCGTCGACGACGAACTCCTCGATGGGGCAGCCGGCGAAGAAGTCGCGGACGAACTGCTCGGCCTCGGCCATCGAGCGGTCGGGCGCGTAGCGGAAGTTGACCGTGACGGCGCACTCGTCGGGAATGACGTTCTTGGCGAGGCCGCCCTGGATGCCCACCGCGTTGAGGCCCTCGTGGAACTCCAGGCCGTCGACGACCGGCTTGCGCGGCTCGTAGGCGGCGAGGCGCTCCAGGATCGGGGACGCGGCGTGGATGGCGTTGCTGCCCATCCACGCGCGCGCGGAGTGGGCCCGCTCGCCCTTCGTCTTCAGGATGACGCGCAGGGTGCCCTGGCAGCCGCCCTCGACGTCGCCGTTCGTCCCCTCCAGGAGGATCGCGAAGTCGCCCTCCAGCCAGTCGGGGTGGGCGTCGGCCACATGCCCCAGACCGTTGAGGTGTGCGGCGACCTCTTCGTTGTCGTAGAAGACGAACGTGAGGTCGCGGTTGGGCTCGCGGACGGTCTGCGCGATCCGCAACTGGACCGCGACGCCCGCCTTCATGTCGCTGGTGCCGCAGCCCCACAGCACGCCGTCCTCGTCGAGCCGCGAGGGGACGTTGTCGGCGATCGGGACCGTGTCGATGTGGCCCGCGAGGATGATCCGCTCCTCGCGCCCCAGGTTCGTGCGGGCCACGATGTTGTTGCCGTGCCGGTCGACCGTGAGGTGCGGAAGCTCCCGCAGGACCTCCTCGATCGCGTCGGCGAGCTCCTTCTCAGCTCCGCTGGGCGAGGCGAAGTCGACCAACTGCGCCGTGAGGCGCGCGGCGTCCTGCGTGAGGTCAAGGGAGGTGCGGTCCATGGCGCCGAGCCTAATACCCATGGGGCGGGGGGCCTGTCAGTGGACTCCAGTACCTTGGACGCGTGCCTGAGCCCCCCACTCTCGTCCGGCGCGGCCGCCTCCTTCGTATCGGCGCGGCCGTCGTCGTGCTGCTCGCTGTGGCCACGTATGTGGCCGTGCAGTACGCCACCGGGGGCCGCTCCACGCCGAGATGCACGGTCGTCTCGGCGAACGGGGACGGGGCGACGTACGAGTTCACCTCCGAGCAGGCGGTGAACGCGGCGACGATCGCCGCCGTCGGCACCTCGCGCGGCATGCCCGAGCGCGCGGTCACGATCGCCCTCGCGACGGCGCTGCAGGAGTCGGGGCTGCGCAATATCGAGCACGGCGACCGGGACTCGCTCGGCCTGTTCCAGCAGCGCCCCACGAAGGGCTGGGGCACCGCGGACCAGATCATGGACCCGGCGTACGCGTCCGAGCGCTTCTACGCGCACCTGGCGGAGGTCCCCGGCTACTCGCGGCTCCCGCTGACCGCGGCCGCGCAGCGCGTGCAGCGCAGCGGCTATCCGCAGGCGTACGCGAAGCACGAGCCGGACGCCACGCTGCTGGCCGCCTCGCTGACGGGGCGCGCCGCCGCGTCGCTCACCTGCGACGGGCGGGCGGTCGGTGGCGACGGTGCGCGGGCGGGTGACCCCGCGCGCGTGCGGGCCGCGCTCGCGCGTGACTTCGGGCGGGACGTGGCGCCCGCGAAGGGGCCGGGCGAGGGTTCCGTCAGCGTTCCCGTGCCCGCCACCGTCGGCTCCACCGAGGGCGCGGAGCGGCAGCGCGGCTGGGAGCTGGCGCAGTGGGCGGTGGCCAACTCCTCGGCGCTGCGCATCGAGCGGGTCTCCTACGCGGGCCGCGAGTGGACCGCCGGCGAGTCCGGGGACAAGTGGCGCAAGGTGTCGTCCGCGAAGCGGGGCGGGCGGTCCGGTCCGGCGGCCTCGATGACCGTCGGCGAGGTCCGGATCGTCACGGGGCGGTAGTCCGGGCTCACCCGAACGGGTAATGCGGATCATCCCGGGTGGACGTCGGAGAGGCCCCTTCGAGTGAGGCGGGCCCCTGCCCCCAAGACCCTTGCGAGCGGGGCGCTGTAAGGGTTCTGCAGCGGTTGGCGATGCGTGCACTTTGCCCGTTTCTGCCCACAACTGATAATGCGACACATTGCGAACCCTTTACGTTTCCGACCCGCAACCTTCCCGGGGCCTGGGGCGGTTGTCACGGCGTCCGGTCGCCGCACGGCAACCGGGCACCACACGTTCTCTCCCGTCTAAGGAGCATCATGTCCCTCCCCCTGACCCGCCGGATCGCCCGTGCCGCGCTGCTCGTAGCGGCAGGAGCGGCACCCGTGGTCGGTGCGGCCGGCTCCGCGAGCGCCGTCGAGCTTCCGGCCACGTCGAACCTGGGCGGCGTGACCGCGCTGGACGGCGCGCACGTGGGCAGCACGGTCGACGGTGCGGCCCAGAACGCCACGGGTCTCGCCGGTCACACCGGTGGCAAGGCCGTCGAGAAGGCCGTTCCCGCGGCGGGCAAGGTCGTGGGCTCCGGCGCGAAGAAGGCGGCGCCGGCCGCGCAGGAGGCCGCGGGTGGGGCGGCCGGCAGCGCGGGTGACGTGCTCGGTGAGACGGCCGGTGCCGCGACGGATGGTGGGCTGCCGGTGGGTGGCGGCGGCCTCCCGACCGACTCGCTGGGCGGCCTTCCGATCGGCTGACCTCGGGTTTGACCGGAACGGGGTGCCGGGAGCGTACTGCTCCCCGGCACCCCGTTCTGCTGCCGTATCGGGGCGGGGCCCCGCGTCCCTGTTGCGCGGCACCGGGGCGCCGCCTTGCCCACCCTGCCGCCCAAGGCGGCAGATTGCCCAAGGCGGGGGCGGCCGACCGCAACGGGTGGGGAGCCGTCCTCGCGGCAGGTTGCCCAAGGCGTTGCGGTCGACCGCAACGGGTGGGGAGGCATCCTCGCGGCAGATCGCCCAAGGCGGTTGCAGTCGATCGTCGGGGGTGGGGAGCCGGGCCTGGCGGCGGCTCACCTCAGGCGGGGCGGCGCCCCGTGAGGCCGACGCCCCCGGAGGGGGCGGGTGGGTGGGAGGTGGGCGGGGGACGGAGAAAGGCGCGGGAGTGCCGGGCGGCGGGGCCTGTCCCGTCTCGCCCGGTTCGGCGCCGTCCCGGCCCTCACCACCCCGGTTCGCGCCGCCCCTGTCGGCGCCGCCCCGTTCGCCCCCTCAGGTCAGCCGTGCCACCGCTGCTGCCACCCGGGCGTCCGAGGCCGTCAGGGCCACGCGGACGAAGGTGGCGCCCGCCTCGCCGTAGAAGTCGCCGGGGGCCACCAGGATGCCGAGGTCGGCGAGCGCGGCGACCGTGTCCCAGCAGGACTCGTCGCGGGTGGCCCAGAGGTACAGGCTCGCCTCGCTGTGCTCGATGCGGAACCCGTGGGCCAGCAGAGCCGAGCGCAGCGCCTCGCGGCGGGCCGCGTAGCGCTCCCGCTGCACCCGCACGTGCTCGTCGTCGCCGAGCGCCGCGACGACCGCCGCCTGCGTCGGCGCGGAGGTCATCATGCCGCCGTGCTTGCGAATCTGGAGGAGCGGACCGAGCACGGAGGCGTCACCGGCGATGAACGCCGCGCGGTAGCCCGCCAGGTTCGAGCGCTTGGAGAGCGAGTGGACCGCGACCAGGCCCTCGTGCGAGCCGCCGTTGACGTCCGGGTGCAGGACCGAGACCGGGTCGGCCTCCCAGCCCAGCTCCAGGTAGCACTCGTCGGAGAAGACCAGGATGCCGTGCGAGCGCGCCCAGTCCACGATGCGCTTCAGCTCGTCCTTGGCAAGGACCCGGCCCGTGGGGTTCGACGGGGAGTTGAGCCACAGGAGCTTCAGGCCGGTCGGGTCGAGCTCGGTCGGGTCGTCGTAGACGACGTAGTCGGCGCGGGCCAGGCGGGCGCCCACCTCGTACGTCGGGTACGCGAGGCGCGGGTAGGCGACCTTGTCGCCCGGGCCGAGGCCCAGCTGGGTGGGGAGCCAGGCGACCAGTTCCTTGGAGCCGACGACCGGCAGCACGTTCGTGTGGTCGAAGCCGCGGGCGCCGAGGCGCCGTTCGCACCAGCCGACGAGCGCGTCGCGCAGCTCGGGGGTGCCCCAGACCGTCGGGTAGCCCGGCGAGTCCGCGGCGTCGACCAGCGCCTTCTGGATCAGCTCGGGCACCGGGTCGACGGGCGTGCCGACAGAGAGGTCGACGATGCCGTCCGGGTGCGCCGCGGCCGTCTTCTTGTACGGCTCCAGCTTGTCCCAGGGGAACGTGGGGAGGCGGTCGATGGGGGCCGGGACGGTGGACACCTGGTCAGCTCGCTCTCTTACGGGGTGGTGAACAAATGCCTCGGTCCCGTACGGCAGCCAGAGCCGTACGGGACCGGGGCAGCGCCTGTGCGTACCGCTGAACGCAGAAATTACTGGTTCTGCGGCGGCAGCTCGGCGATGAAGGGGTAGTCCTTGTCGATCAGGCCCATCTTCGAGGCACCACCGGGCGAACCGAGGTCGTCGAAGAACTCGACGTTCGCCTTGTAGTAGTCCTTCCACTCCTCAGGAGTGTCGTCCTCGTAGAAGATCGCCTCGACCGGGCAGACCGGCTCACAGGCACCACAGTCGACGCATTCATCCGGGTGGATGTACAAGGACCGCTTGCCCTCGTAGATGCAGTCGACCGGGCACTCCTCGATGCACGCCTTGTCCTTGACGTCGACACAAGGCTGCGCGATGACGTAGGTCACGCTGTCGTTCCTCCTCGATAGGGCGCTGGCGGGCCTCCGCAGGCTCCGCCGCCTGGCGCGCGGGAGCGCGGCGTCGTCGATGCCCGCCTCTAGTATCTCCGTTCCCGGGCATGATCCGAACAGGAGGGGTGGGGCGAGCTGTGGAATTCACTGCGGGCGGACGCCTGGAAGTCCGCATTTCAGCCGATGACGTGGGGAAACGCGTCTCTGTGCGACGGGTGAGCGGGGAGGGTTCCGCGGGTCGAAACTTCACTGACACCGTCGGAGTTCTCACATCGTGGAACAACGGTGTGCTCCTCATCACACGGAGGAACGGTGAAGGTGTGCGGATCGAGGAGTCCGCGCTGGTCGCGGGGAAGGTGGTGCCCGCGGCGCCCGCTCGTCGCCGCGGTCCCTCGGCCACGTATCCGGAGCTGGCCCGGGTCGCCTCGCGCGCGTGGCGGCCGATCGAGAGCGAGCGGCTCGGCGATTGGGAGTTGAGGGCCGCCGAGGGATTCACCCGGCGGGCCAATTCGGTGCTCCCTCTGGGGGACCCGGGACGTCCGCTCGACGACGCGCTGAGGCACGTACAGGAGTGGTACGCGGCCCGTGGACTTCCGGCGTACGCGCAGACGGCGACCGGGGCCGAGGGGGCGCAGGAGGTCCTGTGCGCCGGTCTCGAGGAGCGCGGCTGGGTGCGCGAGGTGAGCGCCGAGCTGCGGATCGCCGCGCTCGCGCCCATCGGTGACGCCCCGGACGCGCCGCGGGTGCGGCTGAGCCGGGAGCCGGACGAGGCGTGGCTCGCGCGCTACCAGCGCAAGGGGGCGAGCGAGGTCGCGCTGAAGGTGCTGTGCGCCGGGCCCTCGGTATGGTTCGCGACCGTGCCGGGAGACGGTGACGTGCCCGCCGCGATCGGGCGGTGCGTGGTCGACGGGCGGTGGGCCGGGTTCGCCGCCGTCGAGGTCGACCCCGCGCAGCGGCGCCAGGGGCTCGCCACGGACGTGATGGCGGCGCTCTCCCGGCAGGCGCTGGACGAGGGCGCGTCGGCGGCCTGGCTCCAGGTCGAGGCGGAGAACGAGGGGGCGCGCGCCCTGTACGACCGCCTGGGTTTCGCCACGCATCACGCGTACCACCACTACCGTGCTCCGGAACGGCGTGACGGTTGATGCCGTAGCGACGAAAGCCGTAGCGACGAATGCCGTACCCATTGCTGCCGTATCGATCGGCCTGAGAGGGCACGAGGCACGTATGTCCCCCCACCTGTCCCCCCGTTCCACGGAGCTGCGGCGGCGGTTCGCCGAGGAGGCGCGGGCCGAACGGCCCGATCTGGCGCAGCTGTGCCTGCTGCTCGCCGCGCAGGGCGACGCCGCGCTCGACGAGGCCGGCATGGACGCCGTGCAGATCGAGCTGGACGAGCTCGCGGGACGGCTGCCGTACCGGCCCGCCTCGCCGCACGCCTGGGCCACCGCGTGCGCGGAGCTGCTCGGCGCGCGGACCGGTTTCCGCGGCACGCCGAACGACTACCAGCGCCTCGAGTCGTCCCTCCTGCACGAGGTCGTACGGCGTCGCAGAGGGCTGCCGATCCTGTTGTCGGTGGTGTGGCTGGAGGTGGCGCGGCGGGCCGGGGCGCCGGTGTGCGGGGTGGCCCTGCCGGGGCACTTCGTGGTCGGCTTCGGCCCCGCCGATGAGCAGGTGCTGGCCGATCCGTTCGACGGCGGGCGGGTGCTGACGGGGGCCGACGCGCAGACGCTGGTGGCGGGGGCGACGGGCGGCCCGCTGGATCCTTCGATGCTCCAGCCCGCCGACCCGCTGGACGTGGTGCTGCGGATCCTCAACAACATCCGGGCGTGGGCGGCGACGCGGCCCGAGCGCTCCGACGTGTCGCTGTGGGCCGTGGAGCTGTCGCTGCTGCTGCCAGCGCACCCGGCGCGCCTGCGCTACGAGCGGGCCCAGCTCCTCGTACGGCGCGGGGACTTCGTGCACGGGGCGGTGGAGCTGGAGGCGTACGCGGACGTGGTCGGGGCCGTCGACGAGACGGCGGCGGAGTCGGTCCGGGAGCAGGCGCGGGCGGCCCGCGCGATGCTGAACTGAGCGGCCGGGGCACCGGGATCACGGCCGGGCGGCGGGGCCCTGTACCTCGCACGAGTCCCGCACGACGGATGCCGTGCGGGACTCGTGACGCGGGTGCGCGGGTGCGCGGGCGGAGCTACGAGGCGTTCGTCTGGATCTCCGCGGTGCGCTCGGCCGTCGTCTTGCCGAGCAGCGCCTTGCCGATGGCGGCGGCCACGTCCGTGGGCTGGACCGGCGTCTTCTTGCCGGTGCCGCGGGTGACGAGGACGCCGTCGAAGGTCGTGCCGTACAGCTTCTTGAGCTCCGGGAGGTTGTACTTCTCGACCAGCTTCCCGTTGACCGGCTGCACGCTGAGGATCTTCGGCAGCGACTTGTCCGGGCCGAACTGGATCGAGGCGCCGCCCGCCTTGACCGTGATCAGTCCGGACATCGCGGGCTCGGCGAACTGCTGCATTTTCCGGTCGACCTCGGCGTCCGAGATCGTCGGCTTCTGCGTCGACGTCGCCAGCGGGACGGCTCCGGACTCGCCGGTCTCGACCTGCGCGTGGTACGCGTCCTTGACGGCGGCCGACGACTGGGCGATGTCGAGCCCCTTGCCGGTCTTGCCGTAGACGGGAACGGCCTTGCCCGGCGCGAACTTGATCGTGCCCTCGCCGGACACCGCCGCGCCGCCCGCGGCCCGCTGCAGGGACGCGGCCAGCTTCTCCTCGTCGACGGGCATGACGGGGGCCACGACCCGCTCGTTGCCGAACAGCGAGCCGATCACCGAGACCGGGTTGTAGTCGCTGCCCGCGGCCGCCGCGACGGTCGACGCGGTGTCGAAGGAGAGGCCCGCCTGGGCCGGCTGCATCTCCACCGTCTTGCCGCCGACCTCCAGCTTCAGCGCCTGCTCGGTGCGCTCGCCGAGGGCGTTCTCCAGCTTGGTGGTCGCCTCGTCGCGGGTGCCGCCGCCGATGTCGACGCCCGCGACGGTGGTGCCCTTCGGCACGTCGGCGTGGTTCATCAACAGGCCCGCGCCGTACGCGACTCCGGCGAGGCCGACGACGCCCGCGCCGAGCAGCACCAGCTTGTTGCGGCCCTTCTTCTTCGGCGCGGGGGCGGACGGCACCGGGTCGGGCAGCTTCGGCGGGGTGTGCACGGCGGGGCCGTCCGGGCCCTGCTGGAACGGGTCGGAGGCGCCCGGCTTCTTGGGGCCGCCACCGGCCGAAGGGACGACCCGCATGCCGCTGGTGAGCGTGTCACCGGAGACGTTGCCACTGGAGGTGGTGCCGCCCGCGGGCGGCTCCGGGGCCGGCTTCTGCGGCGTGAGGATCGCGGTGTCGTCGCTCAGCCGCGGCGGCGACTGACCGGCGCCGACCGGCGGGTTGGGGGCGCTCGGCGGGACCATCGGGCCGTCGCCCGCGGCCGGGCCCGAGGTGGGGCCCGAAGGGCCGGTGCGGCCTTCGCCGCGGTCGGGCGCGCCCGGGTCCTGGTTGGCGGAGAAGAACGGCAGGTCGTCGCGGGGGCCGGGGCCGCCGCCTGAGCCGAGGGGGCCGGCCGCCACGGCGCCGGACACGTCGAAGCCGCCGGAGGAACCGCCGGACGGGCCGCCGGTGGGGCCGCCCATGGGGCCGTTGGCGGAGCCGCCGTTGGGGCCGCCCGTGGGGCCGCCCAGCGGGCCGCCCGAAGTGCCGGACGGGTTGCCGCCGTTGGAGGAACCCGGGGAGGGCGGCGTGGGCGCGCCTCCACCGGTGGCCGGACCGCCCGCGCCGGCCGTCGGCACCGCGCCGGTCGCCGGGCCACCCGCTCCGCCGCGCGACTTGCGCGGCGCGAACCAGTCGCTCGTCTTCTCCTTCTCCTCGCGCTGCGGCGCGGGAGCCGCGGGCGCGGACGCCTCGGGGGCGGCGGGCGCCGGGCCCGTGTCCGCCGGGCCGCCGTACGAGGTGGGCCCCGCGGGGCGGCCGCCCTGCGTCGGGTCCGGCGCGGGGGCGGCGTCGGCTCCCTGGCCGTTGCCGCTCTCCGGGTTGGCGTCGACGTCGCTCATCGGCGTCCGCATGACGACCGGCGGGATCGGCCGGGAACCGGGGATGTTGATCCGGATCCGGGTCGTCAGCGTCGTCTCGGTCTTCGGTGACTCCGGGGCGCCCTGGCCGCCCGGCGGCGTCGGACCGGCGTCGTCGGACGCCGCGCCCTGCGCGGGCGATCCGTACGGAGGCGTCCCCGACGGGTAGGCGGCAGCGCCGCGCCCCTGGGGCCCGGAGGACGAACTGTCAGTTTCACGACTCAAGGCAGGTTCTCCCGGTTGGCTCCGCCGCCCGTCTCGACCTCGCGCGGGCTGCTCGGCGGCGCGCACCACCATACTGGCCGCCGCCGGAAGTCACGGTGCGACGGATGACGAATCCGGAACGGCGGGCGCCGCACGACGCCCCGAGGTGCTCCGTCACTTCCCAAGTCGGGCGGCGGACGCGGGTGGTTGCCCCGGCAGCCAGAAGGTGGCACACATCACAGCGACTGCCATCCCTCCGAGGAGGAAGAGGTACGAGCCGGCTCCCGCGCCGAACAGGAAGTCGCCCTCGGGGCGGCTCGCGGTGAGCAGGATCACCGCGAGGACCCAGCCCGCGGCCGGTGCGACCGCGCCCGCGCGCCCCCGCGCAAGGCGCGCACCCCCGTGGAACAGCCCGGCCGCCCCGATGAGCGCGAGCAGCAACCCGCCCGGGAACCAGCCCCCTTGGACGAGTGCGCCGCCGACCGCGACGACCGCACCGAGGACGAAAAGGACGAGCAGGACAACCGTCCGCCCGGCTCCGAACCCGCTGAAGCTGAAGGGCAGGTCGACGTTCTGGGCCGCCGCCGCGCTGGGGGCCGCCTTTCCGCTGGACGCCGCGGCCCGCCGGTTCTTCTCGCCGCTCATCGCTCGGTCACTCCCTCAAGACCCTCGAACAGGTCCTTCTCGTACGGCGATCCGGGCTCGCCCCGCACCAACTCGTAGTACTCGATGTCGAACAGCGGCTGCGCGAGCTTGTTGGACAGCGCGAAGACGCCGCGGTCGTCCGGAACGGCGACCTGCGTGGCGTGCGCGCGCATCGCGGCCGCCTTCCGGTCCGCGTACGGCCGGCCGTCGATCACGGCGGTGATCCGCTCGTCGTCGACGACACCCGGCACGTCGGCCACCACGGCGGCGACGTCGAAGGGTGTGGTGCCGAGCACGCCCGCGAGCCACCGGAACCGCTCCTCGACGACCGTGCGCGGCACGCGGTTCCAGTAGACCTTGGCGATCGCGTGCGGCTCCCCGAGGTCGCGCCGGAAGGCGGTCTCGGCGGCGAGCTCGGCGGCGCGCATCGCGACGCGGTGGGCCTGGATGTGGTCCGGGTGCCCGTATCCCCCGTCGGGGTCGTACGTGATCAGGACCTGGGGGCGGGTCTCGCGGATCACGGCGACGAGGTGGGCCGCGGCCTCGTCGAGATCCGTGGCCCAGAAGGCGCCCTCCCGCTCGTTCTGCGGGGCGCCCATCATTCCGGAGTCGCGGAAACGTCCCGGACCGCCCAGGAAGCGGTGGTCGGTGACGCCGAGCTCCTTCATGGCGGCGGCCAACTCGCCGATCCGGTGCGGGCCGAGGATGTTCTCCCGGTCCGGGGCGAGATGGGCCAGTTCGTCCGGAATGACCTCGCCCTCTTCGCCGAGCGTGCAGGTCACCAGCGTGACCTGGGCGCCTTCGGCGGCGTACTTGGCCATGGTGGCGCCATTGTTGATCGACTCGTCGTCGGGGTGGGCGTGCACGAGGAGCAGGCGCCGACCTGGCTTTTCCGTCATACCCACAGCCTAGAACGCCCCGCCGACAGCGGGCGCGGCTAGAACTTGATGCCGCCGACCATGTCCGCCACGTTCGTCGTCAGCTCCGAGATCGTGGGAGCGATGGACGAACTCGCCAGGTAGAAGCCGAGGAGCACGCACACGATCGCGTGCCCCGCTTTCAGTCCCGACTTCTTGATCAGGATGAAGACGATGATCGCGAACAGCACCACGGCCGAGATCGAGAGTGCCACAGCGGTCCTCCTCCAAAGTGATCCGGTCGCCGACGGACTCGTACCCACACGCTGCTAACGATCATAACTATCCGTGCCCGCGCACGAGTCGCGATCAGGGAGCACACGATGCGACCGGGAGCGCACGGGGGCGCGCAGGCAACATCTCTCCTAGGCTGCCTGGATGACCATCGAGACCTTCCCCCGCCAGCACGCGCGTACCCAGCGCTTCACCCTGGGGGCGCCGCGGGCCTTCACCGTGGCGCCGGACGGCGAGCGTGTCGTCTTTCTGCGTTCCTCCTCGGGTACCGATCGGGCGAACGCGCTGTGGGTGCTTGACGTGGCGGACGGTCAGGAGCGGCTGGCCGCCGACCCGGTGGCGCTGCTCGGCGGGGCGGCGGAGAACCTGTCGGCCGAGGAGCGGGCCCGGCGCGAGCGCAGCCGCGAGGGCGGCGCGGGCATCGTGGGCTACGCGACGGACGCCGCCGCCGAGTTGGCCGCGTTCGCCCTGTCGGGGCGGCTGTTCACGGCCGAGCTGCGGGTCGGCACCGCGCGCGAACTGCGGGTGCCGGGACCCGTGTTGGACCCGCGCCCCTCCCCCGACGGGCTGCACATCGCGTACGTCTCCCGGGGCGCGTTGCGCGTCGTCGGCGCGGAGGGCGAGGGCGACCGGGCGCTCGCCGAGCCGGAGTCGGAGACCGTGACGTACGGGCTCGCGGAGTTCGCCGCGGCCGAGGAGATGTCCCGGTACCGCGGCCACTGGTGGTCACCCGGATCGGACCGCCTGCTCGTGGCCCGCGCCGACGACGCGGACGTGCGGCGCTGGTGGATCGCCGACCCCGCGCACCCGGACCGGGAGCCGGCCCGCGTCGCCTACCCCCGCGCCGGCACGCCCAACGCCGAGGTGCGGCTGTTCGCGTACGGCCTCGACGGCGGCCGCACCGAGATCACCTGGGACCGCAAGGCGTACCCGTACCTCGCGCGCGTGCACTGGTCCGCGGACGGCGCCCCGCTGCTCCTGGTCCAGGCCCGCGACCAGCGCAGCGCGCTCTACCTCGCGGTGAACACGGACGACGGTTCGACGCGCATGGTGCACGCCGACGAGGACGACGAGTGGCTGGAGCTGCTGCCCGGTGTGCCGTGCTGGTCGCCGAGCGGACAGCTCGTCCGGATCGCCGACGAGGGCGGCGCCCGGGTCCTCGCGGTGGGCGAACGTCCGCTGACCGGGCCCCAGTTGCACGTGCGCGCGGTGCTCGACGTGGGCGAGAGCGACGTCCTCGTCTCCGCCTCCGCCGGGGCCGACGCCGAGTCCCCCGAGACCGGCGAGGTGCACGTCTACCGGGTCAACGAACTCGGCACGCAGCGCGTCTCCGCGGAGCCCGGCGTGCACTCCGCGGTCCGCTCCGGGGACGTGACGGTCCTCGTCTCCGCCACACCCGACTCACCCGGCGCACGGGTGCGCGTGGAGCGCGCGGGCCAGGCCCCCGGGAAGGCGGTCACCATCGCCTCGTACGCCGACCGCCCGCTGCTCACCCCGCGCGTGACGCTCACGGAGGCCGCGGGCATCCCGTGCGCCGTGCTGCTCCCCTCCTCGTACGAGGAGGGGGACGGCCCGCTGCCGGTCCTCATGGACCCGTACGGCGGCCCGCACGGGCAGCGCGTCGTGGCGGCCCACAACCCGCACCTGACCTCGCAGTGGTTCGCCGACCAGGGCTTCGCGGTGATCGTCGCGGACGGGCGCGGCACGCCCGGCATCTCGCCCGGCCGCGAGAAGTCGATCCGCGGCGACTTCACGCTCACCCTCGACGACCAGGTCACGGCGCTGCACGCGCTCGCCGACCGGTTCCCGCTCGACCTGTCCAAGGTCGCGATGCGCGGCTGGAGTTACGGCGGCTATCTGTCGGCGCTCGCCGTGCTGCGCCGCCCCGACGTCTTCCACGCGGGCATCGCGGGCGCCCCGGTCACGGACTGGCGGCTGTACGACACGCACTACACGGAGCGCTACCTGGGCGACCCGGCCACGTCCCCTCAGACGTACGCGAAGAGTTCCGTGGTGACCGACGACGGGCTCACGGACGCCGCCGATCAGCACCGGCCGATGCTGATCGTGCACGGGCTCGCGGACGACAACGTCGTGGTGGCGCACGCCCTGCGGCTGTCCTCGGCGCTGCTCGCGGACGGCCGCCCGCACGAGGTCCTTCCGCTGTCCGGCGTGACCCACATGACACCGCAGGAGCAGGTCGCCGAGAATCTGCTGCTGCTCCAGGTCGACTTCCTGAAGCGGTCGTTGGGCCTGTCCTGAAGACAGGTCCGGGCCGGAGCGACATGGCGCGCTCCGGCCCGGCTCTACGGCACCCGCACGGCCGTACGCGACACACTCTGGCGCGGTCGCGTATCGGCGCCGCTTCGACCGCATTGCCCGCGTGTAAAGACCCGTCAGGCGCCCTACTCCGTCGGCACGACGTGCTTCTCTTCCGCGAAGTGGCAGGCCGACGGGTGGCTCGCCGGGGTGTCGCCGCCCTTGAAGACCTCGGGCACGGCCAGCAGCGGCGCCTCGTCCGCGCACTTCTGCTGCGCCTTCCAGCAGCGCGTACGGAAGCGGCAGCCGGAGGGCGGGTTGGCCGGCGAGGGCACGTCCCCGGCGAGCAGGATGCGCTCGCGGCCCTCGCGCGCCTCCGGGTCGGGCACCGGCACCGCGGACAGCAGCGCCTGCGTGTAGGGGTGCGTCGGGTGGTCGTAGATCTCGGCGTCCGAGCCGATCTCGGCGATCCGGCCGAGGTACATCACGCCGACCCGGTCGGAGATGTGCCGCACGATCGACAGGTCGTGGGCGATGAACACGTACGACAGGTCGAACTCGTTCTGGAGCCGGTCCAGGAGGTTGACCACCTGCGCCTGCACCGACACGTCGAGCGCGGACACCGGCTCGTCCGCGACGATGATCTCGGGGCGCAGCGCGAGGCCGCGCGCGATGCCGATGCGCTGGCGCTGGCCGCCGGAGAACTGGTGCGGGTACCGGTTGATGTACTCCGGGTTGAGCCCGACGACGTCGAGGAGGTCCTGGACCTTCTTCCTGCGGTCGCCCTTCGGGGCCACCTCGGGATGGATCTCGTACGGCTCCCCGATGATGTCGCCGACCGTCATCCGGGGGTTGAGGGACGTGTACGGGTCCTGGAAGACCATCTGGATGTTGCGGCGGACCGCCTTCAGGGCACGCCCCGACAGCGTACTGATGTCCTCGCCCTTGTACTTGATGACGCCGGCCGTCGGCCGCTCCAGGTTGACCAGCATCTTCGCGACGGTCGACTTGCCGCAGCCGGACTCGCCCACGATGCCGAGCGTCTCGCCCTGCCCCAGGTCGAAGTCGACGCCGTCGACGGCCTTCACCGAGCCGATCTGCTTCTTGACGAGGATGCCCCTGGTGAGCGGGTAGTGCTTGGTGAGGCCGCGGACCTGGAGGAGGGGTTCGTGTCCCGAGACCGAGCCGTTCTCCGCGTAGTCGTTCTCGGCCTGCGCCTTGTGGAGGAGGTGCGTGGCGATCCTGCCCTCGCGCTTCAGGTCGTCCTTGCTCACGTGCTTACCGTGTTGCGGCATCGAGCGTCTCCTTCCAGAAGTGGCAGGCGCTGCGGCGGTCCTCCGAAACACGGGCGAGCGGCGGGACGTCGGTGCGGCAGACGTCCCGGGCCATCGGGCAGCGCGGGTTGAAGGCGCAGCCCGGCGGGATGTTCATGAGGTTCGGCGGGAGCCCCTTGATGGCGAAGAGCTCCTGCCCCTTCTGGTCGAGGCGCGGGATCGATTCGAGGAGGCCCTTGGTGTACGGGTGGGCGGGCGCCTTGTAGATCTCGTGGACCGGCGCCTGCTCGACGATCCGGCCCGCGTACATCACGGCGATCTTGTCGGCGACGTCCGCGACCACCCCGAGGTCGTGGGTGATGAGGATGAGCCCCATGTTGAGCTCGCGCTGCAGCTCGGCGAGGAGGTCCATCACCTGGGCCTGCACGGTCACGTCGAGCGCCGTCGTCGGCTCGTCCGCGATGATCAGCGAGGGCTCCAGGGCGAGCGCCATCGCGATCATGATGCGCTGGCGCATGCCGCCGGAGAACTGGTGCGGGTACTGGCTCACCCGCTCCTTCGCGGCCGGGATGCGCACCCGGTCCATCAGCTCGACGGCCCTGGCCCGCGCGTCCTTCTTCGACATCCCCTTGTGGACGACGAACATCTCGCCGAGCTGCTCCCCCACCGTGAGCACGGGATTCAGCGAGGACAGCGCGTCCTGGAAGATCATCGCCATCTCGGCGCCGCGGATCCTCCGCCGCTCCTCCTCCTTGAGCTTCAGCAGGTCCCGGCCCTTGAAGAGGATCTCGCCGCCGGAGATCCGGCCCGGCGGCATGTCGAGGATGCCCATCACGGCCTGCGCGGTGACGGACTTGCCGGAGCCCGACTCGCCGAGCACGGCGAGCGTCTCGCCCTCGTCGACGGTGTAGTTGACGCCGTTGACCGCCTTGGCGACGCCGTCGCGGGTACGGAACTCGACGTGCAGGTCGCGTACTTCGAGCAAGGGCATGGGCGCTACCTCAGCTTGGGGTCGAGGGCGTCGCGCACCGCGTCGCCGAGCATGATGAACGCCAGGACCGTGAGGGCCAGCGCGCCCGCCGGGTACAGCAGCATGTGCGGGGCGTTGCGGATGTACGGGGCGGCGTTGGAGATGTCGATGCCCCAGGAGACCGCGGGCGGCTTGAGGCCGACGCCGAGGAACGACAGCGTCGCCTCCAGGGCGATGTACGTGCCGAGCGCGATGGTCGCGACGACGATCACCGGGGCGACGGCGTTCGGCAGGATGTGGCGCAGCAGGATCCGGGAGTTGGAGGCGCCGAGGGTGCGCGCCGCGTGCACGTAGTCGTTCTCCTTGACCGTGATGACGGAGCCGCGGGCGATGCGGGAGATCTGCGGCCAGCCGAGCAGCACGATGAACCCGACCACCGGCCACACCGTAGTCGACGTGACCACCGACAGCAGGACCAGGCCCCCGAGGATGACCGGGATGCCGAAGAAGATGTCGGCGACGCGGGACAGCAGGGCGTCCGCCCACCGCCCGAAGAACCCGGCGAGCGCGCCCAGGATGCCGCCGAGCAGCGCCACCCCGGCCGTCGCGCACACGCCGACGGTGATCGAGGCCCGGGCCCCGTACACGGTGCGCGTGTAGACGTCGCAGCCCTGGGCGTCGTAGCCGAAGGGGTGTCCCGAGGTGGAGGTGTCCTGGCCGTGCGCGAGGTCGCAGTCGTTCGGGTCGCCGCTCGCGAGCAGCTGCGGCCAGATCGCGACGATCACCAGGAACAGGATGATCAGCGCCGAGACGATGAAGACCGGGTTGCGGCGCAGCGAGCGCCAGGCGTCCGACCACAGGGAGCGCGCGGGCCCCTCCGCGCCGCCGCCCTCGGGCGCGCCCGGCGTCAGCTGGGCCTCGACGGTGACCGGGGTGACGGGCTCAGGCATAGCGGATCCTCGGGTCAAGGACGGCGTAGAGCAGGTCGACGATGAGGTTGGCGAGCAGGAAGACGATCACCAGAACGGTCACGAAGCCGACCACGGTCGGCGAGGACTGGTGCAGGATGCCCTGGTAGAGCTGGTAGCCGACGCCGCGGATGTTGAAGATCCGCTCGGTCACGATGGCCCCGCCCATCAGGGCGCCGATGTCGGTGCCGATGAAGGTGACCACCGGGATCAGTGAGTTGCGCAGCAGGTGCCGCCAGATGATGCGGCGCCGCGGCAGGCCCTTGGCGACGGCGGTGCGGACGTAGTCGGAGCGGGCGTTCTCGGCGACGGACGTGCGGGTCAGCCGGGTGACGTACGCGAGGGAGACCGAGGCGAGGACGAGGCCCGGCAGGATCAGCTCGCTCAGCGGCGCCTCGTACGCCACCGAGGGCTTGACGATCCCCCACTGCATGCCGAACAGGAGCTGGGCGACGAGGCCGGTCACGAACGTCGGCACCGAGATCACGACCAGGGTCAGGACGAGCACGCCCGTGTCGATGGGCTTGCCGCGGCGCAGTCCTGTGATGACGCCGAGGCCGATGCCGATGACGATCTCGAAGACGATCGCCACGAACGTCAGCTTGATGGTGACGGGGTAGGCGCGCAGCATCAGGTCGGCGACGGAGTCCCCGTTGAAGGCGGTGCCGAAGTCGCCCTGGAAGATGTTGCCGAGGTAGATCAGGTACTGCTGCGCCAGCGGCTTGTCGAGGTTGAACTGCTCGCGCAGCGCCGCCTGGGTGGCCGGGTCGCAGGCCTTGTCGCCGCAGAGCGCCGCCGTCGGGTCGCCCATGACGTTGACCATGAGGAAGATCAGCAGCGTGGTGCCGATGAACACCGGGATCATCTGCAGCAGCCGTCGGATCACATAACGCCCCACAGCACCTCCCTCAGGTCACCCGAGCGGTCGCGGTTCTCAGTCACTGACGGTCATCTCCTCGAAGACCGGCACGCTGAAGGGGTTGAGCTTCACGTCGTGCACGCGGGTGCCGTAGACGGCGGTGCCGTTCTGGTACCAGAGCGGGATGGCCGGCAGCTGCTCGGCGAGGATCCGCTCGGAGTCCTGGAAGTCCTTGATGGCGCTCTTCGGGTCCGGGTCCGCGTTGGCCTTGTTGATCAGCGCGTCGAACTCCTTGTTGCTCCACTTGCCGTCGTTGCTGGGGGCGCCCGTGGTGTAGACGGGCTGGAGGAAGTTCTGGATCAGCGGGTAGTCCATCTGCCAGCCGCTGCGGAACGGGCCGCTGAACTTGCCGCTCTGGATCTGCGTACGGAAGTCGGCGAAGGTGCCCACCGGGTTGCCGACGCAGGACTTCGAGTTGCCCATGACGCGGTTGACGCTGTTGCAGATGGCGTCGATCCACTGCTTGTGGTTGCCGGTGTCGGCGTTGTAGCTGAGGACGAGCTTGCCGCCGGGGAAGCCGCCGCCCTCGTCGATCAGCCGCTTGGCCTCCTTCGGGTTGTACTCGCAGCGGTCGCCGCAGATCTCCGGGTTGTAGCCGCCCTCCTCGCGGAGCACCGGGGACGTCCAGTCCTTCGCCGGGATCCGGGTCTTCTGGAAGATCTTGTCGGTGATCTGCTCGCGGTTGATGGCGAGCGAGATGCCCCGGCGGACCTTGAGGGCGTCGGCGGTGGCCCACTCCTTGTCGTACATCGGGAACATCAGCGTCTGGATGATGCCGGCCGGGGTGTTGATGTACCGGTCGTCGATGTCCTTGTGGAGATTGCTGAGCTGCTCGGCGGGGACGGCGTCGGTCACGTCGAGCTGGCCGGCCACGACATCGGTGTACGCGGTGTTGTCGTCGGTGTAGACGAGCAGGTCGACGCCCTTGTTGCGGGGCTCGGTGCCGTTGTACTCGTCGTTGAGACGCAGCTGCATGCGGCCGCCGCGCTCGTAGTTCGTCACCGCGTACGGGCCGTTGCCGAAGGGCTTCTCCAGCCACTCGTCGTGGTCGGTGAAGAACTTCTTCGGCAGCGGGGAGAAGGCGGCGTAGCCGAGCATGTCGGGGAAGAGCGAGAACTTCTGGTTGAGCTTCACCGTGAAGTGCGTGTCGTCGACGACCTTGAGCCCGGACAGCTTCTTCGCGGTGGGCTTGCCCTTGACGGGGTGGACCTTGTCGTAGCCGTCGATGTAGCCGAAGAAGTCGGCGCCGATCTGCGCGTTGGGCAGGTAGGCGGCGTAGTTCCAGGCGTCGACGAAGGACTGCGAGGTGACCTTGGTGCCGTCCGCGAACTTCCAGCCGTCCTTCAGGGTGACCTTGAAGTTCTGCGCGTCGTCGCTGGTGATCGACTTGGCGACGGCGTACTTGGGCTCGGCCGTTTCCGGGTCGTAGATCTTGAGCCCCCGGAAGATCATGTCGAGGACCTTGCCGCCGTTGACCTCGTTGGTGTTCGCGGGCTCCAGCGGGTTCTGCGGGTCGCCCCACTTCGCCCGCACGATGCCCGACTCGGTGGCCGTGGCACCGCAGGACGCGAGCCAGGGCACGCCCAGTACCAGGGCGGCGGCCAAGGCGCCGGTACGCAGGCCGAGGCGCATCAAAGTCCTCCAGAGGCGGTACGGGGACGAGCCTTGCGCCTATTGGAACCGTGAAGGACCGGATACGCCTGTTATGTCACCCATCTGAGGGCAAGGGGGACGACGGCCCCGGCGCCGGACATGCCGCTGCCCGGCGCCGGGGCGAACACCGGGCCGGGCAGCGGAGGAAGCCGGACGTCAGAGCCTGTTCACCGGCTCTCAGGACTTGTCGTCGTCCTCCAGGGCCGCGAGGGCCGGGTCGAGGACGATGTCCTCGGCGCGCGCCTCGATGCTCGGGTCCTCCGGGAAGTGGCAGGCCGTGAGGTGGCCCGACGCGTTGCCGGAGAGCTGGACCAGCGGGGGCTCCTCCGTGGCGCACTTGTCCTGCGCCTTCCAGCACCGCGTGCGGAACCGGCAGCCGGACGGCGGCATGATCGGGGAGGGCACGTCGCCCTCCAGACGGATCCGCTCCCGCTTGTCGGCGTCGAGGTCCGCGTCCGGCACGGCCGACATCAGCGCGTGCGTGTACGGGTGCCGCGGCCGGTTGTAGAGCGAGTCGCGGTCCGCGATCTCCATGATCTTGCCGAGGTACATCACGGCGACCCGCTGCGAGAAGTGCCGCACGATGGCCAGGTCGTGGGCGATGAAGACGAACGCGATGCCCATCTCCCGCTGAACCTCCTGGAGAAGGTTCACCACCTGCGCCTGGATCGACACGTCGAGCGCGGAGACCGGCTCGTCCGCCACGATCAGCTTCGGCTCCAGGGCCACCGCGCGGGCGACGCCGATGCGCTGGCGCTGACCGCCGGAGAACTCGTGCGGGAAGCGGTTGTAGTGCTCCGGGTTCAGGCCCACGATCTCCAGGAGCTCGCGCACCCGCTTCTCCCGGCCACCGGGCGGGTTGATGCCGTTGATCTCCATCGGGCCCGCGATGATCGAACCGACCGTCTGCCGCGGGTTCAGCGAGGCGTACGGGTCCTGGAAGATCATCTGGATCTCGGACCTGATCGGCGCCAGCTGCCTGCGGTTCGCGTGGCTGATGTCCTGGCCCTTGTACGTGATCGTGCCCTGCGTGGGCTCGTACAGGCGGGTCAGGAGGCGGCCCGTGGTCGACTTGCCGCAGCCGGACTCGCCGACCAGGCCCAGGCTCTCGCCGGCGTGGACCTCGAAGTCCACGCCGTCGACGGCCTTGACCGCACCGACGGTGCGGCGGATCGGGAAGCCGCCCTTGATCGGGAAGTGCTTCTGCAGTCCCCGGACCTGGAGCAGCGGCTCGGTGTCGCGGTCGCGCTGGCCGGGGATCGCGTCGGCGACCGCCGTGGTGGTGTTGCTCTTGTTGTCGCTCATGGTCATGCCCCAGTCGCCGGTTTCAGCTCAGCCCAGCCGGGGCTGAATCGTCTCGATGAACACCTGCTGCTTCTGGTCCGCCGTCAGGTGGCAGGCGGAACCGCGCCCCGCCGGGAGGGCCGGACGCTCGCCCGAGCAGCGCTCGCCGGACACCTTGTCGGTGAAGGCGCAGCGCGGGTGGAACGGGCAGCCCGAGGGCGGGTTGAGCAGCGACGGCGGCGAGCCGGGGATCGGCAGCAGCGGCTCGTCGATGTCCGAGGTCAGTCGCGGCATCGAGCCCAGCAGGCCCCAGGTGTAGGGGTGCTGGGGCTGCTTGAGCACCTCGCGCACGCTGCCCCGCTCGACGGCCCGGCCCGCGTACATGACGAGCAGGTCGTCGGCCATGTTCGCGACGACGCCCAGGTCGTGCGTGATCATGATGATCGCGGAGCCGAACTCCTGCTGAAGATCCTTGAGCAGGTCGAGGATCTGCGCCTGGACCGTCACGTCGAGGGCCGTGGTCGGCTCGTCGGCGATGAGCAGTTCGGGGTTGCAGGCCAGCGACATGGCGATCATGGCGCGCTGGCGCATACCGCCGGAGAACTGGTGCGGGTAGTCGTCGACGCGCTGCTTGGGCTGCGGGATGCCGACCTTCTCCAGCATCTCGATGGCCCGGTCCCGGCCCTCCTTCTTGGAGGCGCCGGTGTGCTTGCGGAACGGCTCGGCGATCTGCCGGCCCACCGTGTAGTACGGCGAGAGCGCGGTCAGCGAGTCCTGGAAGATCATCGCCATCTTGTTGCCGCGGAGCTTCTCCATCTCGGGCTCCGTGGCGGTGAGGAGCTCCTTGCCGTCGAGGAGGATCTCGCCGTCGATGGTGGTGTTCTTCTTGGGGTGCAGGCCGAGCACGGTCAGGTTGGTGACCGACTTGCCGGAGCCGGACTCGCCGACGATGCCGAGCGTCTTGCCGCGCTCGAGGTCGAAGGAGAGGCCGTCCACCGCCTTGACGGCGCCGTCCTCTGTGGAGAACTGCACCCGCAGGTCGCGTACCGACAAGAACGCGTCGGAACCGGTCGGGGCCGGGGCGCCCTCGGGCTTGGTGAGTGTGGTCACGGGAGTTCTCCTAGGACAGCCGCACGCGCGGGTCGATCACGGCGTACAGGGCGTCCACTACGACATTGCAGAGGATGATGAAGGCGGCGCTGATCAGCATGACGCCCATGAGGACCGGCAGGTCCTTGTTGACGACCGAGTCGATCGCGAGCCGCCCCATCCCCGCGAGGTTGAAGGTCAGTTCGGTGACCATGCCGCCGCTGAGCAGCGAGGCGATGTCCATGCCGAGGATGGTGATGATCGGGATGAGCGAGCCCCGCCAGGCGTACCGGAAGAAGACGAAGCGACTGCTCATGCCCTTGGCCTTGGCGGCCCTGACGTGCTCCTCCTGGAGCTGCTCGATCATCGAGGAGCGCGACATGCGCGTGTAGTTGGCGGTGAAGATCGTCGCCATCACGACCCAGGGGATCAGCAGACCCATGAACCAGGACGCCGGATTCTCCGTGAACGGCACCCACTTGGGCGCCTTCAGCCAGCCGGTGCTGTAGACGAAGATGCCCATCACGATCGGGCCGAGCAGGTAGATCTGGAACGAGCTGGTCACCAGGGAGGCGCCGGAGAAGAGCTTGTCGATCCAGGTGCCGCGGTAACGGGCGGCCACCAGACCCGCGCCCAGACCCGCGATGAGGAAGACGACCAGGCCGCCGAGCATGAGCGAGAGGGTCAGCGGGAGACGGTCCATCATCGTGTCCCAGACCATCTGGTTGTTCCGGAACGAGACGCCGAAGCACGGGGCGTCGCAGTGGCCCACCGCGAAGTCACGGCCGACGAAGATCCCCTTGAGGAACTCCCAGTACTGCACCGGAACCGGCTGGTCGAGCCCCAGGTTCTTGTGGATGATCGCCAGCGCGTCCGGGGTGCAGTTCTTGCCGCACGCGAGCGTCGCCGGGTCCTGTGGGATGGCGAAGTACATGAAGAACGTGAAGGCGCTGATCAGCAAGAGGATGAGTGCTGCGCCAGACGTCCGGCGTATGAGAAATCGAAGCATGGCAGAAAGCTGCTCTCAGGACGGCGGCGGTGGGAGACCAGGAGGGGGTGTGCGGCGGCCCGGGGGCGAGAGCTCCGCCGCGCTCTCACCCCCGGGAACTGCCTTGTGCGAACTACTTCTTGAGGTAGACCTGCGTCGGGTCGGTGTAGCTGGTGACCGTCGAGTAGCGCAGGCCGCCCACGTTGGAGCCGGCGATCTGGAACACCTTGGTGTAGTAGATCGGGGCGGCCGGGTTGATCTTCTCCGAGATGTAGTTGGAGAGCTTGCGGTACTCCTTGGCGCGCTCGGCCGCGTCCGCGATCTTCTGGATGCGGGCGCTCTCCGCGTTCACGTGCTTGTCGTTCACGTGGGAGTAGTTCGAGGCGCCGTCCTGGATGTTGGCACCGTCGTAGGACGGCGGGAAGACGGTGTTGCCGTCGGCCCAGTCCTGACCCCAGCCGGTCATGTAGAGGTCAAGGCCGTTCTTGACCTTGCCCATCTGCTCGTACCAGGTGGCGTTGTCGATTTCCTTCTTCTGGATGTCGAGCCCGATCTTCTCCAGGTTGTTGATGATCAGGTTCGCCTGGGTGACACGGACCGGGGTGTTGGCGAAGCCGTAGACCATCTTCTTGCCCTTGGCGCCGGCCTCGTCGATCAGCTTCTTCGCCTTCTCGATGTCGCCGTTCGGCTTCTTCGCGCGGTTGAACGGGTCGTCCTTCGCGCTGTAGCCCGGAAGCGCGGGCGACGTCAGCGAGTTGGCGGCGTCGCCACCGTACTTACCACCGTCGGCCTGCCCTGCCGCGGTGGCCGGGATCGCCAGGGCGATGGCGTCACGGATCTTCTTGTCCTTGACCCGGTCCATGTTCATGTTCAGCTGCCACACGTACGGGGCGTAGCCCTGCACCGTGCGCTTCATGACCTTCTTGTCGGTCGTGATCTTCTGCAGCTGGGTGGCGTCGTTCTGGCCGGTGAACATGATGGCGTTCTTGGCCTCGCCGCGGTCGGCCAGGATCGTCTTGGTCTGGTCGGCCTTGGAGACGTTGAAGTCGATGTTGAACCCGTCCACGTAGTTGTGGCGCATCGGGTCCGTCTTCTCGTCCCACTGGTCGTTGCGGACGAGCTTGAGGCTCTTGCCCGGCTTGTACGCCGAGATCTTGTACGGACCGGAGGCGACCGGCTTCTGGTCGTACTTCTGCTTGGTGTCCGTCTTCTCGGGCACGACCGAGTACGCCGCCATGGCCAGGGCCTGCGGGGCGTCGGTGTGGGCTTCCTTGAAGTGGAAGACGATCGTCTTGTCGTCCGGGGTGTCCAGGACCGACTTCGGCAGGTGCTTGCCCTTGTACGGGCCGCCGTACGCCTTGCGGTAGGAGGTGCCGGAGCCGGACAGCCACGTCTGGATGTACGTCGGACCGTCCGTCAGGAACGGGTCGTAGAGACGCTCGATGGTGTGGCGGATGTCGGCCGAGGTGATCTCGCGGCCGTTCTCGTCCTTGATCCCGTCCTTCAGCTCGAAGGTCCAGGTCTTGCCGCCGTTCGAGGACTTGCCGGCGTCCTTTGCGAGGTCACCGACGACCGTCTGCTGGCCGTCGGCGTCCTCGGTGTACGTGGTCAGGCCGCGGTAGAGCAGCTTGGCGAGCAGACCGGCGTCGGAGACGTATATCTGCCCCGGGTCCAGGTGCGAGAAGTCGCTCTCCTGGTAGACCTGGACCGTGCCGCCCTTCTTGGCGCCCGCGACCGCCTTGGCGGGGCCGACAGAGTCCTGGGCGGTGCCCATGACGACCGGCTTGGCCTGGGCCGCCGCGTCGTCCTTGGACTTGCCCACGGTCTTGTCGTTGTTGTTGCTGCCGCTGCTGCAGCCGGTCAGCGTGAGGGCGCCGACAGCGGCGGCGACGATCGTCGCCTGCGCCGCGCGCGAACGAAGGATGCTCATGGAGTTGAATCCACCTGCCTGTGAGTAGTGATCCTTGTGTGCTGCCTGACGCATCCGGCTGTATCGGTCCGGCGCCCGGGTGGCAGCGACCCTCGGTGAGGCCTGGTCAGCGTCCGGTCTTGGGATCGAAGGCGTCCCGGACCGAGTCACCGAAGAGGTTGAACGCCACGAAGAAGACGACCATGGCGACACCCGGGAAGTACAAGTAGGTCGGGTCCACCTCGTAGATCTTCGCCGCGGTGGCGAACATCAAGCCCCAGTCGGGCGTGGGGTCTTGATAGCCGACGCCGACGAAGGAGAGGAAGGCGACCGAGAGGATGGTGCTGGGAAGCAGGTAGGTGCCCTGCACGATGATCGGCGTCACCAGGTTGGGCAGCAGCTCCTTGCGGATGATCCGCCAGGGCGAGGCGCCCGCGACCTTCGCCGCCTCCACGAACTCCCGCTCGCGCAGCGACAGCGTCACCGCGCGCACCAGGCGGGACAGGCTCATCCAGGTGAGCAGCCACATGACGCCGGTGATGGCGAGGAACCGGACGTAGACCGGCGTCTCCTCGTCCGGCGCCACGAAGACCGTGACGATGACGGGCATGGCCGCGACCATGAACAGCTGGTTGGGCAGCGCCATCATGAAGTCGGTGAGCCGGCCGAGCCAGTAGTCGATCTTGCCGCCGAAGTAGCCGGCCACCAGGCCGATCACGACGCCGAGGATCACCATGCCGATCGTCGCGCACAGGGCGGTGTAGAGCGACGTACGCATGCCGTAGAGCAGGTAGGCGAAGACGTCGCGCCCGTAGTTCGGGTCGATGCCGAACCAGTGCTCGGGCGACATACCGCCGTTGGGCCCTGCGGGCAGGTTGAACTCGTTGAGGAGCGTGGGGTCGTCCTGGCCGTAGAAGGTGTACGGGTCCTTGCCGTACAGGCCGCAGATGACCGGGGCGAGCGCGGCTATCGCGAAGAAGGTCAGCACGATCCAGGCGGAGACGACGCCCGTCCTGTCCCGCTTGAAGCGCCGCCACATCAACTGACCGGGGCTGCGCCCCTCGAGCTTCTTGGGCTCCTTCGCGTCGCCCTGCGGCGCGCTCTCCTTGTCCAAGGCGGAAGAGGTCTCGGCGCCCTCAATCTCGATTGGACTTGTCATGATTCGTCCGTTTCACAGGTATTGGAGGCCATCGGGAGCGAAATCGATCCGGCGGCCGTCGCACGGCGTACGTCACTCGAAGCGCGCGAGAGGGACCAACGACTGGGGTGAGGCCCACCCCTGAGGAACTGTCAAAAACCTTCGCAGCGTCGGATCGCCACCTCGACCGCCTCCCCATGAGTCCACTTCGTTCACTGCAAGTGGAGGCAGAAGACCGTCACCCCGTCGACACCCCTGACGGCGAAGCTGACGCTGCCTCAGTGCGCTCGCGAGTCGCCGCCCCCCTTAGCGCGTGACCCTTTGACCCGAGCTCTACGCGGACCACTATTAGCCACAGTCGCTGTCGCGACCACACTCTTTTGGTCTCGGTTCGATCACACCTGATGCGTACTTCTCCCAAAATCCGGACAAACGGATCCGAGATAGAGGGTTACGAAACGGACGTGTTACATATCTATCGACCATCCACGTCCGGATTCCGGACTCCAGGATGGACTTAATCACTTGCGCTCGCCCGGCTTTTGACCCTCTGTTGGGAGACAGGACGGCCGCGGGCGTCACTGCGCGTAGACCGCGTGAAGACTAGCGGCAACGCAAAGGGCCCGGCACCCCCCGAAGGGGTACCGGGCCCAACTGCTGTCGGGTCAGCTGTGCTTGGCGCGCGAGGCGCTGCGGCCGCGCTCCTTCTGGTCCAGGACGACCTTGCGGATGCGAACGGCCTCCGGGGTCACCTCGACGCACTCGTCGTCGCGGCAGAACTCCAGGGACTGCTCCAGGGAGAGCTTGCGGGCCGGGACCACGTTCTCCGTGGAGTCCGCGGACGCGGCGCGCATGTTGGTGAGCTTCTTCTCCTTGGTGATGTTCACGTCCATGTCGTCGGCGCGCGAGTTCTCACCGACGATCATGCCCTCGTACACCTCGGTGCCGGGCTCGGTGAACAGCACACCGCGCTCCTGGAGGTTGATCATCGCGAAGGGGGTGACCGAGCCGGCGCGGTCGGCGACCAGCGAACCGTTGTTACGGGTCTGCAGGGTGCCGAACCACGGCTCGTGGCCCTCGTGGATGGAGTGCGCGATACCCGTACCGCGGGTGTTCGTCAGGAACTCCGTACGGAAGCCGATGAGGCCACGGGACGGGACGACGAACTCCATGCGGACCCAGCCGGAGCCGTGGTTCGACATGTTGTCCATGCGGCCCTTGCGGACGCCCATGAGCTGCGTGACCGCGCCCATGTGCTCCTCGGGGACGTCCACCGTCATGCGCTCGACCGGCTCGTGCGTCTTGCCGTCGATCTCCTTGGTGACGACCTGCGGCTTGCCGATCGTCAGCTCGAAGCCCTCACGGCGCATCTGCTCGACGAGGATGGCGAGCGCCAGCTCACCGCGGCCCTGCACCTCCCAGGCGTCGGGGCGCTCGGTCTCCAGGACGCGCAGCGAGACGTTACCGATCAGCTCGCGCTCCAGGCGGTCCTTGACCTGGCGGGCGGTGACCTTGCGGTCCTTGACGCTGTTCTTCGCGTCGGCGCCCTTGCCGCCACCACCGCGGCCGACGAGCGGCGAGGTGTTGGTGCCGATGGTCATGGAGATCGCGGGCTGGTCCACCGTGATCAGCGGCAGGGCGACCGGGTTCTCCGGGTCGGCGAGCGTCTCACCGATCATGATGTCCGGGATACCGGCGACGGCGCAGATGTCACCGGGTCCTGCGACCTCGGCGGGCTTGCGGGTGAGCGCCTCGGTCATCAGCAGCTCGCTGATGCGGACATTCTGGATCTCGCCGTCGCGCTTCATCCAGGCCACGGTCTGGCCCTTGCGCAGCTCGCCGCGCTCGACGCGGAGCAGCGCGATACGGCCGAGGAAGTTGTCGGCGTCCAGGTTGGTGACGTGCGCCTGGAGCGGGGCGTTCTCCTCGTACGTCGGAGCCGGGATGTGCTCCAGGATCGTCGTGAAGAACGGCTGGAGGTTCGTGGAGTCGGCCGGGACCGTGCCGTCCTCCGGCTTGGTCATCGAGGCGACGCCGTCACGGCCGCAGGCGTAGACGATCGGGAACTCGATCTGGTCCTCGTCCGCGTCGAGGTCGAGGAAGAGGTCGTACGTCTCGTTGACGACCTCGTCGATGCGCGCGTCGGGGCGGTCCGTCTTGTTGATGCACAGGATGACGGGGAGCCGCTGCTTGAGCGCCTTGCCCAGCACGAAGCGGGTCTGCGGCAGCGGGCCCTCGGACGCGTCGACGAGCAGGACGACACCGTCGACCATCGACAGACCGCGCTCGACCTCGCCACCGAAGTCGGCGTGGCCGGGGGTGTCGATGATGTTGATCGTGATCGGGTCCTCGCCGGCCTTGGGGTGATACTTCACCGCCGTGTTCTTGGCGAGGATCGTGATGCCCTTCTCACGCTCCAGGTCGTTCGAGTCCATCACGCGATCGTCGACCGACTCCAGCTGGTGGGCGGCGAAGGCACCGGCCTGCTTCAGCATGCCGTCGACGATGGTGGTCTTGCCGTGGTCGACGTGGGCGACGATGGCGACGTTACGGATGTCGTGGCGCGTGGCCATAGTGAGGCGTACTCCTGGAGTGAGTGGTCGGCTGCGCATACGTTGCTTTGCGCGGGCCCTGCCGGGCTGGACATGCCACGGCCTCACCCCATGCTACGTGTCTTGGCGCCCTGCGGCTCAGCCGGGCCGGGCGGGCCGCTCCCCAAGCAGCGGCCCGCCCGAAGAAACCGCAGGTCAGCCCGCGTCCTGCGCGGGCTGGCCGCCGAGCTTCCCGCCCGGCTTCAGGAAGCCGATGTCCTCGTAGGAGGGCTCCTGGAAGCCGAACGCCCCGGCGTTCACCAGATTCGCCTTCGCCGCCACCAGTTCGGGCCGCTGGTAGAGCGGAATCGATCCTGCGGCGGCCCAGATGCGCTCGTCGGCCTGCCGGACGAGCGAGCGCCCCTTCTCCTGGTCGAGCTCCCCCGCGGCCTGGTCGAAGAGCTGGTCGATGTGGTCGGTGCCGACCCGCGTGTAGTTCTGCTCGACCGTGAGCTCGCCGTCGGCGGCCGGGACCGGCTTGGCGTAGATCGGACGGGCGTCGGTGGCCGGGTAGGCGGTGCCGGGCCACGAGTACAGCGCCAGGTCGTACTCGCCCGCCGCGATGTGGTCCTTGAAGTAGGTCTCGTCGTCGACCTTCGTGATGTCCGTGCGCACGCCGATCTTCTGCAGCATGGCCGAGATCCGGTCGGCGACGGACTGCAACTGCTCGGCGTCGGGCCCGGCGGGCAGCACGAAGTTCAGCGTCAGCGGCTTGCCGTCCTTGGCGAGCTGTCCCGCGGCGGCGGCACCGGCCTTGGCGCCCTCCTTGCCACCGGCCTCACCCGCGTCCTTCGCGGCGGCCTGCTGCGGGGCGGGGGTCCCCTTCGGGGCGTACGCGCCGGGGGCCGCGCCCTGCTTGGCGTCGCCCGCGTGCTTGCCCTCCCGCTCGGCGGAGCGGACCTTCGCGGCGTCGGCCTGGTGCAGCAGCGCGGAGTGCTGGGCGGCGGCGAGGGCGCCGGGGCCGAGCAGCGGGGGCGCGGCGTCACCGGGCTTCGCGTCGTCGGCGGGCTTGGCGTCGGCGGCGGGCTTGGCGTCGGCGGCGGGCTTGGCGTCGGCGGCTGGCTTGGCGGCGTCGCCGGGCTTCTGGTCGTCCTCGCCCATGATGTACGTGCCGTCGTCGGACCCGGACCCGGACTCGGCCGCGGCGCCCTCCGCCTTGCCGCCCGCGGTCTTGGGCTTCTCCTTCTGCCCCTCGACCGGGCCGCCGCGCACCCAGCCCGCCTCGGCGAGCAGCGCCTGCGCCTTGTCGGCGTCCTGCTTGCCGAGCGCGTCGCTGTTGTCGGCGTAGGCGTCCTGCCCGGACAGGGCGAGGTGGCTGCCGACGGTCCTGGCCGGAAGGCCGAGCGGCTTCAGCACGCTCTGGGCGAGCTTGCCCCGGTCGAGGGCGCGGGCGACGGCCTGGCGCACCCGCTCGTCGGCGAGCGGACCGGTCGAACCGTTCAGGGCGAGCTGCGTGTAGGCGGGTTCGAGCGACTTGCGGACGACGAAGCCGTTGAGCCCCGCCTGCTCCTTGGCGTACTTCTTCACGGCCTTGCGGGTCTTCTCGCGGGCCTCCAGCTCGGCCTCGGCGATCTCCCAGTCCTCGTTGTGCGCCCGCGCCCAGGAGCGCAGCGCTTCACCGGAGGTGACGCCGGTGCCGGGCCCGTGCGCGAGCGGCCCCGAGGCGCCCTTGTCGCGGGCCGCGTACGCGATGCGCTCGGCGGCCTCCGGGTCGACATCGGCGAGGTCCAGCTTGCCGGCGGCGAGCTCGGCGGGCCGCTCGTCGCGCGGCACCGCGGTGAGTTCGAGCTTCTCGAGCTTGGCCGGGCGGCCCCACCAGCGGGGGTTGCGGTCCAGCGTGACCTGCTCGGCGTCCCGGTCGACCTTGCCGAGCCCGAAGGGGCCCGCGGTCACCTTGAGCGTGTCGCGCGCGCCCTCGTTGAAGGCGTCCGGGGTCCCCATGACGTCCTTGGGGTACAGCGGCGAGAACAGCGAGCGCCAGTCCGCGTACGGCTTGGCGAACGTGACCCGCACCTCCAGGTCGTTCTTGCCGCGCTCGACGTTCTCGATGCGGTCGTAGCCCGCGTTGTGGGCGGTCCAGTACGCGCTGTTCTTCCCGGACAGGGCGCGCCACTGCGCGGCGAAGTCCGCGGCGCCGATCTCCCGGCCGTCGCTCCACACCGCCTGCTGGTTCAGCTTGTACAGCACGACCTGCTTGGGCTCGGTCTTGATGACCTCGGCCTTCTCCAGGTAGTCGGAGTCGGCCTGCGGGCGCCCCTGCGCGTCGAGCCGGAACATCGAGGGCAGCACGGCCCCGGTGACCCGGCTCGTGGCCGCGTCCGCGTCGGCCTGGAAGGCGTTGAGGGTCTGCGGCACGTCGTCGATCGCCCACCGCAGCGTGCCGCCGTCCTTGACCTGCGTGCGGGCGGCGGAGGCGACGTCGGGGGCGGCGGCGGGCCGGCCCGATTCGTCGCTGGAGCCGCACCCGGCGAGCGCGGTCACGGCGAGCGCGCCGCTCACGAGGAACGCGGCCGAGCGTGCGGCGGCTCCTGGGCGCCTTGGGACGTGGGGCATCACGGGTACCTCCGGGGCTGGCCGGTTTGTCTCGTTTGGCGGTATATGGAGCTGATCACATCTATCGGCCAACTGAAGTGGATGCGGGGTGGGGTGCCGCCCGACACGCCCGCAGACCGCCCGGAAGCCACCCGTGCGGCCCAAAGGGGCGCCACCCAGGCCCTGCTCCCGATTCCGCCGCGCCCCCGCCCCGAAGGCGTGAATTCGCGGGCGCGCACCACGGCGTACACCGGCAATCCGCACGGATCCCTTCACAAACGGCAATGTGACGCGCGACACTCGCAGGCGCATGAGCAACTCCGCCGCACCAGCGGAAGTGAGGCCAAGTCATGTCCCTGCACGACGACTTGACGGCGGTTCAGCGCTGCGTCGACGAGCTCGCACGCGCCGTCGGGCGCCTGCAGCCCCAGCTCGAGGGCGTCGCGGGCGGCCCGGATCTGCGCCGGGTGCGCGCCGACACCGCGCATCTGCGGGAGAGCGTCGCCCTGCTGCGCGAGTCGGCCGCGAGCCCGGACACGCCGCGCCGCCCCGACCTCGTGACGATCCCCGACGCCCCGTACGACAGCTCCCTGTGGACCGACACGGACGACGAGGGGCTCGGCGCGCGGGACCGGCACGCGCCCTGATCCGTCCGCACCGTCCGCACCGCTCTCTTTGCACTCCCCGTCCCCCGTCCCTGCGAGCGGAGGCTTCGTTGGCCACCGGCACGGAACCCACCAGTACCGAAGACCCCCATACCGAAGGCGGCACCGGCGTCCGAGGCCGGACGCGTGCCGCGATCGCCGCGCCCCATCTGCGCACGGACCGCTGGTGGCTGGCCCCGGCCGTGACCGCGGGCGGACTGCTCGCCTTCATCGTCTACTCGACGTGGCGGGCCTTCGCGAACGCCGACTACTACGCGGCCCCGTACGTCTCGCCGTTCTACTCGCCGTGCCTCGCGGACAACTGCGAACCGATGCGGGGCGGCCCCAACTGGGAGATCTTCGGCGGCTGGTGGGGCCTGTCCCCCGCCCTGCTCATCCTGATCTTCCCGCTCGGCTTCCGGCTGACCTGCTACTACTACCGCAAGGCCTACTACCGCGGCTTCTGGGCGTCGCCGCCGGCCTGCGCGGTGGCGGAGCCGCACAAGAAGTACAGCGGCGAGACGAAGTTCCCGCTGATCCTGCAGAACATCCACCGCTACTTCTTCTACGCGGCCGTTCTCGTCGCCTGCATCCTGACGTACGACACGGTGCTGGCGTTCCGCGACGAGAACTACGAGTGGGGCCACATGGGCCTCGGCACGCTGGTCTTCCTGCTGAACATCGTGCTGATCTGGGCGTACACGATCTCCTGCCACTCGTGCCGGCACATCGTGGGCGGACGCCTCAAGCACTTCTCGAAACACCCGGTGCGCTACCGGCTGTGGGGCTGGGTGGGGAAGCTGAACGCCCGTCACATGCTGCTTGCCTGGGCCTCGTTGGTGAGCGTCGCACTCGCCGACTTCTACGTGTATCTGGTCGCGTCCGGTGCTTTCGATGATCCGAGGTTCTTCTGATGTCTGTAGTGCAGCGGCAGCAGTGGGATGTTGTCGTGGTGGGCGCCGGTGGCGCGGGGCTGCGGGCCGCGATCGAGGCGCGTGAGCGAGGGGCGCGTACGGCGGTGATCTGCAAGTCGCTGTTCGGCAAGGCCCACACGGTGATGGCGGAGGGCGGCATCGCCGCCTCCATGGGCAATGTGAACTCCGGGGACAGCTGGCAGGTGCACTTCCGCGACACGATGCGCGGCGGCAAGTTCCTCAACCAGTGGCGGATGGCGGAGCTGCACGCGCGCGAAGCACCCGACCGCGTATGGGAGTTGGAGACCTGGGGCGCCCTGTTCGACCGGACGAGGGACGGGCGGATCTCGCAGCGGAACTTCGGCGGGCACGAGTATCCGCGGCTCGCGCACGTCGGCGACCGTACGGGACTCGAGCTGATCCGCACGCTCCAGCAGAAGATCGTCCAGCTCCAGCAGGAGGACTTCAAGGAGACCGGCGACTACGAGTCCCGGCTGAAGGTCTTCCAGGAATGCACGGTCACCCGGGTCCTGAAGGACGAGGCGGGCGCGGTCTCCGGCACCTTCTGCTACGAGCGCGAGAGCGGCCGCTTCTTCGTCATCGAGGCGCCGAGCGTGGTCCTCGCGACCGGCGGGATAGGCAAGTCCTTCAAGGTGACGTCGAACTCGTGGGAGTACACGGGCGACGGGCACGCGCTCGCGCTGCTCGCCGGGGCGCCGCTGCTCAACATGGAGTTCGTGCAGTTCCACCCGACGGGCATGGTCTGGCCGCCCTCGGTCAAGGGGATTCTGGTCACCGAGTCGGTGCGCGGCGACGGTGGTGTGCTGCGCAACTCCGAGGGCAAGCGGTTCATGTTCGACTACGTGCCCGATGTCTTCAAGGAGAAGTACGCGCAGTCGGAGGAGGAGGGCGACCGCTGGTACGAGGACCCGGACCACAACCGCAGGCCCCCTGAGCTGCTGCCGCGGGACGAGGTGGCGCGGGCCATCAACGCGGAGGTGAAGGCGGGCCGGGGTTCGCCGCACGGCGGCGTCTTCCTCGACGTCTCCACCCGCATGCCCGCCGATACGATCCGGCGCCGGCTGCCGTCCATGTACCACCAGTTCAAGGAGCTGGCGGACGTCGACATCACGGCGGAGGCGATGGAGGTCGGGCCGACCTGTCACTACGTGATGGGCGGTATCGCGGTCGACTCGGACACGGCGGCGGCGCGCGGTGTGCCGGGGCTCTACGCGGCCGGTGAGGTGGCCGGCGGCATGCACGGGTCGAACCGGCTCGGCGGCAACTCGCTCTCCGACCTGCTGGTGTTCGGACGGCGGGCGGGGCTGCACGCGGCGTCGTACGCGGACTCGCGCGTCGCCCGTCCGGTCGTGGGCGACGAGCAGATCGACACGGCGGCGGCGGAGGCGCTTCGCCCCTTCTCGGCGGAGGGCCAGGAGGAGGGCGTCACGCCCGAGAACCCGTACACGCTGCACCAGGAACTCCAGCAGGCGATGAACGATCTCGTCGGGATCATCCGGCGGGAGGGCGAGATGGAGCAGGCGCTGCGCAAGCTCGCGGATCTGCGGGTGCGGGCGCGGCGGGCCGGGGTGGAGGGGCACCGGCAGTTCAACCCGGGCTGGCACCTGGCACTGGACCTGCGGAACATGCTGCTGGTCAGCGAGTGCGTGGCGCGGGCCGCCCTCGAGCGCACGGAGTCGCGCGGCGGGCACACCCGCGAGGACCACCCGGGGATGAACCGGGAGTGGCGCCGCGCGAACCTGCTCTGCCAGCTCCGGGACCCCACGGGCGGCTTGGCGGCCACCGACCCGGTTCGCGGCCAGATCACCCTCACCCGTGAGACGACCGAACCCATCCGCCCCGACCTGCTCGCCCTGTTCGAGAAGGAGGAGCTGGTGAAGTACCTGGCCGAAGAGGAGCTTTTCGAGTGAGCAGCTACGAGGCGGCCTTCCGGGTGTGGCGGGGCGACGTCGGCGGGGGCGGCCTGGAGGACTTCAAGGTCGAGGTGAACGAGGGCGAGGTGGTCCTCGACATCATCCACAGGCTGCAGGCGACGCAGGCCCCCGACCTGGCGGTCCGCTGGAACTGCAAGGCGGGCAAATGCGGTTCGTGCTCGGCGGAGATCAACGGGCGGCCACGCCTGCTGTGCATGACCCGCATGTCGGTCTTCGAACGCACCGACACGATCACGGTGACGCCCCTGCGCGCCTTCCCGGTGGTCCGCGACCTCGTCACCGACGTGGGCTTCAACTACCGCAAGGCCCGCGAGGTCCCGGCCTTCGTCCCGCCCGCCGGGGTGCAGCCCGGCGAGTACCGGATGATGCAGGAGGACGTCGACCGCTCGCAGGAGTTCCGCAAGTGCATCGAGTGCTTCCTGTGCCAGGACACCTGCCACGTCGTCCGCGACCACGAGGACAACAAGGCGTCCTTCGCGGGCCCCCGCTTCCTGATGCGCGTCGCGGAACTCGACATGCACCCCTTGGACGCGGCCGCCGACACGGGCCTGGACCGCAAAACAACCGCCCAGGACGACCACGGCCTCGGCTACTGCAACATCACCAAGTGCTGCACGGAGGTCTGCCCCGAGGGCATCCACATCACGGACAACGCCCTGATCCCCCTGAAGGAGCGGGCTGCGGACCGTAAGTACGATCCGGTGGTCTGGCTGGGCAATAAAATCCGCCGCCGCGGCGGGAGTTGATCCCCGCCGCGACGGCGCTCACGACTCGGGGCTCCGCCCCGGACCCCGCTGCTCAAGCGCCGCAGGGGCTAGATTTTGGTCACCTGACGGAGTCAGTCCGTGCCGGATTCCATGGCCGCGCGGTCCAGGGCCTCGTCCTCCGCGGAGGTTTCGCCGCGGGAGGCGATGGCCTGGGCGCCGCCTTCCGGCATGGTGCCGATCAGGCCCGTGACCGCGGCCTGGGCGGCGCCGGCGACCGGGCTGCCCTCGCCGAGCAGGCCGAGGGTCGCGTACTGCTCGAGCTTGCCGCGGGAGTCGGCGATGTCGAGGTTGCGCATGGTCAGCTGGCCGATGCGGTCGACCGGGCCGAACGCCGAGTCCTCGGTGCGCTCCATGGAGAGCTTGTCCGGGTGGTACGAGAACGCCGGGCCCGTCGTGTCGAGGATCGAGTAGTCCTCGCCGCGGCGCAGGCGCAGCGTGACCTCGCCGGTGATCGCCGCGCCGACCCAGCGCTGGAGCGATTCGCGGATCATCAGGGCCTGCGGGTCGAGCCAGCGGCCCTCGTACATGAGGCGGCCGAGGCGCCGGCCCTCCGCGTGGTACTGCGCGACCGTGTCCTCGTTGTGGATCGCGTTGACCAGGCGCTCGTACGCGGCGAAGAGGAGGGCCATGCCCGGCGCCTCGTAGATGCCGCGGCTCTTGGCCTCGATGATCCGGTTCTCGATCTGGTCGGACATGCCCAGGCCGTGGCGGCCGCCGATCGCGTTGGCCTCCATCACCAGGTCGACGGCGGAGGCGAACTCCTTGCCGTTGATCGTGACCGGGCGGCCCTTCTCGAAGCCGATCGTGACGTCCTCGGTGGGGATCTCCACCGACGGGTCCCAGAACTTGACGCCCATGATCGGCTCGACCGTCTCGAGGGAGACGTTCAGGTGCTCGAGGGTCTTCGCCTCGTGCGTGGCGCCCCAGATGTTGGCGTCCGTGGAGTACGCCTTCTCCGCCGAGTCCCGGTAGGGCAGGCCGTGCGCGACCAGCCACTCCGACATCTCCTGGCGGCCGCCGAGCTCGGTCACGAAGTCCGCGTCGAGCCACGGCTTGTAGATCCGCAGGTTCGGGTTGGCGAGCAGGCCGTAGCGGTAGAACCGCTCGATGTCGTTGCCCTTGTACGTCGAGCCGTCGCCCCAGATCTGGACGTTGTCCTCCAGCATCGCCCGCACCAGGAGCGTGCCGGTGACCGCGCGGCCGAGCGGCGTCGTGTTGAAGTACGCGCGACCGCCGGAGCGGATGTGGAACGCGCCGCAGGTCAGCGCGGCAAGGCCCTCCTCGACCAGGGCGGCCTTGCAGTCGACGGCACGCGCGATCTCGGCGCCGTACGCCTTCGCTCGGCTCGGTACGCCGTCGATGTCGGGCTCGTCGTACTGGCCGATGTCGGCGGTGTACGTGCACGGGACGGCGCCCTTGTCACGCATCCACGCGACGGCGACCGACGTGTCGAGGCCGCCCGAGAAGGCGATGCCGACGCGCTCGCCGGCCGGGAGGGATGTGAGGACCTTGGACATAGGAAGAGTATGCATGATGATGCATGACCATGCAAAGGGGGTCGTGGGGATGTGGTCGGCGTCACCACGTCCACGAGTGAGCGGCCCGACGGGCGCCCCCGTCAGAACAGGCTGAGCAGCGCCTCCGTCGGATCCGCCAGGCCCGTCTCCCCGTCCGGCAGCGGCAGCTCGAACCAGACCGTCTTCCCGCGCGGCGTCCGGCGCGAGCCCCACGCCGCGCTCAGCAGCCCGACGAGCTGAAGTCCGCGACCGCCCTCGTCCGTGTCCCGCGCCCGGCGCCGCCGCGGCTGCACGAGGCCCGCGTCCCACACCTCGCACACCAGCGTCCGGTCGAGGAGCAGGCGCAGCCTGATGTCTCCCTCGCCGTACCGCAGCGCATTGGTGACCAGCTCGCTGACCAGCAGCTCCGTCGTGTCGACGAGGCTCTCCATGTCCCAGCTCAGCAGCTGCGCCCGCGCGTACTCGCGGGCGCGGCCCACCGACTTCGGCTCGCGCGGCAGCGTCCAGTCGCCGACGTTCCCGCTCGACAGCCCCTCCACCCGGGCCATGAGCAGCGCGATGTCGTCCTCGCCGTGATGCGTGTCGAGGGTGTTGAGGACGTGGTCGCAGACGTCCTCAAGAGCCGGGGAGGGATCGTCGAGCGCGTTGCGGAAGGCCGAGAGGCCCTCGTCGAGCGGATGGTCGCGGGACTCCACCAGGCCGTCCGTGTAGAGGGCGAGCAGCGAGCCCTCCGGCAGCTCCACCTCCACCTCCTCGAACGGCTCGCCGCCGACGCCGAGCGGCATCCCCGGCGGCACGTCGAGCATGAGCGCGCTCTCGCCGGGCTCGACGAGGACCGGCGGCAGATGGCCCGCGTTGGCGAACGTGCAGCGCCGGGTGACCGCGTCGTACACGGCGTAGACGCAGGTGGCGAGGTACACCTCGGAGAGGTCCTCGCCGCCGAAGGAGCGGGCGGTGCGGGCCTGGCGGGTGCCCTGCTGGGCGCCGCCGGGGGTGCCGAGGCCGCGGGCGATCTCGTCCAGGGCGCTGAGCACTTCGGCCGGTTCGAGGTCGAGCAGGGACAAGGTCCGTACGGCGGTGCGCAGTTCACCCATGGCGACGGCGGCGCGCAGGCCGCGGCCCATGACGTCGCCGACGACCAACGCGGTGCGGTGGCCGGGGAGTTCGATGACGTCGAACCAGTCGCCGCCGACCTCGGTCGCGGCGTTGCCCGGCCGGTAGCGGCAGGCGATGTCGAGGCCGGCCGCCTCCGGGTCGTCCGGCGGCAGCAGGGAGCGCTGGAGGATCAGCGCGCGCTCGTGCTCGCGGCGGTACAGGCGCGCGTTGTCGATACAGACCGCGGCGCGCGCGGCCAGCTCCATGGCGAGCGCCCGGTCCCGTTCGTTGAACGGCTCGCTGCCCTTGGTCCGGGAGAACTGGACGAGCCCGACGACCGTGTCGTGCGCGACCATCGGCACGGCGAGCGTGGACTGCACGAGGCCGCGCTGCTCGGTGGGCAGCGTCTGCGGGCGCGCGGTGCGCAGCGCGTCCGCACAGGGCGAGTTGAACGGGAAGCGGTGCACCGCCCCTACGTTGACGGGGGCCTCGCCGCCCAGATCGAGGAACGGCACGTCGGCGACGGCGCTCGCGGCGGCCACCCTGCGCAGTTCGGCGCTGCCGTCGGCGAGGCCCGGCGGCGTCTCGTCGCCGGCGAGCAGGCCCTGGTACAGGTCGACGGAGGCGAGGTCGCAGAAGCCGGGGACGACGACGTCGAGGAGTTCGCGGGCGGTGGTCTCCAGGTCGAGGGAGTTGCCGATCCGGGAGCCCGCCTCGTTGAGGAGCGCCAGGTTGCGGCGGGCGTGCGCGGCCTCGCGGGCGGCGGCGTGCCTGCGCGTGACGTCCGTGGCGAGTCCGGCGACGCCGATGGGGCGGCCCGAACCGCTGTGCACGCGGTACAGGTTGATGGACCAGTGCCGCCGCTCGGTGGACTCCGGGGCGGGGCCGACCAGTTGCATGTCGGTGACCGCGTCGCCCGTCTCCAGGACCCGGCGCAGCGCGCCCTGCACGCGGTCCGCCTCGTGGCGCGGCAGGTAGTCGTGGACGGTGCGGCCGCGGTGGTCGTCGACGTGTCCGCCGAAGACCGAGGTCAGGGTGCGGTTGGTGCGCTGGACCTTGAGGTCGGTGCCGAACAGCAGGAAGCCGAAGGGAGATTGGCCGAAAATGGCCTGCGAGGCGGCGAGGTCCGTCTCGATGTGCCGCAGCGTCCGCACGTCGACGACGATGCACACCGCGGCCCGCTCGCCGGACTCGGTGGTCGTCGGCATCACGTAGATCTCGGCGAGCCCCGTCGCACCCGCGCCCGCCGTGCGCGGCGCCTCCGCATCCCGCTCCGCTTCCCCGGCGGGGGCGGATGCCGGCACCCGGAACGGGACGACGCCCGTCCACTCCTGCCCGTCCAGGATCTCCGCCATCTTGCGGTGGCCGCGCTCGCGCAGGTCCGCGGCGACGAAGGCCTCGATGGGGTCCTTGCCCACGGCCTCCTCGGCCGGAATCCCGAAGAGCTGCGCGGCCCGCCTGCTCCACTGGTCGATCGCCCCGTCGGAGCCGATCGAGAAGGAGGCGACCTTGATGTAGTCGTAGATCGAACCCGGCGGGCTCGCCTGCCAGAGGTCGGTCCGGCCGAAGGACTCCTCGGGAAGCGCCGACGGGGCGCCCGCTTCCGGTTCCGGGATCGGTTCCGCCCGCTCCGTGCCCGCGGCATCGGGAGCGTCACCGCCCGGCGGCACCCGCTCAGCGCGCGGCGCCGACGCCGCGTCCGAGCGGCCCTCGGACAGCCTGCCCTTCGCTGGTATCTCGCTCACGCGAACCGTCCCCTCCAGCTCACCGCGTCCGGCACCGGTCACCGAGGCGGCTGCACGCAGTATCCAGCACTACGGAGCCGCGCAACACGGTGTTCACGATCACACCATGGTCCCGACGCTTTTTGGCCCGTCGGGACCGACTGTTTCCGTACCCAGGGTGCGGGTGCGCCCACACACGGCATCTCACACCCGCTTCCTCACACCGGCGTCTGTCCCACTCGGGCCGCTCCTAATCCGGCAGCGCCAGCTCGAACCACACGGTCTTCCCGGTCTTCCCTCCCGAGCGCTCCCCGCCCGGCCGTGTACCCCAGCGCCGGGACACCTCCGTCACCAGTTGCAGCCCGCGCCCGCCCTCCTCGTCGGGGGCCGCGGTGCGGGCGCACGGCGGGTCGGGCAGCGGGTCGGAGACCTCCACCAGGAGCACTTGGGGGGTGCCGGGCGGGCAGGCGAGCCGTACGCCGATGGGCCCGGACGCGTACCGCAGCGAATTGGTCACCAGCTCGCTGACCAGCAGCGCGGCAAGGTCCGCGAGCTCCCCGAGCCCCCAGTCGGCGAGCTGTGTACGCACCTCGGCGCGCGCCCTGCGAACGGCCGACGGGTCGGCGGGAAAGGCCCACTCGACGCAGTCGCCTTCAGTGTGGAGCACGCGGATCACATCCCTGGCCCGCGAAGGACCCTGTCCGGTTTCAGAGGGTTAATCGGGATATACCCGGACGGAGTGGCGCGCTATCGCGAAGTGGGGTGCGCCGTGGCACGGACGGCGTAGGCGTGGCGCGTGGGAGGCGGGCACAAGCCCCCGTCAGCTGCGATCCCGCAGGACCTCTTTCACCGCGGGAACGTCCTGGTCGAGCCAGTCCACGGACCAGACCTCGGCCGCCGTGAGCCAGCGCAGCTCGTCGTGGTCCTGAAGGGGGCGCGGGGTGCCGGAGCGCAGGTGGCAGCGCCAGACCCGCAGGACGTATCCGGCCTTCAGGGGCCATTCCCCCGGCACCCGGGCGAGCGGTTCGGCCTCGACGCCGAGTTCCTCGCGCAGTTCGCGGACGAGCGCCCGCTCCGGGCTCTCGTCCGGCTCGACCTTGCCGCCGGGCAGTTCCCAGCGGCCCGCGAGTTCGGGTGGCGCGCTGCGCCGGGCGGCGAGCAGCCGCTCATCGGTGTCGTACAGGGCCGCGGCGACCACGACGGTCGGTGCTGGTGACTCAGGGGGCATGCGCCGGAGCCTAGGGCCTGTCGTCAGACTCCCGTCGTCGCCCGTAGGGCGGCGTCGCGGCGTCTGGTGCGTGCGTGCCAGGCGTCGCGACGCAGACGGGAGTCTGACGACAGGCCCCAGGACCCCGTCAGACCGCTGTGCCGTTCCGCCCCTGGCCCAGGCGCTCCACCCAGTACGTCGGCTCGTGGCCCCTGCGGTCGTCGAGGCTGTCGGCCATGCGCTGGGCCTCGGCCTTCGTGGCGTAACGGCCCACCCGGTAGCGGTTGCCGTTGTCGTCCTCGCGGATGACCTGCCACGGAAGTGTGGCCGTGCTGTCGCTCATCGCGCCCCGCCCCTCCCTGGCCGCACCGGCCTCGACTCGCATCGCGCCCTGCCTCCCATCCCCGAGGAAACCGCAAACCGCATATGCCCGAGCCTACGCCTGACCTTTACGCACCGGATACGGATTGGCACAAAGAGATACGCAACAAGCCACCGGCCGAACACGCGGACGACGGGCGGAGGGGGCGCCCCCCGTGGGTGCGCCCCCTCCGCCCGTCGTCCGGTCGCGCCCCTCAGGGCGTGCGCACCTCCGGCATCGGCATCAGCACCGGCTCCCCCGTCGGCTGCTTGGTGCAGACGTCGCCGCAGTCGGCGTCGAGGGAGCAGCAGAGCGAGCAGATCGGGCCGGAGTGGGCCGGGCAGTCGGCGATGTCCGGGAGTTCGTACGCCGTCTCGCAGACGGTGCAGACGTGGGTCGCGGTGATGTCCTCCACCTCGACGTCCGGGCCGTTCACCGGGTTCGGCCGCGCCAGGTAGTACCTGCCCTTCGTGGCCCAGGCGATGAGCGGACACAGGACCAGTGCGAGGCCGGCGGCGATGAAGGTGGAGAAGGCCTCGGCGTACTCGCCGAAGATCCCGAAGAACGCCAGGATCGAGACGGTCGAGGCGACCACCATCGCGCCGAATCCGGCCGGGTTCACCGCGTACAGGTACGCCCGCTTGAACTCGATGTACTTGGGGCTCCAGCCCACCCGTTTGTTGATGACGAGGTCGGCGGCGACCGCGACGATCCAGGCGATGCCCACGTTCGAGTAGAAGCCGAGCAGCTTGTTCAGCGCGGCGAACATGTTCAGTTCCATCAGCGTCAGCGCGATGGCGAGGTTGAGGAAGATGTACCAGACGCGGCCGGGGTGCCGGTGCGTCACGCGGGAGAAGAAGTTCGACCAGGACAGCGAACCGCTGTACGCGTTGGTGACGTTGATCTTGATCTGGGACACCACCACGAAGAGCGCGGCGACCGGCAGGGCGACCGAGCCGAGCCACGGCTTGAGCGCCTCGACCTGCGGCGCGATGGGTTCGAGGGCGTGCGTCTTGCCGACCGCCTCAAGGGCCACGAAGGCGAGGAGCGCGCCGCCGAGCTGCTTGGCGGCGCCGATGATCACCCAGCCGGGCCCCGCCGCCAGAACGGCCAGATTCCACCGCTTCCTGTTCGCCTCGGTCTTGGCCGGCATGAAGCGGAGGTAGTCGGCCTGCTCGCCGATCTGCGCGATGAGCGAGAGCGCGACGCCGGTGCCGAGCCCGAAGCCGATCCAGGAGAATCCGCTGCCCGCGCCCTCGGTGCCGCCGAAGCTGGTGAAGTCGCCGAAGGAACCGGGAGAGTCGAACAGCAGGATCACGAAGGGCAGCACCAGGCCGATCAGCCAGATCGGCTGCGTCCACGCCTGCACCTTGGCGAGCGCGCCCATCCCGCGGAACACGATCGGGATGACGATCAGCGTGGTCACCAAGTACCCGATGGGCAGCGGCAGCCCGACGACCTCGTGCATCGCCTGCGCCATGATCGAGCCTTCGAGCGCGAAGAAGATGAAGGTGAACGAGGCGTAGATGAGGGACGTGAGCGTCGAGCCGAAGTAGCCGAAGCCCGCGCCGCGCGTGATCAGATCCATGTCCAGGCCGTACTTGGCGCAGGCGCGGGCGATCGGGATGCCGGTGGTGAAGATGATCGTCGCCGCGCACAGGATCGAGGCGAGCCCGCTCGTGAACCCGTATGTGAAGACGATGGACGCGCCGATCGCGAAGTCCGCGAGATAGGCGATGCCGCCGAGGGCGGTGGAGGCGACCGTGGTCTCGGACCAGCGCCGGTAGGAGTGCGGGGCGTAGCGCAGCGAGAAGTCCTCGCGGGACTCGTCGGCGGCCAGCTTGGCGTAACTGCGCTTGGGGGCCCGCCCGTCGGGCCCTGAAGCGGGCGACCCGGACGCCGGGTCTGCGTGGGGTACGGCGGTCTCGGTCATGGCGGCTACCCGTTCCTCCGTCGGCGGTATACCAACTGCGTACGGAGAGGGAAGGTAGGAGCCGTACATGACAAACTGCGGCAGCGCCCGATTGCCTGCCTGTTACGGGAGTTGGGGCGCGGTTAACTCCGGATCACACGGCCCGGACGGCGGGACCCGGCCATCGGGCACTCCCGCGGGCACGCTCGGGCCGTCTCCCCGGGCCGTCCCACCGGGCTATCTCACCGGCAGGTGGTATGCGATGCGGTAGCGGTCCGCGGGGACGACGACGTCGGCCGTCTCGACCGGCCGGCCCGAGGCGAAGAAGGTCCGGTGGATGACGATCACGACATGGCCCGGCACGCCGCCGAGCGCGCTCAACTCCTCGGCGAGGCCGGGGCGGGCGGCGACTTCCTCCGTCACGTTGTCCACGATCACGTCGATCGCGGCCATGCGCTCGGCCACCCCGCAGCCGCCGAGCGGGCCCTCCTCCGGGAGCATCACCGGCGTGCGCCCCGTCACGGCGAGGGGCTCCCACGAGGTCGCGAGCATCATCGCCTCGCCCGCGTCCCGGTACACGTACTTGGTGCGCATCACGCGGTCGCCCGCGCGGATCGCGAGCCGCTCCGCGACGGAGGCGACCGCCTCGATCTGCTCGCTGCGCGACTCCCAGGTTCCGCGCGCGTCAGGGTCGGCCTGCTCCTGCCGGAACGGTGTGGAACCACTGCTCGGCCGGTAGCCGGAGCGCGATACGCGGCGCGGGACCGGCAGCTCGCGCACATAGGTCCCCGAACCGGACCGGCCCTCGACGAGCCCCTCCGCCATCAGGACCTTGCGGGCCTCCAGCGCCACCGTGTCCGAAACCCCGTACTCCTCACGGATCTTGGCCTGTGAGGGAAGGCGGGTGTGCGGCGGCAGCGATCCACTGACGATCTTCTTGCGGAGGTCGCCCGCAACGCGGAGATACGCCGGCTGCTCACCGAATGTCACTGGTCGTCCCCTCAGATCCCCATCAGATTGACAGACAGCAACAGCGTGGCAACCGTGGGTTGAGGCGTGCAAGCAAAGGCCAAAGAATCACTCGATGTGATGACTTCCGACGTCGGAGGCCTTTACGCAGCGACTTTGCCCAGGTAGTGCATCATTCACACATCGGAGCACGCTTCGAGCATTCATACGTTTCCGGGGTCGGGGGCGAGGCCCGACTTCAGTCCCGCGCCGCACAGCGGGACCACCGTGCTCCGGCCGCCGAGCGCGCCGCCCTCCCGGGTCGCGGCCCAGCACACCGCGCTGGTCGACTCGACGTACAGGCCGCGGGATGCCAGGTCGAGCTGGGCGTGCCGGATCTGGCTCTCCGTCACCGTGTGGAAGGCGCCGCCGGAGTCCCGTACGGCGCGCAGGATCTGGCGGGCGCGCGGCGGGTTCGGGATGGCGATGCCCTCGGCGGCGGTCGGGGCCGGGGCGTCGTCGACCACGATCTCGTCCGATCCGGCCTGCCAGGCGCGTGCAAGTGGGGCGACCGCGGCGGACTGCACGGCGTGCAGGGCGGGGCGGCGGTCGATGAGCCCGGCGTGGTGCAGTTCGGCGACGGCGAGTGCGGCGCCGAGCAGCAGGGTTCCGTTGCCGACGGGGAGGACCAGCACCTCGGGGAGGCGGCCTCCCAGGTCCTCCCAGATCTCGTGGACGTACGTCTTGGTGCCGTGCAGGAAGTACGGGTTGTAGACGTGGCTGGCGTAGAACACCCCGTCCTCGTCGGCGGCGGCGCGTGCCGCGCGGGCCGTGGCCTCGCGGTCGCCGGGGACCACTTCGAGGCGGGCGCCGTGGGCGCGGATCTGCTCCAGCTTCTTCTCGGACGTGCTCTCGGGGACGTAGACCGTGCAGGCGAGGCGGGCGCGGGCGCAGTAGGCGGCGACGGCCGTGCCCGCGTTGCCGCTGCTGTCGGCGATGACGCGCTCGGGGCCGAGGCGGACGGCGAGCGCGGCGAGCATCACCGCGCCGCGGTCCTTGAAGGAGAGCGTGGGGTTGAGGAAGTCCAGCTTGGCGTCCACCTCGTCGGTGAGCGGGACGAGGGGCGTCCGCCCTTCGCCGAGGGTGCAGTCCGGGCGAGGCAGGGGGAGGCATTCGGCGTAGCGCCACATCGAACTGGTGCGGCCGGTGAGGGACTTGAGGGGGCCGGGGGTGGGTGAGTGGTCGAGGTCGAGGGGGCCGTGGCAGGTGGGGCAGCGCCAGGTGAGGGAGCCGGCGGCGATGCGGGTGCCGTCGGCGGGGCAGTAGGTGGTCAGGCTCATGCGGTGAGGTTAGGCCGATGTGTTGCGGTGGGACGGTGTTGCGGTCGCGGGGCTCTGCCCCGGGCCCCGCGCCTCAATCGCCGGCGGGGCTGGAAAAGATCGGGGCTCTGCCCCGGACCCCGCGGGCTCTCGTCCCAGAGCGGGGCTTGATTTGCCGAACCGGCGTTGCGCAGCCACCCGCAGATTGAGGGACTCCCGCGGCGCGGGTCCGCCGGCGGCGAGCCTGCGCGGCTCACCCTCTCCCCATGAAGCCAGCGCCTTTCCTCGCTCTCGCCACGCTCGTCGTCGGTGCCACGCTCGTTCCCACCGCCCACGCGGCGCCCGGAGCCCCCGGTTGCGGTGGGCCCGGATGGGCCCTGAGTACGCGTACCGCCGACCCCGAGAGTCCGTACCACGCCTACGTCGGGAATGGGTATCTCGGTGTGCGGGTGCCGCCCGTGGGGAGTGGTTATGCGAGAACCGGTGGGGGTGGGGACAAGACCGGGTGGCCGCTCTATACGCCTCCGTACGACGGGGCGTTCGTCTCCGGGCTCTATGGGCGCGGGCCGAAGAACACCGCCCACCGGGAGGCCGTCGCCGCGCTTCCCGGATGGAGCGGCCTCGATGTGCGGGCGCGGGGCGAGACGTACGGTCCTGGCAGTCGCACCGTGGGCTATCGGCAGACGCTCGACATGCGCTGCGGCGTCGTGCGGACCGAGGTGACGTGGGTGCACGGGGACGGGAAGCGCACCGGCCTCGCGTTCGAGGTGCTCGCCGACCGGGCGAATCCGCATGTCGGCGCCGTGCGGCTGCGCGTCACGCCGCACTGGTCGGGCGAGGTCGCCGTCACCGACCGCATCGACGGGCGCGGCGCCCGCCGGATCAGCGGCACCGGCAGCGGCCCGGCGGGCAAGCGCACGGCCGCCGTCGGTTTCCGCACGGACGGGTCCGGGACCGCCGGCACCGTCGCCTCCACCCTCCGCTCCCCCGGCCGCACCCACACCGCCCGCCCCGCGAAGGACTCGCTCGGCACCAGCCAGTCCGCCGACTTCCGCGCGGTCGACGGCGGCACGTACGACGTCACGAAGTTCGTGGGGGTGGACACCGGTCTCACGTCGAAGGATCCGAGGGCCGGTGCGCTGGCGGCCTCGAAGCGCGCCGCGGCCGCCGGGTGGGACGCGCTCGTCCTGCGGCACAACGCCGCCTGGCGGAAGCTCTGGGCCGCCGACGTCGAGATGCCCGGACGCCCCGAGTTGCAGTCGCGGTTGCGTGCCGCTCAGTACGGGCTGCTGTCCTCGCTGCGGCCCGGCGCCCGCAACAGCATCGCGCCGACCGGCCTGAGCAGCGACAACTACGCGGGCATGGTCTTCTGGGACGCCGAGACGTGGATGTATCCGTCGATGCTCGCGACGCGGCCCGAGTTGGCTGAGCCGGTCCTCGAGTACCGGTACCGGACGCGTGGCGCCGCCGCCCGCAACGCGGTCAAGACCTCGCAGAAGGGGTTCATGTACCCCTGGACCAGCGCGAGTTCGGGCGACCTGTGGAAGGAGTGCCAGAGCTGGAACCCGCCGCACTGCGTCACCCAGAACCACCTCCAGGGCGACATCGCGCTCGCGGCCTGGCAGTACTACCAGGCGACCGGGGACCGTACGTGGCTGCGCGAGCGGGGCTGGCCGCTGCTCAAGGGGCTCGCCACGTACTGGAGCGGGCGCGTCACCCCGAACAAGGGCGACGATTCGTACTCCATCAAGGACGTCGCCGGGCCCGACGAGTACAGCAACGGTGTCGACGACGGGGTGTATACGAACGCCGTCGCCGCGACCTCCCTGCGGAACGCCGCGAAGGCCGCGGAGCTGGTGGGCGCCGAGGCCCCGGCCGAGTGGAACGAGATCGCCGGCCGGCTCCGCATCCCGTACGACCGCGACCGCAAGGTCTTCCTCCAGTACGCCGGTTACGACATCGACAAGGGCGCCGACATCAAGCAGGCGGACGCCGTGCTGCTGTTGTATCCGCTGGACTGGAAGCCGATGCCGAAGGGCGCGGCGGCCGCGACCCTGGACTACTACGCGGCGCACACCGACCGCGACGGACCGGCGATGACCGATTCGGTGCACGCGGTCGCCGCCGCGCGGATCGGGGAGCCGGGCTGCTCCACGTACACCTTCCTGGAGCGGGCCTCGCGGCCGTTCTTCCGGGGGCCGTTCGGCACGTTCTCGGAGTCGCGCGGCGAGAAGGCGGGCGCGGGGGACGCGCTCGCGGGGACGCCCGCGCAGGACTTCCTCACCGGCAAGGGCGGTTTCCTGCAAGTGTTCACGCATGGCTTGACGGGCATGCGGCTCCAGGACGGCGACGCCGTGCGGCTCGATCCGATGCTGCCGCCGCAGCTCTCAACGGGCGTGGAGGTCAAGGGACTTCAGTGGCGGGGGCGGACGTACGACGTCGAGATCGGGCCCAAGGAGACCCATGTGCGGCTCACCGGTGGTGCGCCCTTCGCCGTCGACACTCCGGGCGGGCGCGAGACCGTGACCGGGGCAGGGCTCACCCTGCCGACGCGCCGCCCCGACCTCGCGCCGACCGCCGACCTCGCCCGCTGCAAGGCCGCGAAGGCCACGTCCGAGGACCCCGGTCAGTACGCGGGCGCCGCCGTCGACGGCAACCCGGCGACGACCTGGCACCCGGCCGCACCGGGCGCCTCGCTCACCGTGGATCTCGGCGGCGTGCGCCCGGTGGACCGGGTGCGGGTGACCGGGGCGAAGGAGTACCGGCTCGAGACGTCGGTGGACGGTGAGCGGTGGGCGCCGTTCGAGGCCGGGGCCGAAGGGCGTTACGTGCGGCTCACCGAGACCGGCGAATCGGCGGAGTCCGTCGGCGAGTTGACGGTTTCCTGAGGCCGGGAGCGTACGAGGAACTGGGCACCGGTCGTGACGACGATGTTGACGGCCAGCGCGATCAGGCCGGTGTCCACGGTGCCTACGTCGACGGAGCCGAACGTCAGCCAGGCGAGAACCGCGACGCCGGACAGGATGCCGATGAGCGCGGGCACCGCCCCGAGCCTGACCTTCCTCGCCAGGCCCATCACGATCGCCGGGGCGAGCTGGGTCAGGCCGCCGTAGGTCAGGAGCAGCAGGTCGGAGAGGAGGCCGGGGCGGGTGAGGCCGAGGACGAGGGCGAGGCCCGCCGCGGCCACCACGCACAGGTGGTTGGTGCGCAGCTGGGTGCGTTCGTTGCGGACGCTCAGGAGGTTGCGGGAGAGCAGGCTGGAGATGCCGACGACGATGGCGGCGGACGGCACCATCGCGGCGGAGGCCGCGGCGACCGCCACGAGTCCGACGAGCCAGCCCGGCAGGGTCTGACCGGCGAGGGTGAGGGCCACGCCGTTCGGCTCGGTGCCCTTCTTCGCGAGCAGGACGCCCGCGAAGCCGATGATGATCGGGATGCCCAGGGCGACCTGGTAGAGGGGCAGCCAGATCGCGTTGGAGCGCAGCACCCGGCCGCTGCGGGCGGCGAGCACCGGCGGCCACAGGTGGGCCATGGTGCCGAGGCCGCCGCCGATGCCGGAGATGATGACGGCGGTGACGAAGAACGTGCTGTCGTAGCCCTCTTGATCGAGTGTCAGGAGCTGGGGGTGGCTGTCGCGGAGCGTGTCGAAGAGGCCGCCGATGCCGCCGTTGACGGACAGGGCGACGCCCGCGACCAGCACCACGAGGCCGATGATCATCAGCGCGTCCTTGAGGTACGCGACCCGCGCGATGCCGCGGATGCCGGACCACAGGACGAAGACGACGGTCAGGACGGTGGCGAGGACCATGCTCAGGTTGCCGCCCGTGGTGCTGCCGGTGGCGAGCTGCACGATCATGCCGAGACCGGTGATCTGGAGTTGCAGATACGGCAGCAGGAACACGGCTCCGACGACGGCGACGACCTTGCCGAGGAGCGGGCTGCGGTAGCGGTCGACGAAGAAGTCCGCCTGCGTCAAGTACCCTCCGCGCTGGCCGAGTTGGCGCATCCGGGGAGCGGTGAAGTACTGGAGGATGAAGTTGATGGCGAGGTAGCAGACCGCGAAGGACGCGGCGACGCCGCCGCCGAAGGCGATGCCCGCGAGGCCGAGGAAGCTGAAGGTGGTGAAGGCCTCGCCCGCCTGGAGGAACCAGGTGGTGAAGGTGGAGAAGCCGCGCTTGGCGACGGTCCACTCCCCCAGTTCCTTGCTGGGCGCGCGGCGGCCCGTGACGCCGACGGCCGCGATGGCGACGATGCCGAGGACCGTGATGACCATGGTGCTGTTCATGCGGCCGCCACCTCGTCCTCCACGTCCTCCTCTTCGGGCCGGCCGGCGAACACCAGCCGGTCGACGACGGCGAGCGCCACGGTGGTGCCCACCGTCCAGAGCAGGCACCAAGCCAGGACCGAGGGAATTCCGAACCACAGGTGGGGCCCGTTGACGAACGGCAGGAACGGAGTGCTGAGAAAGGCCAGAACGGGCACGGCGGCCCACAACATGTGCGGAGATCTCATCGGGGCTCCAGCAAAAGGGGAGTAAGGGCCCTGGGGGGCTAGGGAAGCCTGGGTGCGCGGCGTCCGTGTCCGGTGGCGGCCTCGTAGGCGGCGCCGATCTCCAGGACGGTGCGCTCGGCGCGCGGCGGGCCCACGATCTGCAGGCCGACCGGAAGTCCGGCGTCGGTGAAGCCGGCGGGGACGGAGAGGGCGGGTGCGCCCAGAACGGTGAGCAGATACGCGGAGCGCATCCAGTCGAGATAGCTGTGCTGCGGTTGGCCGTCGATGACGGTCGGGTACTCCAGGTCTACGTCGAACGGCAGGACCTGGCTGACCGGGGCGATCAGCACGTCGTAGCGCTCGAAGAAGGCGACGCCCGCGAGGTGCAGGCGGCTGTGCTCGGTGCGGGCGCGCGCCAGGTCGGCCGAGGTGAGCCCGAGGCCCTCCTCGATGTTCCAGACCAGGCTGGGCTTGAGCTGGTCGCGGGAGGTCTCCAGGAGCGGGCCGAGCCCGGTGCGGAAGGCCTGCGCGCGCAGGACGCGGAAGACGTCCTCGGCGCCGTCGAGGTCGGGGCAGTCCTCGACGACGTGGGCGCCCGCCGCCTCGAACACCTTGACCTGCTGGGCGACGAGTTCACGGACTTCGGGGTCGACGGGGACGCGGCCTCCGAGGTCGGGGGCGTAGGCAACGCGCAGCCCCTTGAGGTCGCGCTCCAGCGGCGCGCGGAACACGGAGCCGGGCGTCTCCAGGGACTGCGGGCAGCGCGGGTCAGGGCCCGCCATGGCCGACAGGAGCAGCGCGACGTCGGCGACGGTGCGGCCCATCGGCCCGGCGACGCCGAGCGTCTCCCAGAGGTCGTTCGTGGGCAGCGAGGGCACGCGGCCCGGCGTGGTGCGCAGGCCGACGACGTTGCAGAACGAGGCCGGGTTGCGCAGCGAGCCGCCCATGTCGCTGCCGTCGGCGATCGGGGTGAGCCGGGCGGCGAGCGCGGCGGCGGCGCCGCCACTGCTGCCGCCCGCCGAGCGGGTCGTGTCGTACGGGTTGCGGGTCGCGCCGAAGACGGGGTTGAAGGTGTGCGAACCGGCCGCGAACTCGGGGACGTTGGTCTTTCCGATGCGGATGGCGCCGGCCCCCTGGACCCGCTCGACGAGGAGTTCGTCCTCGTCGGGCACGTGGTCGGCGAAGAGCGGCGAGCCGTGCGTGGTGCGCATGCCGCGGGTGAGGTGGGTGTCCTTGAAGGCGATGGGCAGCCCGTGCAGCGGCCCCAACTCGGCTCCCGACGCGGCCAGTTCGTCCGCCGCTCCGGCCGCCGCCAGCGCGCCTTCCGCGTCGAGCGTGACGATGGCGTTGAGCGCGGGGTTCACGCGCTCGATGCGGTCGAGGTGGGCGGAGACGACCTCGCGCGCCGACAGTTCGCGGCGGCGGAGCAGTGCGGCGAGCTCGACGGCGTCGAGCCCGCAGAGGGCGTCGGAATCGGTGGGGCGTACGGGCATGACCGTCCTCGGGCAGGAGGCGACTGTGTGCGCCCTCACACTGCGGCGGTCTGACCTTTTAAGTCAATGGCTCGTACTGGATGAACTTTTAAGACGCCAGATTGGCAGAGTTGGCATTTACGGTCACTCCGCTGCGCTTCCACGCCTCGACCACGAGGTGCGACTGCACGGACTCGGCCCTGCGCACCCATGCCGCTTCCGTCAGGAAGGTGTGCAGCGCCTCCTTCGACGGCTGGGTCACGTCGACGAGCAGCTGATGCTCCCCCATGACCACGGCCGCGTACCGCACCAGCGGTGACTCGACGAGCAGCCGGCCCACCTCCTCGACCTCGCCGGGCCGGGTCCTGATCCACAGCAGCGCCTGCACGGGCAGGCCGAGCAGCGCGGGCTCCACGACCGCGCGGATGCTGACGAGCCCGGCGCGGCTCAGCGACTCGACGCGGCGGCGCGCGGTGGCGACCGAGACCCCGGCGACGGCGGCGAGCTCGTCGTTCGTGCACCGCCCGTCCGCCGCGAGGGCGCGCAGGATGGCCTCCTCGTCGGGCGCCAGCTCCACGTCGTCGAGGCCCACCCGGTCGTCCTGCCGCTCACCGCCCCCGAGCGCCTCGGCCTCGGCGGCGTCGAGGATGCCCGGCGACCACTCGTGCACGGTCCGGAAGTAGCGCAGGACGGGCGAGACCTGCTGCTGCACGAGGCCGGGCAGGGCGGGCACCTCGTCCAGCACGAGACGCCCCAACTGCCCTGGCGGACACTGGAGTTCGACCGCGCAGTCGGCGACGCCCGTGAGGACGTACGAGAAGATGGCATCCGGCCGGCGGGCCGCGGCGAGGGCGGCCTCCCGCACCGATCCGGGCCGGCAGTTCATCCGCAGGATCACGGTCTCGCCGCGCACGACGAGCCCGCGCACCGCGACGTCCCCGCTCTCCACGAGCCGGTGCCCGCGCCGCGCCACCTTCCGCTCCGGCTCCCCCAGCACATCGGCGATCCGCCGCCAGGAGGCCCGCCCGTCGACCTGCAGGGCGGCGACGATACGGCGGTCGAGCTCGTCGAGCGGGGCGGGGGGCACGGTCGGATTCAGCTCGGTGGTCACGGGACGACCCTAGTCCAGCCCTCCCGTTCCACATCTGAAAAACAGATCACTCACCCCGGAAACATCTGTTGGACAGGGTTGAGAGCGCGTCGAAAGATGTCTCGTGCGGTGCCGCGGAACCAGCGATGGACCAACTACCGCTCAAGTGGAGGCTTTAATGCCCAATGAAGCTGCATTGCCCGGCGAGGAGACCGAGGTCGTCGTCGTGGGCGCCGGCCAGGCCGGTATCGCGATGAGCGAGCACCTGGGAAACCTGGGCATCCGGCACATCGTCCTCGAACGGGACCGGATCGCCGAGCGGTGGCGCACCCAGCGCTGGGACTCGCTCGTCGCGAACGGGCCCGCCTGGCACGACCGGTTCCCGAACCTGGAGTTCCCCGACGTCGGCCCCGACGCCTTCGCGACGAAGGAGCAGGTCGCCGAGTACTTCGAGCGGTACGCCGAGAAGATCGACGCCCCGGTGCGGTGCGGCGTCGAGGTGTCCAAGGTGCGCAAGCACGAGGGCCGCCCCGGCTTCCGCGTCGAGACGTCCGAGGGCACCATCGACGCCGGGTTCGTGGTCGCCGCGACCGGCCCCTTCCAGCGGCCCGTGATCCCGCCCATCGTGCCGGAGGGCGCGGTGCGCACGCAGCTCCACTCCAGCGAGTACCGCAATCCGGAGCAGCTGCCCGAGGGCGCTGTACTGGTGGTCGGTGCGGGCTCTTCGGGCGTGCAGATCGCCGACGAGCTGCGCCGCTCGGGACGCCGCGTGTTCCTGTCCGTGGGGCCGCACGACCGGCCGCCGCGGCAGTACCGCGGGCGGGACTTCTGCTGGTGGCTCGGGGTGCTCGGGCTTTGGGACCTGACGACGCCGCCGCAGGGCGCGGCCCACGTGACCATCGCGGTCAGCGGGGCGCGCGGCGGCCACTCCGTGGACTTCCGCGAGCTGGCGGGCACCGGCATCGAACTCCTCGGCATGACTGACGCGTACGAGGTCGGGGACGCCGGCACGGGCGGGGTGCTGCGCTTCGCGCCCGACCTCGCCGAGAACATCGCGCTCGGCGACGAGAAGTACCTGGAGCTGCTGCGGGCGGCCGACGCGTACATCGAGCGCAACGGGCTCGACCTGCCCGAGGAGCCCGAGGCGCACGTCCTCGGCCCCGACCCGGAGTGCATGACGGACCCGCGCCTCGCCCTCGACCTCGCCGAGGCGGGCGTCACCTCGATCGTCTGGGCCACCGGCTTCGCCGCCGACTACAGCTGGCTCGACGTCGACGCGTACGACGAGAACGGCCGCCCCGACCAGCGCCGCGGGGTCTCCACCGAGCCCGACGTCTACTTCCTCGGCCTGCCGTGGCTGTCCCGGCGCGGGTCGAGCTTCATCTGGGGCGTCTGGCACGACGCCAAGTACGTCGCCGACCACATCACGACCCGGCGCGGATACCTCGCGTACGGCAGCAACTAGGGAGAAGACCATGGCCAACGCCCCGATCGTGGCCGGCGGGCACACCCGGATCCGGCCGTTCAACACCCGCGACACCTACCCCGAGCAGAACCTCGACAACGACCTCTGCCAGGCCGTCGTCGCCGGCGACACGGTGTACGTCCGCGGCCAGATCGGCCAGGACCTCGACACCAGCGAGAACGTCGGCGTCGGCGACGCGGAGGCGCAGGCCGAGCAGGCCATGGCGAACATCAAGATGCTGCTGGAGGAGTCCGGCAGCCGGATGGAACACCTGGTCAAGCTCACGATCTACCTGATCGACCCGCGCTACCGGGAGGCCGTGTACCGCACGGTCGGCCGCTGGACCAAGGGCGTCCACCCCATCTCCACCGGCATCGTCGTCTCGGCGCTCGCCCGCCCGGAGTGGCTGTGCGAGATCGACGCGGTGGCCGTGATCCCGCAGTCGTCGAAGGAGGCCTAGCCATGACGTTCTCCCTCGTCGTACGCGACGGTGAGCGGTTCGGCATCGCGGGCAGCTCGTCGAGCCCCGCGGTCGCCGCCCGCATCGCCCATCTGCGGCCCGGCGTCGGCGCGGCGTCCTCGCAGAACATCACGGACCCGACGCTCGGCACGGCGCTGCTCGACGGTCTCTCCGAGCACGGCGACGCGGAGCGCGCGCTGGCCGGGGTCACGGGCGACCCGCGGCACGAAAAGACCATCGCCTACCGGCAGTTGACCGTCCTCGGACGCACAGGGCCCGGTTTCGCGTACAGCGGCCCGCACACCCTCGGCACGTACGCCACCGCCACCGCCGAGGGCGCGGTGGCGGCCGGGAACATGCTCTCCGGGGCCCACATCCCCGGCGTGCTCCTGGAGGCGTACCAGGAGGCCACCGGTGAGCTGGAGGAGCGCCTGATCGCCGCCATGAAGGCCGCCATGGCGGCGGGCGGCGAGGCGGGCCCGGTGCACTCGGCGGGCCTGTCGGTCGTCGCCGACGTCGGCTGGCGGGTCACCGACCTGCGGATCGACTGGGCGGACGACCCGATCGACCGGCTCGGCGAACTCCTCGACGTATGGCTGCCACAGCGCGACGACTACGTGACGCGCGGCCTCGACCCGGCGAGCTCACCCTCGTACGGCGTCCCCGGGGACGAACGATGAGTGCGCTCAAGGACACGGCTCTCAAGGACGCCGCCCGCAAGGAGGTCGACCGGCACGCCGGGCAACTGATCGCGCTCTCCGAGCAGTTGCACGCCGACCCGGAGACCGCGTGGGAGGAGCACCGGGCGGCGGCCGCCGTGCCGCAGCTCCTCGACCGGGCCGGATTCGACGTCACATCGAAGTACCTGGGCCTGGACACCGCCTTCCACGCCACCTTCGGCAGCGGGCCGCGCCGAATCGCGCTGTGCGCCGAGTACGACGCTCTGCCCGGCCTCGGCCACGCCTGCGGGCACAACCTCATCGCGGCCTCGTCCATCGGCGCCGCGCTGGGCCTCGCCGCCGTCGCCGACGACCTGGGGCTCACCGTCGAGGTCTACGGCACCCCCGCCGAGGAGGGCGGCGGCGGCAAGATCGAGCTGCTCGACCGGGGCGCCTTCGCCGGGGTCGACCTCGCGATGATGGCGCACCCGGCGCCGGTCGACGTCGCCGAGGCGCAGCCGTTCGCGGTCAGCCACTCCAAGGTGTCGTACACGGGCAAATCGGCGCACGCCGCCGCCTACCCGGAGGCCGGGATCAACGCGGCCGACGCCTTCACCGTCGCGCAGGTCGCCATCGGCCTGCTGCGCCAGCAGCTCCCGTCCTCCGCACGGGTGCACGGCGTCGTGACACACGCCGGGGACGCCCCGAACGCCATCCCCGAGCGCACCTCGGGCCGCTGGTACGTGCGGGCCGAAACCCTGGCCGAACTCGCCGAGTTGGAGCCGCGCGTCATGCGCGCCTTCGAGGCGGGCTCCCTCGCGACCGGCTGCGACCTGGAGATCGAACCGGAGAGCAAGCCGTACGCGGAGTTCCGCGCGGACGAGACCGCGCTCGCGCACTACCGCGCCAACGCCCTCGCGCTCGGCCGGGAGTTCGCCCCGCCCGGCCAGGCCGCGCGCATGAACCGCGCCTCCACCGACATGGGCAACGTGTCCCAGGTGGTGCCCGCCATCCACCCCTACATCGGCATCGGCTCCCTGCCCGCCACCAACCACCAGCACGAGTTCGCCGCGTACTGCGTGGGGTCCACCGCCGAGCGGGCACTGCTCGACGCGGCGGTCGCGCTGGCGTGGACGGGCGTGGACCGGGCCGGACCTTCCGAGGAGGCGTAGCCATGACCGTGACCGAGCAGTCCGGGACCGAGGTGACCACCGACGTCGCCACCCTGCGCAGGAGCGTCGCGGCCGGGGCCGTCGGCGTCTTCGTCCACTGGTTCGACTGGGCGGCGTACGCCTATCTCGCGGGCACCGTCGCGACCGTGTTCTTCCCCGCCGACGACAGTACGACCGGGCTGCTCGCCGTGTTCGGCGTCTTCGCCGTCTCGTTCGGTGTCCGGCCGATCGGCGCCCTCGTCTTCGGGCCGCTCGGCGACCGGATCGGCCGCAAGCGCACGCTGTCCCTGGTCATCTTCATGATGTCGGGCGCCACGCTGGCGATCGGGCTGCTCCCCGGCTACGACTCGATCGGCATCGCCGCGCCGATCCTCCTGGTGGCGCTCCGCCTGGTCCAGGGCTTCGCGGCGGGCGGCGAGTTCGGCAGCGCGGCCAGCTTCCTCGCCGAGAGCGCGCCGCGCCGCCGCCGCGGTTTCGGTGTGAGCTGGCTGGAGGTCGGCTCGCTGCTCGGCTTCCTGGCCGGCTCGTTCGTCTTCCTGCTGCTGTCCTCGGGGCTCGACGACGCCCAGCTCACCTCGTGGGGCTGGCGGATCCCGTTCCTGATCGCGGCGCCGCTCGGCATCATCGGCGTCGTCATCCGCAACAAGATCGAGGACACCCCGGAGTACCGGGCCCTCGAAGCGAACGACACGGTCCCGCGCAGCCCCGCCCGCGAACTGCTGCGCACCCACAAGCGCCAACTGCTCCAGGCGGCGGGCCTGATGACGGCCATGCACGTGCCGTTCTACGCGGTCCTCACCTACCTCGTCACGTACGAGACCGACCACCTCGGCCACTCCGCCGACAGCGCGGCCCTGCTCTCCACCGTGATCTCGCTGCTCGGCCTGGTGCTCGTGCCACTGTTCGGCGCGCTGTCCGACCGGGTGGGCCGCAAGCCGGTGTTCATCGGGGCGACGGGGGCCCTGCTGGTCCTCTCCACGCCCGCGTTCTGGCTGATGCGGACCGGGATGGCCGGGACCTGGGTCGGCGGGCTCGTGCTCGGCGCGATCCTGGCGGCGATCCTCGGCACGTACGCGGTGTGGTCGGCGGAGGTCTTCCCCACGCGCACCCGGCAGAGCGGGCTCTCCATCTCGTACAACGTGACGGCGGCGCTGTTCGCGGGCACCGTGCCGTACCTGATGACGCTGCTCATCTCGGCGACCGGGAGCACGCTGGTGCCCGGCCCGTACCTGATGGTGTTCGCCGTGGGCGGGCTCGTCGCGGCGCTGTCCCTGAAGGAGACGGCGGGTTCGGCGCTGCTGCACGCGGAGGACGTACGGGAGGGCGAGGCCGCTTAGAGTCGGGCGCACACCAGGTCGCCCGGCACGAAGGCTCCTCGCATGACGTCACCGCTCGGTTTCACGCTCGTTCAGCTGCGCTACTTCCTGGTCGCCGCCGAGCGCGGCTCGATGACGGAGGCGTCGGCGGAGCTGCACATCGCGCAGTCCGCCGTGTCCGCCGCCATCCACAACCTGGAACGCGACCTCCAGGTGCAGCTGTTCATCCGCCGCAGGGGCCGGGGCCTGACCCTGACCCCCGCCGGGGAGCGGCTGCGGGCGCAGTCCCGGGACCTGCTCGCCCGTGCGCGCGAGGTCGAGCGCGAGGCCCGCGGGGACGGCGCCGAGCTGTCCGGGCCCGTTACGGTCGGCTGCTTCGTGACCCTCGCCCCGTACTACCTGCCACGCCTGTTCAGCGAGTGCACGCGCCGCCACCCCGGCATCGAGATCGACGTGGTGGAGGCCGAGGCGGACGAGCTCGTCGAGGCCCTGACGACGGGCCGCATCGACTTCGCCCTCACCTACGACCTCGGCCTGTCGACCGAGCCGGAGCTGCGCAGCGAGACGATCGCCCGCGCCCCCGCGTACGTCATCGTGGCCGCCGACCACCCGCTGGCCGGCCGGGGCAGCGTGTCCCTCGCCGACCTGTCCACGGAGCCCCTCGTCCTCCTCGACCTCCCGCACAGCCGCGACTACTTCCGCTCCCTCGTCGCCGCCACCGGCACCGCCCCCGACGTCCGCTACCGCACCCGCAGCTACGAGACCGTGCGCTCGATGGTGGCCCGCGGCCTCGGCTACTCCGTCCTCAACCAGCGCCCGGCGACCGGCCGCACCTACGGCGGCGGCGAGATCGCGGAGCTCGAACTCCGGGACGCCGGGCGTCCGTTGGAGGTCAGGATCGCCTCGCTCGGCGGCATGACGCAGAGCGCGCGGGCCCGCGCGGTGATGGACGTACTGCGGGAGAACACGGACGGGCTGTAGCCCCTACAGGTCCGCGCACCCCGTCACCACGCGCGCGTGCACGCGGATCAGGCGCTGCGCCTCCTCCCGCGTCAGGGCGGCGTTGCGGCTCACGATGTGCAGGCCGTAGCCGTCCTCCAGCGCCACCAGATTCCTGGCGAGATCCCCCACGGGTGCCGTCAGCGTGAACTCCCCGGTCGCGGCGCCCACTTCGAGCGCGGTGGCGTACAGGCCCACCTCGCTGGCGAACAGTGACGCCATCAGTTCCGCGTGGCCGGGGCTGCGGTCGGCCCTGCGGTGCAGCTCGAAGAGCAGGCCGTGCGTCGCGTCGCCCGGGTCGGACGGCAGCCCGGAGGCGATCAGCGCCCGCAGCCGGGCCACCGGGTCGCCCACCTCGTCGGTGACCGCGTGCCGCGCGGCGATGAACCGCTCGACCGCGCCCCGGTGCACCTCCAGGACCAGCTCGTCCAGCTCCGGGTAGTAGTAGAGGACCGAGCCCGCGGACATGCCGGCCTCCGCCGCGATGTCCTTGATGCGCAGCCCGTCGAGGCCCCGCTCCGTGATGGCCCGCCCCGCCGCGTCCACGAGCGCCTCGCGCCGCGCGGTCTGGTTCTTCGGTCTCCCCGGTTTACCCATGCGGTTAATTCTCTGTTACGCAGTTCAGATAAGGCAAGTTGATGCCGCGCTACCCATTGACGACTTCCCGGCCCATTGTTTGAATCTCAGCTCAAAGAACTCGTGGAGGCGGCATGGACGGTCAGCCAGCGCGTACGCCCGGCGGCGACACCGCCCCGGCGCCCGAGCGCATCGAACACCGCACCATCGACGTGGTCCCCGCGGACGAGCGTCACGGCCGCACCCGGGACCTGTTCACCATCTGGTTCAGCGCCAACCTCGGCCCGCTCACCGTCGTCACCGGCGCCCTGGCGCCGACCGCGTTCGGGCTCTCCTTCTTCTGGAGCCTGGCCGCGCTGCTCGTGGGGCACCTCGGCGGCGGCTTCCTGATGGCGCTGCACTCGGCGCAGGGGCCCCAGCTCGGCGTCCCGCAGATGATCCAGAGCCGCGGCCAGTTCGGCAGCGTCGGCGCCCTCGCCGTGGTGCTCGTGGTGATCGTCATGTACCAGGGCTTCTTCGCCTCGAACCTGGTCGTGGGCGCGCAGTCGCTCGGCCAGGTGACCTCTGTCGGCGAGAGCACGGGCGTGCTGCTGTGCGCGGCGGTCAGCCTCGTGGTCGCGGTCGTCGGCTACCGCCTGATGCACCGCATCGGCGCGTGGACGACGTGGGCGTTCGGTGCGATCCAGATCATCGGCGCCGCCTACCTGTTCACGGGCGGACTCCCCTCGGACTTCCTGACCACGGGCGGGTTCAGCCTCGCGGGGTTCCTCGGAATGGTGTCCGTCGGCGCGCTCTGGCAGATCGCGTACGCGCCGTACGTCTCGGACTACTCCCGCTACATGCCCGCCCACCGGGCCGGCATCCGCTCCACCCTCTGGTGCACCTACGCGGGGTGCGTCCTCGGCAGCGTCATCCCGATGGTCGTCGGCGCGGCGATCGGCATCGCGGGCGACGGCGACCCGATCGCGGCGCTGAACCACCTGTTGGGTTCGACGCTCGGCCAACTGACGCTCTGGAGCTTCGCGCTGGTCACGATGCTGACCAACTCCATGAACCTGTACGGGGCGGTGCTGTGCGCCGTCACCGCGGTGCAGACCTTCGCCCACCGCTGGCTGCCCCGCGCCACGGGGCGGGCGGTGCTCGGCCTGGCCCTGACGGCCCTCTCGGTCGCCCTCGCCCTGGCGCTCGCCGACAGCTTCATGACGAACTACCTGAACCTGATCTACGTACTTCAGTACGTCCTGATCCCCTGGACGGCGATCAACCTCGTCGACTTCTATCTGATCCGCCACGGCTCGTACGACGTGGCGTCCTTCTTCGCCCGTGACGGTGGGATCTACGGCCGCTGGAACGGCACGGCGCTCACCGTCTACGCGATCGGCATCCTCGCCGAGATCCCGTTCATGGCGCAGTCCCTCTACGCCGGGCCCCTGGCCCACGCCCTCGGGGACACCGACCTCGGCTGGATCGCGGGCCTTGTCGTCACCGTCCCCCTCTACTGGCTGCTCGCGGCCCGTGGCACGAGCCGCCGCACACCCGCCCCCGCACCGACCACAGGAGTGCCCGCAGCATGACGTACACGCACCAGGACTGGGCGACCCTCGCCGGTCAACTCGACTTCCGCACCCGTGCGTTCATCGGCGGCGAGTGGCGCGACGCGGCCTCCGGCGCCACCTTCGCCACCGTCGACCCCGCCACAGGACGCACCGTCGCCGAGGTCGCCTCCTGCGACACCCCGGACGTCGACGCCGCCGTACGGGCCGCGCGCCGCAGCTTCGAGGCCGGTGACTGGTCCCGCGCGGACGCCGCGACCCGCAAGCGCGTACTGCTGCGGCTCGCCGCCCTCATCGAGGAACACGGGCGCGAGCTGGCCCTCCTCGACACCCTCGACATGGGCAAGCCGATCGCCGAGACGTACGGCACCGATGTGCCCGGCGCGGCCGGGGTCTTCGCCTGGTACGCCGAGGCCGCCGACAAGCTGTACGACGAGGTGGCCCCCGCGCCGCCCGGCAACCTGGCGCTCGTGCGGCGCGTACCGCTCGGTGTCGTCGGCGCGGTCGTGCCGTGGAACTTCCCGCTGGACATGGCGAGCTGGAAGCTGGCGCCCGCCCTCGCGGCGGGCAACAGCGTCGTCCTCAAACCCGCCGAGCAGTCCCCGCTGTCCGCCCTGCGCCTGGCGGAGCTGGCCGTGGAGGCCGGGCTCCCCGCGGGCGTCCTCAACGTCGTCCCGGGCCTCGGGGAGCAGGCGGGTCAGGCCCTCGGACGGCACGAGGACGTGGACACCATCGCCTTCACCGGCTCCACGGCGACCGCCCGCCGCTTCCTGAGCTACGCCGCCGAGTCCAACCTCAAGCAGGTGTGGCCGGAGGCGGGCGGCAAGAGCCCGAACCTCGTGTTCGCCGACGCCGACCTGGACGCGGCCGCCGAGGCCGCCGCCGCGGGCTTCGCCTACAACTCCGGCCAGGTCTGCTCCGCCAACACCCGCCTGCTGGTGGAGAGTTCGGTGGCCGAGGAATTCACGGCGCGCGTCGCCGAGCACGCCGCCGCGTTCGCCCCCGGCGACCCGCTCGACCCCGCCACCACGTTCGGCCCCCTCGTCGACGAGGCGCAGGCCGTCCGCGTGACCAAGGCGGTCGCCGAGTCCGGCGGCACCGTGGTGTGCGGCGGCACCCGCCCCGACCTGACCGGCGCCTACGTCCACCCGACGGTCGTCACGGGTCTCGCCCCGGACGCCCCACTGGCCCGCGAGGAACTCTTCGGCCCGGCCCTCACCGTGCACGCCTTCGACTCCGAGGCGGAGGCGGTCCGCCTCGCCAACGACTCCCCGTACGGGCTCGCGGCCTCGGTGTGGACCAGGGATCTGTCCCGCGCCCACCGCACCGCGGAGGCCCTCCAGGCGGGCACGGTCTCGGTCAACACGGTCGACGCGCTCTCGCCCGCCACCCCGTTCGGCGGCTTCAAGCAGTCCGGCTACGGCCGCGACCTCTCGCTGCACGCCTTCGACAAGTACACGGGGCTTAAGACGACGTGGGTGACGTACGGATGAGCGAGGCCGTTGCTACACGCGTACTGGCCGAACTCGACGGCAAGCGCGACGAGTTGGTGGCTCTCACGTCGGAGCTCGTCGCCTTCGACACCACTGTCCGCGGCTCCGCCGACGAGCGGCACAGGGCCGAGCACGACCTCCAGGACCACCTCGCCGGCCGACTGCGCGCGGCGGGCGCCACGGTCGACGTCTTCACGCCGAAGCCGTCCGACCTGCCGCGCTCCCCGCAGACGCCGGAGGGCCTCGGCTTCGACGGACGGCCGCAGCTGATCGCCCGGTTCCCCGGCACCGGCGGCGGCCGATCCCTGCTCTTCAACGGCCACATCGACGTCGTGTCGGCGGAGCCTCGTCGAGCGTGGTCGAGCGACCCGTTCCGTGCCGAGGTCCGCGACGGCCGTCTCTACGGCCGGGGCACCTGCGACATGAAGGGCGGCATCGCCGCGATGGTGATCGCGGCCGAGACCCTCGCCGCCCTCGGCATCCGCCTCCCCGGCGACCTGCTGCTCAACACCGCCACCGACGAGGAGTGGAACGGCGCGGGCACCCTCGCCTCCCTCGCGTACGGGGTGAAGGCGGACGCGGCGATCGTCCCCGAGCCCACGGACCTGGACGTCGTCACGGCCCAACGCGGCATCCTGGGCGGCACATTGACGGTCGACGGCCGCCCCGGGCACGCCGAGTACCCGCCCGGCGACTGGCGCACCGGCGGCGCCGTCAACGCCATCGAGAAGACCCTCCCGGCGCTCACCGCGCTCCAGGCCCTGCGCGAACGCTGGGCCGGCGACCCGGCCCACACCCACCCGCTGCTGCCCCCGCCCTCGATCGTGCCGACCACCATCAAGGGCGGCGAGTGGTGGGTGACCTACCCCGCGTCGTGCGAGGTGAGCCTGGACGTCACATACCTCCCGGTACAGGCCGACGCCGACGGCTGGGCGAGCAAGGTGCGGGCCGAGATCGAGGCGGTCGTACGGGACGCGTGCGCCGCCGACGGCTGGCTCACCGCGCACCCACCTCGCCTGACCTGGGAAACCGAACTGCCGCCCGCCGAGGTGGGCCGAACCCAGCGTGTGGTCAAGGCACTTGAGGGCGCGGCCGGAGCCCTCGGCCGGGCGCCCCGCATCCTCGGCGAACCGTCCTGGACCGACGCCGCCACCCTGACCCGCCTCGCCGACACCCCCGCCGTCTGCCTCGGCCCGACCGCGACCCGGCCCGACGGCTCCCCGACCCTCCACACCATCGACGAGTACATCGAGATCGACGATCTGCTCGCCACGGCGAAGGCCCTGGCCCTCGCCGCCCTCGACCTCACGGCGCCCGCAGCCTGACTCCCGTACGGAAGGACGACTCCCCCATGAGCCACCAGAACCTCCAGAGCCACCAGGCTCTGCTGTCCGCCGACCGCGCCCACCTCATCCACCCCTACCTCCCCGGCGCCGCCGAGGAACGGGTGATCATGACGGCCGGCTCCGGCTGCCGTCTGACCGACTCCGAGGGCCGCGGCTACCTCGACGCCACCGGCGGCCTGTGGCTGGCCCAGGTCGGTCACGGGCGCGAGGACCTGGCGGACGTCGCCCACGAGCAGATGAAGAAGCTGGAGTACTTCACCAGCTTCTGGGAGTTCTCCAACGACCGCGCCATCGAACTGGCCGCCCGGCTCGCCGAGTTGGCGCCGGACCCGCTGAACCACGTCTACTTCACATCCGGCGGCTCGGAGGGCAACGAGGCCGCCATCAAGATGGCCCGCTACTACCACCACCGCCGCGGCGACACCGACCGCACGTGGATCCTGGCGCGCGACAAGGCGTACCACGGCATCGGCTACGGCGGCGGCTCGGCCACCGGATTCCCGCTGTACCACGAGGGCTTCGCCCCGATGATGCCGCACGTCTCGCACCTCACGCCGCCGTGGCCGTACCGCACGGACCTGTACAACGGCGAGGATCCCACGGACTTCCTCATCCGCGAACTGGAGGAGCGCATCGCGGAGATCGGCGCGAAGAACATCGCGGCGATGATCGGCGAACCCATCATGGGCGTCGGCGGCATGCTCGTCCCGCCGGCCGACTACTGGCCGCGGGTGCGCGAGGTCCTGGACCGGCACGGCATCCTGCTGATCTTCGACGAGGTCGTCACGGCGTACGGGCGCGTCGGCGAGTGGTTCGCGGCCCAGTACTTCGGCGTGACGCCGGACATCATCGTCACCGCCAAGGGCATCACGTCCGGGTACGTTCCGCTGGGCGCGCTGATGGTCGCGGACAACGTCGCCGAGGTGCTGCTGCGCGACCACGGCTTCCCGATGGGCTACACGTACAACGGCCACCCGGTCGCCACCGCCGTCGCCCTCGCCAACCTCGACGTCATCGAGAAGGAGGGCCTGCTGGGCCGGGCGAAGACGATCGGCGCGACGCTGCACGCCGAGCTGGAAGCCCAGTTGGGCGACCTGCCCATCGTCGGCGAGATCCGCTCCGTCGGCATGATGCTCGCGGTCGAACTGGTGGCGGACCGCACGACGCGCGCCCCACTCCCCCTGCACCCGGACCGGATGCCGCACGACGTGATCCGCCGCGAGACCGGCGTCATCGTCCGCGACTCCGCGCACAGCCTGGTCCTGTCCCCGCCGCTGATCATGGCGGAGGCCGAGACCAAGGAGGTCGCGTCGGCGCTGCGCGGCGTCCTGGAGCGCACGGACGCCTCCGGCGAGATCCGGGAGGCGTGACAGAACGGGGCCCGGCGGTACGCCGCCGGGCCCCGGCCCACATGGCCGGCCCGCACACAGTCAGCCCGTACACCGCTCGCAGTCCCCGACTCCCTCCCTAGGAACTGCCCGTGTCGACGAACCTCCCCTCCGCAGAGCCACAGACACCACAGACACCGCCCGGCGCCGCCGCCTCGGACTCGAACCTGAAGCGCAGCCTGAAACGCTTCGACATCACGGCGATGGCCGTCGCCGCGGTGATCTCCTTCGACACCATCGGCCAGATCGCGACGGGCGGCGGCGAGGCGGCCACCTGGACCGCCGCCATCGCCCTGTTCTTCCTGCTCCCCTACGCCCTGCTGTTCGCCGAGACCGGCGCCGCGTTCCCGCAGGAGGGCGGCCCGTACGTCTGGGTGAAACTGGCCCTGGGCCGCTCGGCGGCGGCGCTGACAACCCTCTTCTACTGGGTCACGAACCCCATCTGGCTGGGCGGTTCGCTGGTCTTCCTGGCCGCCGAGACGTGGGACGGTTTCGTCTTCCACCTGGGGTCGGGCACGTTCGCGGACTACACGTTCAAGCTGCTCTTCGTGTGGATCGCGATCCTCACGGCGATCGTCTCGCTCAGCCGCGGCAAGTGGATCACGACGGCGGGCGCGGCGGTGAAGGTCCTCTCGCTGGCCCTCTTCACGGTCACCGCGGTCCTGTACGGCGCCGAACACGGCTTCCAGGGCCTGGCGACCGCCAACTTCGCCCCGTCGACGGCTGGCTTCCTCGCCCTCGTCCCCATCCTCCTGTTCGCCTACGTCGGGTTCGAGGCGCCGAACGCGGCGGGCGAGGAGATGCACGACCCGCAGCGCGACGTCCCGGCGGCGCTGGGCCGCTCGGCGACGATCGCGGCGGCCTGCTACCTCCTCCCGATCCTGGCCCTGTTGGCGGTCGTCCCGGCCTCGAAGGTCACCGGCATCGGCGGCTTCATGGAAGGCGTCCGCCTGGTCTTCGGCGTCTACGGCCCGGCGGCGGGCCCGCTCCTGACCTGCACCGCGGTGATGTTCGTCTTCGCGCTCCTCACCCAGGGCAGCGCGTGGATGATCGTCAGCGACCGCATGCAGGCGATGGCGGCGGCGGACGGCGGCTTCTTCAGCCGCGCGCTGGGCGCCTTCCACCCGAAGCTCGGCACCCCAGTCCGCACGAACCTGCTGTCCGGCGCGGTGGCCACGGTGTTCATGCTGGCGGCGATGCAACTGGTTCGCGGCGACACGGGCGCGATCTTCAGCGTGGTCCTGACGGTGGCGGTGACGACGCTCCTGCTCTCCTACCTCTTGGTCGTCCCGGCCCTGGTGGTCCTGCGCCTGCGCCGCCCCGAGGTCCCCCGCCCCTACCGGGTCCCCTTCGGCAACAAGGGCTTCATGGCCTGCGCGACCCTCGTCTACGCCTGGATCCTGGTCGGCTCCTGGTCGGCCCTCTTCCCCGGCGTCCTGGAGTCCGCCTTCGGCATCGACTACGACTTCACGGACGTCTGGGGCGTCTCCCGCACCACGTTCGAGACGTTCACGCTGGGGACGATCGTGGTGCTACTCCTTGTGGGGGTGGCGGGACTGGTGGCGGCGAAGCGCTCCGGACGCCCGTCACCGGAGATCCGCGAACCCGCCTGACACCGTTGGCCTGCCGGATCCTCCGGAACGGGCTCGGCCGCACTGGCCCTCGAGGCGGCGGCCGTCTACCTCGGCTACCGGAAGAACGCGGCGCCTTCACCGCGCACGGTCGACCTGCCGCAGAACTGGGCCCGCGCCGTCGGCATCGTCAACGTCGCCGAACTCGTGGCCATCTTCGCGGTGATCGCCGCGGCCAACGCCTCCGACCACCCGGGACTGATCCCCGCCGCCATCGCCCTCGTCGAGGGCCTGCACTTCTTCCCGCTGTCCCGCCTGTACGACCAGCACCAGTACCGCTGGACCGCCGCCCTCCTCACAGCAATCGCCCTCACGGGCCTGGCGCTCTACGCGACCGGCACCCCGGACGAAGCGGTCCGCGCCACGGTGGGCCTCGCCTCCGCGGCAACCCTGTGGGCCTCGGCGTACCACCTGGCCTTGCGCGGCTGAGCCACGACGAGAACGTTCCCCCAGAAACAAACTATGCGATCAGATGCCCCCGGCTGGCATGATCCGCCCCATTTTCCACATCGTCCGCGTGAACAATGACGTCCGGCACGCGGAGAGATTGCATCAGCGCCTGAGTGATCACCTGATACCTACCCGCCATACGTATAGGAGGGCAGGGGAACGAGCCGGCCCTCACCATTGTGTAAGCAGTGGTTTTCGCGATTCCCATCGCTTCCGCAGCAGCCGGAAGATCAACAAATTTAGGATAGATGTCAGAGGTGTAGTAGTAGGAGTTGCAACCGGTCACAAACGTGCGAGCCAACATAGTTTCCGATGCAAGAGCGCTCCTCACGCCCACCCTACGCCCCTCACGCAGATCTTTGTGATGGTGATTGAACCTGTCGGAAAGCCCGTACCTCTGCCACAGCGCACCGGTACGCTCGCCTCGAATTTGCTCCGCAACAGCAGGGTCACGCGGATTGGCGTCGCAGATGATCGATGATGCAGCAATCGAGGAATCCAAAAATGACTCCTCCAAGGCCAAAAGCTCCTCCACATCACTGGTCAACCGTTCAGCACTTCGCCCGCCTGCGCGCTGATAGGCGACCCGTATGGCCGACTTAACCATCAACTCCGGAACGTCCCTGGGAGGAACACCCTTGGCCGTCTCCTTCCAGGTGGTGAGCGCAGCTTCAAGCATGTCCGATCGAACATCTTCCGGGTCACGATAAAACTCACGAGAGATCAACCGCGAATGCGCACGAAGGAATGGAGTCAAGCAGTCCACCACAATCATGCGCCACTTGCTTTCGCCACGCAGGTCGGACATCCGCCCCATGGAAACCATTGACTCCCAAAGGCGAACTCCTTTTCTTGCCATACGGGCCGTTACGGCCTGTGAGCGGAATTTCTCATACTTCGGATGCCGTTCGATCTGACACCCTGCCACGTCATCCACGTGGACACAGAGAGGGTCATCACCACAAGCGTCACGAACGTACGCTGCCACCAAATCAAAAACGTCAGGCACCATCTATTCCTCCGGGACCGTCTTTCCGAGGGTGAGGAGGATATGCCGCCTCACGCAGCCGACGTCCAGCCGAGGACCGGGATGATTGCTAATTTCCTCCCCTTGCTAGCGATTGAGTGACAACTGCGAGCAGGGTTGGCGTTTTCTTTTCACATCAGACAGTGAGCGGTGTACGGCGTCAAACCTCTACGATGCGAACTCGGCCGCCGCAGAGCTTGGTCAGGTCGTCGGTATCGGAGGTCAACATGACTACAGGGCGGTGCTGGCGCAGCGCGGCCTCCGCGACCGCCGCGTCGATCGCGTACTTGTGCCCGTGCAACCCGGCATCCATCAGCAGCTTCGAGGCAGCCCTCGCCTCCTCGTCACCGACCGGGACGACCCGCAGCCCCGAAAGCACCCAATTCAGGCGGGACTTGTTCGTTCGGGCGTGGACGGCTTCGATGATGGCGAGCGCGCTGATCACGACCTCCATGCCACGCGAGCGCGCCTCCGCAACCAGGGCCACCACCTGCTCGTCGTCGGTCAGCAGCTTCGAAAACCCCTCACTGTCGAGGACCAGGGTCCCTTCGTGAGTCAGCCTGCGGCGGGCCACTCGCCCTCCTCGGCGAACACCTCGTCGAAGACCTGCCGCGCCCGCTGGCGAGCCTGCTCGGAGACCGGCCCCTTGCGGCTCTCGTAGTCGGCCAGATACTCGTCGAGGAGCTGTCCGCGCAGCTCCCGCTCCACCGCATCCGCGATGAACGCCGAGAACTCCCGCTTGCCCACCCGCGCCCGGATCGCCTCCGCGGTCCCTTCGGGCAGCGACAGACTCACCCGCGTCGCCGGCCCCTCCCCGATGCTGTACGTCGGCTCACCCATAGCCCGATTGTGTCAAACGAGTAGGAAACCTGCCACGTTTCGTGCCGCTTAAGAAACGCCAAGGGCCCGACTCCGAAGAGCCGGGCCCTCTCTGACGTCAACCGCTACACGTTGAACCTGAACTCCACCACATCCCCGTCCTGCATCACATAGTCCTTGCCCTCCATGCGCGCCTTGCCGGCCGCGCGGGCCTCGGCGACCGAGCCCGTCTCGACCAGGTCGGCGAAGGAGATGACCTCGGCCTTGATGAAGCCCTTCTGGAAGTCGGTGTGGATGACACCGGCCGCCTCGGGGGCCGTGGCGCCCTTCTTGATCGTCCAGGCGCGGGACTCCTTGGGGCCTGCCGTCAGGTAGGTCTGGAGGCCCAGGGTGTCGAAGCCGACGCGGGCCAGCGTGGCGAGGCCCGGCTCCTCCTGGCCGACGGACTGGAGGAGTTCGAGGGCCTCCTCCTCGTCGAGCTCGGCGAGGTCCGCCTCCAGCTTGGCGTTCAGGAAGATCGCCTCGGCGGGGGCGACGAGGGCGCTCTGCTCGGCCTTGAAGGCGTCGTCCGTCAGCTCGTCCTCGTCGACGTTGAAGACGTAGAGGAAGGGCTTGGTGGTGAGGAGGTGCAGGTCGTGGAGGAGCTCCTCGTTGCCCGAGCCCTGGACGATGCCCTGGGAGGAGAGCGTGTCGCCCCGCTCCAGGATCTCCTTGGCCGCCTCGACCGCCTTGACCTTCGGGGCGATGTCCTTCTTGATGCGCGACTCCTTCTGGAGGCGCGGGAGGACCTTCTCGATGGTCTGGAGGTCGGCGAGGATCAGCTCGGTGTTGATCGTCTCGATGTCGTTCTTGGGCGCGACCTTGCCGTCGACGTGCACGACGTTCTCGTCCTGGAAGGCGCGGATGACCTGGCAGATCGCGTCGGACTCGCGGATGTTCGCCAGGAACTTGTTGCCCAGGCCCTCGCCCTCGGAGGCGCCGCGCACGATGCCCGCGATGTCGACGAAGTCGACCGTGGCCGGGAGGACCTTCTGGGAGGAGAAGATCTCGGCCAGTTTGGTGAGGCGGGTGTCGGGGACGCCGACCACACCCACGTTCGGCTCGATCGTGGCGAACGGGTAGTTGGCCGCGAGCACGTCGTTCTTGGTCAGGGCGTTGAACAGGGTCGACTTGCCGACATTCGGCAGACCGACGATTCCGATCGTGAGCGACACGTTGCGACTTCCCGTACGTGGTGTGGGTGGGTGTGGGGCTGGGCAGTCCACCAGTCTACGGCCTCGCCCGACCCGACAGACTTGCGCCAAGTGCGGTCAAGCTCTGCCAAAGGGCGTGTCTCTTGGGCCATTGGGCACATAAGCGCATCTATCTTGGCCTTGTGGAGCAACCCAGGACGCGTACCCCGCAGGCCAGGCCCCGCCGCACAGCACCGCTTCCGCCGCAGGCGCAGGGCGATCAGGACGGCGCCGTGCCGTCCGCCGAGTCCGCCACCGTGTACCGGGCCGCCCGCTCGGTCCGGCCGCCCACCGGTGGCCCGCGCCGGTCCTTCCGCTTCCCGAACCCACGGCTCACCGGGCGGGGCAGCGGGCTGTTCTGCCTCGTCGCGATGCTGGTGGTCGGCTTCCTCGACCGGCTGCTGTTCGGGAGCTCCGGCGTGCTCTTCGGCCTGCTGTTCCTGCTGGTCGGCGGGCTTACGGCGGTGTGGGTGCGCAATGCGGACCTGGTGACGGCGCCGGTCGTGGTGCCGATCGCGTTCGCCGTCGGCATCGTGCCGATCTCCGAGGGCACGGGCGGCTTCGGCCAGCAGTTCATGGGACTCGCGACGACGCTCGCCATGAACGCGATCTGGCTGTACGCCGGGACGCTCGTCACCGGTGCGATCGTGACCGTGCGCAAGCTGCGGCTCATGGCCCGGCGGGCCGCGGTGCGCCGGGCCGGCGGGCGGCAGCAGGCGTCCGGCGGCAAGTCCTCGTCCCAGGCGCCGGGCCCGCGCCGACGCACCGCGTAGACCGCCCGCACCGGGACACCCCGCGAGGCACTACGCGCGCGATGCCGCCATCGCCGCCCCCACGATCCCCGCGTTGTTCTGCAGCTCCGCCGGGACGATCTCGGCCTTGATGCCCTCGATCAGCGGCAGGAACTTGTGCGCCTTGCGGCTGATGCCGCCGCCGATGATGAACAGCTCGGGCGAGCAGAGCATCTCCACGTGCGCCAAATACTTCTGGACGCGGTGCGCCCACTTCTCCCAGCTCAGGTCGTGGTCCTCGCGGGCCTTCGTGGAGGCGTGCTTCTCCGCGTCGTGCCCGTCCAGCTCCAGGTGGCCCAGTTCCGTGTTCGGCACCAGGACGCCTTCGGAGAACAGGGCGCTGCCGATGCCCGTACCGAAGGTGAGCAGGAGCACGGTGCCCTTGCGGCCGCGGCCCGCGCCGAAGTGCATCTCGGCGACGCCCGCCGCGTCCGCGTCGTTGAGCACCGTGACCGGGAGCCCGCCGAGCTTCTCGCTCAGCAGGGCCCGCGCGTCCACGTCGATCCAGCTCTTGTCGACATTGGCCGCCGTACGGACCGTCGAGCCGCCCGTGACGACGCCGGGGAACGTGATGCCCACCCGGTCGGGCCGGACGTCGGCGAAGTGCTCGACGACCTGCCTGACCCCGTCGGCCACGCCCTCGGGCGTGGCCGGGTGCGGGGTCAGCACCTTGTGCCGCTCCTGGGCGAGATCGCCGCGCTCCAGGTCGACCGGGGCGCCCTTGATCCCGGATCCGCCGATGTCCACACCGAAGATCTGCATGACTCCACGTTACGACGGGAGACCGACAGTCACTCCTTGGAAGCGGACTCCCCGCCTTCGCCGACCAGGGAGGCGGCCTCCGCGCGCAGGTCGCGGCGGAGCTCCTTGGGCAGCGAGAACGTGATCGACTCCTCGGCCGCCTTCACGATCTCCACGTCGGCGTAGTCGCGCTGCTTCAGATACTCCAGGACCTCCTCGACGAGGACGTCCGGGACGGAGGCACCGGAGGTGACGCCGACGGTGCCGACACCCTCCAGCCAGGACTCGTCGATCTCCGACGCGTAGTCCACCAGGTAGGCCTCGCGCGCGCCGGCGAGCTTCGCGACCTCGACGAGCCGCACGGAGTTCGAGGAGTTGCGCGAGCCGACGACGATGACGAGGTCGGACTCGGCGCCCATCTGCTTCACGGCGAGCTGGCGGTTCTGGGTCGCGTAGCAGATGTCGTCGCTGGGCGGCGAGACGAGGCCGGGGAACTTGGTCTTCAGGGCGCCGACGGTCTCCATCGTCTCGTCGACGGACAGCGTGGTCTGGGAGAGCCAGACGACCTTCTCGGGGTCGCGGACCTCGACCTTGGCGACGTCCTCGGGGCCGTCGACGAGCGTGATGTGCTCGGGGGCCTCGCCGGACGTGCCGATGACCTCCTCGTGGCCCTCGTGCCCGATCAGGAGGATGTCGAAGTCGTCCTGGGCGTAGCGGATCGCCTCCTTGTGGACCTTGGTCACCAGGGGGCAGGTGGCGTCGATGGTGGCGAGCTTGCCGCGCTCGGCCTCCTCGTGGACGGTCGGTGCGACACCGTGCGCCGAGAACATCACGATGGAGCCCTCGGGGACCTCCTCCGTCTGCTCGACGAAGATGGCGCCCTTCCGCTCCAGGGTCTCCACGACGTACTTGTTGTGCACGATCTCGTGGCGGACGTAGATGGGGGCCCCGTACTGCTCGAGGGCCTTCTCGACGGCGATCACGGCACGGTCCACACCGGCGCAGTAACCCCGGGGGGCGGCGAGCAGGACGCGGCGGTTGTCACTGCGACGCGGAGCGTCTCCGCTTGGGGTGGTGGCGGGCGGCGGGCCGGGAGTTGCAGTCATGCTCCCCATCGTAAGGGCGAGCCCAGGGGGCTAAAGATCGTCCCGGTGGGGAGACTGGGGGTCTGCGCGACACACGGAGGCACGATGTCCACCGACCTCACCCCCCACACGCCGGAAGAGGCGGGGCTGCGGCGCAGTCTCGGCTTCCGGGACCTCGTCGTCTACGGGCTCCTCTTCATCGCCCCCATGGCGCCCGTCGGCGTCTTCGGCACCCTGGACGCGAAATCGCACGGCGCTGTGGCGCTCGTCTACATCGTCGCGACGATCGCGATGGCGTTCACCGCGTTCAGCTACGCGCAGATGGTCCAGGTGGCCCCCCAGGCGGGCTCGGTGTTCGCCTACGCGCGCGCGGGTCTCGGGAAGGGCCCCGGGTTCATCGCGGGCTGGATGGCGATGCTCGACTACGTGCTGATCCCCGCGGTCGCGTATCTCTTCGCCGGCATCGCGATGAACTCCCTGGTGCCGTCGGTCTCCCAGTGGGTGTGGACGGCGATCGCGGTGGTCGTCACGACGCTGCTCAACCTGTGGGGCGTGCGGGCCGCGGCGCGGGTCGGGTTCGCGGTCCTGGCGCTCGAGATCGTGGTCCTGCTGGTCTTCGTGGTCGCGGCGGTCGTGGTCCTCGCCACGGACGGGCCGCGGCGCGACTGGCTGTCGCCGCTGACCGGCGACGGCACGCAGGGCGCGTTCGCGCTGTCGGCGGTGCTCGGCGCGGTGTCCGTGGCGGTCCTCTCCTACCTGGGCTTCGACGCCATCGCCTCGTTCGCGGAGGAGGTCACCGGGGGTTCGGCGAAGGTCGCGCGGGCGGTGCTGTTCTGCCTCGTCCTCACCGGTGTGCTGTTCGTCGCGCAGACCTACTTGGTGGCGCTGCTCGAACCCACCTCGTCGGCGGAGCTCGCCGCCGAACCGGGCAAGCAGGGCAGCGCCTTCTACGACGCCGTGGACGCGTCGGTGGGCGGGTGGCTGCACGACCTGGTGGCGGTGAGCAAGGCGATCGGCGCGGCGTTCGCGGCGCTGGCCGGGCAGGCGGCGGCCGGGCGGCTGCTGTTCGCGATGGCCCGCGACCGGCGGCTGCCGAAGGCCCTGGCGCGGACGTACTCCGGGGTGCCGCGGGTGGCGCTGCTGCTCGCCGCGGTGATCACGCTCGTCGCGGCGGTGTGGGCGGCCAGCCGGGACGACGGCATGGACCACCTCGTCTCGGTCGTCGACATCGGCGCCCTGACGGCCTTCACGCTGCTGCACGCGAGCGTGGTGGGGTATTTCGCGGTGCGGCGCCGGGGCGGCGAGGTGAGCTGGTGGCGGCACCTCGTGATTCCGGTGATCGGTGCGGCGATCACGATCGCGGTGATCGTGGAGGCGTCCCCAACGGCTCAGGTGGTCGGCGCGATCTGGCTGGCTGTGGGGCTCGTGGTGTTGGCGGCGCAGCGGGGCCGGGAGCCGTCGCTGCCCGCGCGGGACGGCGGCACGGCCGACTGAATCCGTTCCGGGGCACCCGCACCCGGGACCACCTGCGTTGTCGGTGCCTGCGACTACGCTCACGGCATGGCTGTCAACACGTCCGCGGACGCCCCGCTGCCCGTCGGCCAGGTGTCGCGGCTCATCGGGGGATGGATCGACCGGCTCGGCGCCGTGTGGGTCGAGGGGCAGATCACGCAGCTGTCCCGCAGACCGGGCGCCGGCGTCGTGTTCCTGACGCTGCGCGACCCCTCGCACGAGATCTCGGTGTCGGTGACCTGCTACCGGCAGGTGTTCGACGCGGTGGCGGACGTGGTGCGCGAGGGCTCCCGCGTCGTCGTGCACGCGAAGCCGGAGTGGTACGCGCCGCGCGGTCAGCTCTCGCTGCGGGCCGCCGAGATCCGGCCGGTCGGCGTAGGTGAGCTGCTCGCGCGCCTGGAGCAGCTGAAGAAGGCCCTGGGCGCGGAGGGCCTGTTCGCGGACGACCGCAAGAAGCCGCTGCCGTTCCTGCCGCAGCTCATCGGCCTGGTCTGCGGCCGGGCCTCCGCGGCCGAGCGGGACGTCCTGGAGAACGCGCGGCACCGCTGGCCCGCGGTCCGCTTCGAGGTGCGCAACGTACCGGTGCAGGGCGTGCACGCGGTCTCCCAGGTCGTCCAGGCCGTCAAGGAACTGGACGCGATCGACGACGTAGACGTGATCATCGTGGCGCGCGGCGGCGGCAGCGTGGAGGACCTGCTCCCGTTCTCCGACGAACAGCTGGTGCGGACGGTGTCCTCCTGCCGTACGCCCGTCGTCTCCGCGATCGGCCACGAACCGGACAACCCGCTGCTCGACTACGTGGCCGACCTGCGGGCCTCGACGCCGACGGACGCGGCGAAGAAGGTCGTGCCGGACGTCGGCGAGGAGTACGAGCGGGTGCGCTGGCTGCGGGACCGGGCCAGGCGCAGCGTCGAGTCGCTCCTGGAGCGGGAGGAGCGGGGGCTCGCGGCGGCGCTCGCCCGGCCCTCGATAGAGGACCCGCACCGCATGATCGACGAGCGGGAGGAGCAGATCGCCGCGCTGACCGAGCGCTCCCGCCGCACCCTCGGCCACCTCCTGGACCGCGCCGAGTCGGAGCTGACGCACACGCACGCGCGCGTGGTCGCGCTCTCCCCCGCGGCCACCCTGAAGCGGGGGTACGCGGTGCTGCAGAAGCCGGACGGGCACGTGGTGCGCGCGCCGGACGAGGTGGCTGCGGACGAGGAGCTGCGGGCCCGCGTCGCCGAGGGCGAATTCACCGTACGGGCAACCGAAGTACGAGCAACCGAAGCATGAGGACGGACCACGACATGACGACCAAGGCGGCCGACGAGGCGCTCGGCTACGAGCAGGCGCGGGACGAACTGATCGATGTCGTACGGCGCCTGGAGGCCGGCGGCACGTCCCTGGAGGAGTCCCTCGCGCTGTGGGAGCGCGGCGAGGAGCTGGCGAAGGTGTGCCGCCGCTGGCTGGACGGCGCGCGCGCCCGCCTGGACGCGGCGCTCGCGGAGGAGGCCGGGGACGACGAGGAGGCGGCGGAGGCGGACGAGGAGGAGTGAGCGGGGGCGTCCCCTTGTGAACAGCATCACGAAGCGTTTGGTTGAAGGTTGAACCTCATCGGCGTACGGTCTTCGTGTGGGCCGATCCGGGCAGAACGGATCGCCGCAGCCGTGACCGTCGCACCGAGAAGGTTGATCCATGTCTCTCGTTCTTGACCCCGCCGCGCAGGACCTGCTGTTCCGCGAGGCCCGCACCGCGAACACGTTCTCCTCGGAGCCCGTGACCGACGAGCAGGTCGCGGCGATCTACGACCTGGTCAAGTACGGCCCGACCGCCTTCAACCAGTCGCCGCTGCGCATCACCCTGGTCCGCTCCCCCGAGGCCCGCGAGCGCCTCGTCAAGCACATGGCCGAGGGCAACCAGCCGAAGACCGCCGCCGCCCCGCTGGTCGCGATCCTCTCCGCGGACCACGAGTTCCACGAGGAGCTCCCGCAGCTCTTCCCGCACGCCCCGGGCATCGCCGACATGTTCTTCTCGGAGCGCCCGGTCCGCGAGCAGGCCGGCACGCTGAACGCGACGCTGCAGGCCGCCTACTTCATCATCGGCGTCCGCGCCGCGGGCCTGTCCGCCGGCCCGATGACCGGCCTCGACTTCGCCGGTGTCCAGAAGGAGTTCCTGGACGACGACCACACCCCGCTGATGGTCGTCAACATCGGCAAGCCGGGCGAGGACGCCTGGTTCCCGCGCTCCCCGCGCCTCGAGCAGGAGCAGGTCATCACGACCGTCTGAGCGACACCGCAATGAGGAAGGGCCCCGGCTTCGGCCGGGGCCCTTCCTCATGTCTGCGGCGAGTGGAGCGCTTACGCCTTCTCGCGCTTCATCTCCAGCGCCTCGGCCATCTTCGTCAGCTGGCCGAAGTCGGCCGTGCCGGTCACGAGCGTGGTGGAGCCCTCCTGCTTCAGCACCAGGGCGTCGTACTTCTCGCCCTTGTAGCGCTCCCAGGTCTCGTCGCCGATCCGCTGCGTGCGGCCGGTCGCCGAAGCGCCGTGACTCACCTCGTTGATGAACTTCTTCGACCGCCCGGTCCCCTGCTCGACGGCGACGTACTGCCCCTCCGGGTCGAGGTACCCGAGGTGCCACGCGTCGTTCGCGGTGCCCTGGTAGCGCACGGAGGTCGGCTTCCAGTCGCGCGAAAGGCCCGTGGGCGCGGCCACCGGGTACGGCGCCGCACGGCGGGCCGTCGACAGCTCGACCTTGTAGTCGACGCGCTTGACCTGCGGTTGCCCGGAGTCGTCGTGCGGGACGAAGAGGTAGATCACGCCGGCCGCGACGACGCAGACGCCGAGCGAGAGGACCAGGCTGCCGACCGTTTTCTTACCGTTTCTTGCTGCCACGCGCCCCATCGTCGCAGGTCGCCGGATGATCTCTGCCGGGAGGTCCGGATTCACGCGGTCCGACATCGACCGGCCCGCTCATCCGTGGGGCGGTCTGCTCAGATTGTCGGACTGACGATAGAGTCCTCCCATACCAACCCCTCGTCCGGCCGTCGTCGTATCCCGGTGAAGCCGAACAATCCGGTGAATCCCGGAACAGAAAGGTGCGTCTCGATGACCGAGCATCACCAGCTTCCGTCCGAACTCGAGGTCCCTTCCGAGGCCCCCGACCGCAACCTCGCCCTGGAACTCGTCCGGGTCACCGAAGCCGCCGCCATGGCCGCCGGCCGCTGGGTCGGCCGCGGCGACAAGAACGGCGCGGACGGCGCGGCCGTGCGCGCCATGCGCACACTCGTCTCCACCGTCTCGATGAACGGCGTGGTCGTCATCGGCGAGGGCGAGAAGGACGAGGCCCCGATGCTCTTCAACGGGGAGCACATCGGTGACGGAACGGGCGCCGAGGTCGACATCGCCGTCGACCCGATCGACGGCACCTCGCTCTGCGCGAAGGGCATGCCGAACGCGATCGCCGTGCTCGCCGCCGCCGACCGCGGCACGATGTTCGACCCGTCCGCCGTGTTCTACATGGACAAGCTGGTCACGGGCCCCGAGGCCGCCGACTACGTGGACATCAACGCCCCGGTGTCGGTGAACATCCGCCGCGTCGCCAAGGCGAAGAAGCGCGCGCCCGAGGACATCACGGTGGTCCTCCTCGACCGGCCGCGGCACGAGGGGATCATCAAGGAGGTCCGGGAGACCGGCGCCCGCATCAAGCTGATCTCGGACGGCGACGTCGCCGGTTCGATCCTCGCCGTACGCGAGGGCTCCGGCGTCGACCTGCTGCTCGGCATCGGCGGTACGCCCGAGGGCATCATCTCGGCCTGCGCGATCAAGTGCCTGGGCGGTGTGATCCAGGGCAAGCTGTGGCCGAAGGACGACGCGGAGCGGCAGCGGGCCATCGACGCGGGGCACGACCTGGACCGCGTGCTGTCCACGGACGACCTGGTCTCCGGCGAGAACATCTTCTTCGTCGCCACCGGGATCACCGACGGCGAGCTGCTGCGGGGTGTGCGGTACGACTCCGAGCGGGCGCACACGTCGTCGCTCGTGATGCGGTCGAAGTCCGGGACGATTCGGCAGATCGACTCGACGCACCGGCTGAGCAAGCTGCGGGCCTACAGCGCGATCGACTTCGACCGGGCCAAGTAGTTTGCGGGGGTCCGGGGTTGACGCCTCGGGGCGCTTGCCCCGGACCCCGCTGCTCAATCGCCGCAGGGGCTTGAGAGAACCAGGCTTACCCGGCCAGAGCCGTTCGCGGCGCCTTCTTCAGTTCCACCTCGCGGCGGCGGCGCCTCGCCAGGACCACCCGGCGTTCCGCCGCTGTGAGGCCGCCCCAGACGCCGTACGGCTCCGGCTGGAGCAGGGCGTGCTCGCGGCACTCGACCATGACGGGGCAGCGGGCGCAGACCCGCTTGGCCGCCTCTTCACGCGCGAGGCGCGCGGCGGTCGGTTCCTTGGAAGGGGCGAAGAAGAGTCCCGCCTCGTCGCGCCTGCACACCGCCTCCGTGTGCCATGGAGCGTCCTGGTCCCTGCCCCTGACTGGCTCGCGCTGCTGCGGGACGGCGGTGACCTGCAGGGACTGATGCGGCGGGTGCAGCACGGTCTACTCCTGACGACGGCTGACGACGGCTTTCGCGAGCGGGCGACGATGCAGCAAGCTCTACCCGCTGTGTCGGCTCCTATGCACTGAGTTCCGAAGCACGGAAGTTCCCGAGCGCACAGGGGAGTTCACCGCCCGGCAGCCACCGGGGCGCGGTCGTCCCGCGGCCGTCAGCCGAGGTGCTTGCGCAGGTGCTTCTCCAGGTTCTGGATGAGCTTGCCGCGCTTCGGCTTCGCCTCGATGTTCCCGAGGACCGCATAGCCGTCGACGTACACGACGGGTGCCCCGGCCTCGTGCGCGTCCAGCGTGTCCACCTCGAAGTTGCCGAGGACGCCCGCGCCGCTGCCGCGCAGCGAGATGTTCTCGGGGACGCGGACCTCGACGTTCCCGAACACGGACACCGCCTTGATGTAGATCTGCGGGTACTCGAAGATCGCCTCGCTGAGATCGATCTCCACGTTGCCGAAGATCGCGTACGCGTGCGTGCGGCGGCCGATCCGCCAACGGCCCTTGCGCGTCGTGGAGCTGAGGACCGCCACCAGATTCTCGTCGGCCACCGGCGGGACCGTGCCGGGCGCCGGCTGGTTCGGAACGGGGCCCGGCGCGGGCGCGGGGCGGGGCGCGGAGTGGGCGCCCGGCAGGTCGCGCACCAGCGGTTCCAGCTCACCGACGGTCTTGGCGCGGTAGACCCCGTCGATCCGCTCCGCGTGCTCCTCCGCGTCGAGCCGGCCCTCCGCGAGTGCCTCGCGCAGGACGTCCGCGATCCGGTCGCGGTCGGCGTCGGACGCGCGCAGGTCGGTCGGCTCCGCCTCGGGAGCGCTGGGCGCGGGCTGCGAAGGGCGCTTTTGAAGGTCCACGACAGCAGAGTACCGAAACGCGATAGATCGCGACACCCCTTGTCGCGGACCCCTGCCGTGAACCCCTGCCGCGGGGCACCCGGGCCAACTGAGCCTTACCTCACAGGACCGGCCGCCCGACCAGGTTCTACGCTGGTTGGCGCTGCCAACGGATGCCAGCTGCTGTCTGTCGAGTGAGGAATGGGCGAGATGCCTGAGTTCGCGTACACCGATCTGCTTCCCCAGGGTGAGGACACCACCAACTACCGGTTGGTGACCTCCGAGGGCGTCTCCACCGCCGAGGGGCCGGACGGCCGTACGTTCCTGAAGGTCGAGCCGGAGGCGCTGCGCAAGCTCGCCGAGGAGGCCATCCACGACATCCAGCACTACCTGCGCCCGACGCACCTCGCGCAGCTGCGCCGCATCGTCGACGACCCCGAGGCCTCGGGCAACGACAAGTTCGTCGCGCTCGACCTGCTGAAGAACGCCAACATCGCGGCGGCGGGCGTCCTCCCGATGTGCCAGGACACCGGCACCGCCATCGTCATGGGCAAGCGCGGGCAGAACGTCCTCACCGAAGGTGAGGACGAGAAGGCGCTCTCCAAGGGCATCTACGACGCGTACCAGAACCTGAACCTGCGCTACTCGCAGATGGCCCCGCTGAACATGTGGGAGGAGAAGAACACCGGCTCCAACCTCCCGGCGCAGATCGAGCTGTACGCGACGGACGGCGACGCCTACAAGTTCCTCTTCATGGCCAAGGGCGGCGGCTCCGCCAACAAGTCGTTCCTCTACCAGGAGACGAAGGCGGTCCTCAACGAGGGCTCCATGATGAAGTTCCTGGAGGAGAAGATCCGCTCGCTGGGCACCGCCGCGTGCCCGCCGTACCACCTCGCCATCGTGGTGGGCGGCACCTCCGCCGAGTACGCCCTGAAGACCGCCAAGTACGCCTCCGCGCACTACCTGGACAACGTGCCCTCCGAGGGCTCCGAGCTCGGTCACGGCTTCCGGGACGAGGAGCTGGAGCAGAAGGTCTTCGAGCTGACGCAGAAGATCGGCATCGGCGCGCAGTTCGGCGGCAAGTACTTCTGCCACGACGTGCGCGTGGTGCGCCTGCCGCGGCACGGCGCCTCCTGCCCGGTCGCCATCGCCGTGTCCTGCTCCGCGGACCGCCAGGCCGTCGCGAAGGTGACCGCCGAGGGCGTCTTCCTGGAGCAGCTGGAGACGGACCCGGCGCGCTTCCTGCCGGAGACGACCGACGAGCACCTCTCCGAGGACGAGTCGGGCGACGTCGTGAAGATCGACCTCAACCAGCCGATGGACGCGATCCTCGCCGAGCTCGCCAAGCACCCGGTGAAGACCCGCCTCTCCCTGACGGGACCGCTGGTCGTGGCGCGCGACATCGCGCACGCCAAGATCAAGGAGCGCCTGGACGCCGGCGAGGAGATGCCGCAGTACCTGAAGGACCACCCGGTGTACTACGCGGGCCCGGCGAAGACCCCCGAGGGCTACGCGTCCGGTTCGTTCGGCCCGACGACGGCCGGCCGCATGGACTCCTACGTCGAGCAGTTCCAGGCCGCGGGCGGCTCCAAGGTCATGCTCGCCAAGGGCAACCGCTCCAAGCAGGTCACCGACGCGTGCGACGCGCACGGCGGCTTCTACCTCGGCTCCATCGGCGGCCCGGCCGCGCGCCTCGCGCAGGACTGCATCAAGAAGGTCGAGGTCGTCGAGTACGAGGAGCTCGGCATGGAGGCCGTCTGGAAGATCGAGGTCGAGGACTTCCCGGCGTTCATCGTCGTCGACGACAAGGGCAACGACTTCTTCCAGGCCCCTGCGCCCGAGCCGACCTTCACGCACATCCCGGTGCGCGGCCCCGGCCTCTCGTAACCGGCAGGCAGTAGCCACGGCATCACACGATGGTGGGGTTGTTCCGGCGGTCCGGAACAACCCCACCTTCGTATGCGCTGTACGGGGTATGAGCGACAACGCCGGCGAATACCGCATCGAGCACGACTCCATGGGCGAGGTCCGCGTCCCCGCCGCCGCGAAGTGGCGGGCCCAGACGCAGCGCGCCGTGGAGAACTTCCCGATCTCCGGGCAGCGCATCGAGCGCTCCCACATCGAGGCGCTGGCCCGCATCAAGGGCGCGGCGGCGACGGTGAACGCGGAGTTGGGGGTGGTCGACAAGGACATCGCCGAAGCCATCGCCGCGGCGGCGGAGGAGGTCGCCGCGGGCCGCTGGGACGACGAGTTCCCGGTCGACGTGTTCCAGACCGGCTCCGGTACGTCGTCGAACATGAACACCAACGAGGTGCTGGCCACGCTCGCCACCGAGCGCCTCGGCCGCGACGTGCACCCGAACGACCACGTGAACGCCTCGCAGTCGTCCAATGACGTGTTCCCCTCCTCCATCCACATCGCCGCCACCGCCGCCGTCACCCACGACCTGATCCCGGCCCTCGACCACCTGGCCGCGTCCCTGGAGCGCAAGGCGGCCGAGTTCTCCGACGTCGTGAAGTCGGGGCGTACGCACCTGATGGACGCGACGCCGGTGACGCTCGGTCAGGAGTTCGGCGGCTACGCGGCGCAGGTCCGCTACGGAGTGGAGCGGCTCACCGCCTCGCTCCCCCGCCTCGCCGAACTCCCCCTGGGCGGCACCGCGGTCGGCACGGGCATCAACACCCCGCCCGGCTTCTCTGCCGCCGTCATCGCCGAGGTCGCGCGCACGACGGGGCTGCCGCTGACCGAGGCCCGCGACCACTTCGAGGCGCAGGGCGCGCGCGACGGGATCGTGGAGACGAGCGGGCAGCTGCGCACGATCGCCGTCGGCCTCACGAAGATCGCCAACGATCTGCGGTGGGCCGCCTCCGGCCCCCGTACGGGCCTCGCGGAGATCAACCTCCCCGATCTGCAGCCCGGTTCGTCGATCATGCCCGGCAAGGTGAATCCGGTCATCCCCGAGGCGACGCTGATGGTCGCGGCCCAGGTCACGGGCAATGACGCGACGGTCGCCGCGGCCGGCGCCGCGGGCAACTTCGAGCTGAACGTGATGCTCCCGGTGATCGCCAAGAACGTCCTGGAGTCCATCCGGCTGCTCGCCAACGTCTCCCGGCTGCTCGCCGACCGCACCGTCGACGGCATCACCGCCAACCGCGAACGCGCCCGCGAGTACGCCGAGTCCTCGCCCTCCGTCGTCACGCCGCTCAACAAGTACATCGGCTACGAGGAGGCCGCCAAGGTCGCCAAGAAGTCCCTCGCCGAGCGGCGCACCATCCGGGAGGTCGTGCTCGACGGCGGCTATGTGGAGCGCGGCGACCTCACCGTGGAACAGCTCGACGAGGCGCTCGATGTCCTTCGGATGACGCGGCCGTGACCGCGCGTGGCCAGTTGGCGTATTCGTGACACGCACCGCAGCGTCGTATGCCGTTGGCACCTAATATCTGTGCATGACAGACGAGTACCGGATGACCGAGAGTGGAGGGCGCTGGGCGCCCGGTGAGCCGATCCTGTGGCGCTACCGCGCCAACGGGGGCGACGGCTTCCACATCTGCCGTCCGGTCACCGTCGTCCAGGACACCGACGAGCTGCTCGCCGTGTGGATGGCGCCGGGCACCGAGTGCGTGAAGCCCGTGCTCGCCGACGGCACCCCCGTGCACCGCGAGCCGCTCGCCACCCGCTACACCAAGCCCCGCACCCTGCAGCGCGACCGCTGGTTCGGCACGGGCGTGCTGAAGCTCGCGCGCCCCGGCGACCCCTGGTCGGTCTGGCTGTTCTGGGAGCCGGGCTGGAACTTCCGCAACTGGTACGTGAACCTGGAGGCGCCGCGCGCCCGTTGGGCCGCGGGCATCGACTCCGAGGACCACTTCCTCGACCTGTCGGTGTACCCGGACGGCAGCTGGCGCTGGCACGACGAGGACGAGTTCGCGCAGGCGCAGGCCGTCGGCCTGATGAGCCCTGGTCAGGCGGCCGAGGTGCGCTCCGCGGGGCACCGGGCCATCGAGGCGATCGAGAACTGGCGGCGGCCGTTCTCGGACGGCTGGCAGCACTGGCGCCCGGACCCGGCGTGGCCGGTTCCCGCCCTGCCGGCCGACTGGGACCGTACGCCCGCGCACGTGTCCTCATGAGACCCTTGATGCGCCCCCCTGGGGGAACCGTAGGATCGTCCTCCGCAAGAGAGCACCGGTCCGAATGTGCGGGTTCTACGGACAACTCTTGGCACGCACAACTGGTCTGACACGATGTCAACGAGGTCATCGAGGGGCGGCTGGACCGTGAACGTGGGTGAGACGACGCAGTGGGCGGGCCGGGAGGATCCGGTCGCCGGGACCGCGAGCACGGCTGTCCGCAGGTCCCCGGCACGGACGCCCGTACGGATTCCGTTCCCGGAGCACGGGTTCCGGGTATTCGCTCCCCTACGGGACACGCCGCAGGTCACCGGCAGCGGCGCCACCCCCGACAGGCCCTGGCCCCAGCTGATCCCCAACTGCCGGCGCACTGGCCAGTGACGCGGCGCGCAGCCCCGGACGGACGGAATCGACACGCGTGACGGAGTATCCCACCTCCCACGAAGGCCGCCACCACGGCACGGCGGCCCGCCCCGCCGATGCCCGCGGGGCGGTTCGGCACACCCCGGAGACCTCCACGCCCTCGGGCGAGAACTCCGGCGGCTTACCGGAACAGCCACGGCGCTCCGCCGGTCCTGCCGGTTCCGCGGCCGATGCCGAGCACGCGCAGCCCGCGGCGCCGTCCCCCGAGCCGGTGCGCCCGGGGCCGCCGGACGGGGCCGACCGCCGCACGGGCCAGCCGCGCCCCGCCGGGCAGCCGACGGCGATGCGGCGGGACGGGGACAGGCTGCGCTTCGTCGGCGCCGCGACCCGGCGGATCGCCCGCGGCCTGGACCTCGACGAGATCGTGATGGGCCTGTGCCGGGCGACGGTGCCCACGTTCTCCGACGCGATCCTCGTGTATCTGCGCGAGCCGCTGCCGGTGGGCGACGAGCGGCCGACCGGGCAGATGGTGCTGCGCCTGCGCCGCACCGACCGGATCCCCGACTCCACCGACACCGCGGGCGACACGGACACGGACGGCGCGGGACTCACGGTCCCGCTCACCCCGCAGCTCGAACTGACCGCGGGCTGCGCCGACTTGTGCGAGGTGCGCTCCGGTGGCGCGCTCGCCGAGGTGCTGCGCGGGGTGCGCCCGGTGTTCGGCGACTCGCCCGCGGCGCTCGCCGCGCTGCCCGAACTCCTGGGCGCCGAGCGGGCGCTGCCGGGCGGCCAGCGCGCGATCCTGGCCCCGCTGCGCGGCCGGCGCCGGGTGATCGGGGCCGCGGTGTTCCTGCGCCGCCCCGACCGGCTCGCGTTCGACGCCGACGACCTGCTGGTGGCCGGGCAGTTGGCGACGCACAGCGCGCTCGGCATCGACAAGGCGGTCCTCTACGGCCGCGAGGCGTACATCGCGGACGAACTGCAGCGCACGATGCTTCCGGAGACGCTGCCGCGCCCGACCGGAGTGCGGCTCGCCTCCCGCTATCTGCCGGCGGCGGAGACGGCGCGGGTCGGCGGCGACTGGTACGACGCGATCCCGCTGCCGGGCAGCCGCGTCGCGCTGGTCGTGGGCGACGTCATGGGGCACTCGATGACGTCGGCGGCCATCATGGGCCAGTTGCGGACCACCGCGCAGACCCTCGCCGGGCTCGACCTGCCCCCGCAGGAGGTCCTGCACCACCTCGACGAGCAGGCCCAGCGGCTCGGCACGGACCGCATGGCGACCTGCATGTACGCCGTGTACGACCCGGTCGCGCACCGCATCACCATCGCCAACGCCGGGCATCCGCCGCCCGTCCTGCTGCACCTGGGCGGCCGTTCCGAGGTGCTGCGGGTGCCGCCGGGCGCCCCGATCGGCGTCGGCGGCGTCGACTTCGAGGCGGTCGAGCTGGACGCCCCAGCGGGCGCGACGCTGCTCCTCTACACGGACGGGCTCGTCGAGTCGCGGCTGCGGGACGTGTGGACCGGGATAGAGCAGCTGCGCGAACGGCTCGCCGCGACCGCGCAGTTGACGGGCCCTGACCATCCGCCGCCCCTCGAGGCGCTGTGCGACGAGGTGCTCGACATGCTCGGCCCGGGCGACCGGGACGACGACATCGCGCTGCTCGCCGCCCGCTTCGACGGGATCGCACCGAGCGACGTCGCGTACTGGACCCTGGAACCGGAGGACGCGGCGCCGGGCCGGGCCCGCCGCCTGGCCCGCAGCGCCCTGGACCGCTGGGGCCTGGAGGAGCTCACGGACTCGGTGGAGCTCCTGGTGAGCGAGGTCGTGACGAACGCGGTGCGCTACGCCACGCGTCCGGTGACCCTGCGCCTGCTGCGGACCGACGTGCTGCGCTGCGAAGTGGGCGACGACGTACCGCAGTTGCCCCGGCTTCGGCAGGCGCGGGCGACGGACGAGGGCGGTCGTGGCCTCTACCTGGTGAACCGGCTCGCCCGGCGCTGGGGTGCGACGCGCCTGTCCACCGGCAAGGTCGTCTGGTTCGAGCTTCCGGTGCCGTAGACATGTGGCCATGTGCCACTACTGCGGATGCCGTGAGATCCCGCTCATCAAGGAGTTCATCGCCGAGCACGAGCGCGTCACCGACGCCGCCGGTGACGCGCTGCGGGCCCTTGAGCGCGGCGACGTGGCGGCCGCGCGGGCACTCGTCGACACCATGGCGCGGGAGCTCGCCTCGCACTGGAAGGGCGAGGAGGACGGCCTGTTCGCCGTGATGCGGGACGACCCGGAGTACGCGGGCTACATCGACGCCCTGGTCGCCGAGCATCGTGACCTCGGCGCGCTGCTGCCCACCCTCGACCTCACGGACCCCGGCGACGTACAGCGCCTGAAGGACGAGACGGACGAGCTGCACCGGCACATCGCCAAGGAGGAGGACGGCCTCTTCCCGGCGTCGCTGACGGCGCTGTCCGGGGACGGCTGGGACGCGTCGATGGCGGCGTGGCGGGCGGCGCACCCTTCGCACAGCGACGGCTAGAAGCCCACCGGCACATACCCGGTGGCCCGCCCCCGGTCGTCGAGCACGCGGCCCATCCGCTTCGCCGTGCGCAGCGTCACCGTGCGGTCCTCTACGCGCAGGGCGGGGAACCGGCCGTCCAGTTGGGCCTCCAGGGTGGCCATGCCGTCGAGGTCGCGGAGCCAGACCTGGAAGAGCAGGTTGCAGGAGCCCGTGACCGAGGTGCACAGGCGCATCTGCGGGAGCCGGGCGAGCGCCGAGCCCGTGCGGTCCAGCTCGCCGTGCGGGACGGTCGCCCGGTATGTGGCGAGGGCCGGCCAGCCCGCCAGCTGCTGGGCCAGATCACAGCGCAGCAGGATCTCCCGGTCGCGCAGTTCGCGGGCGAGCCTGCGCCGCACGGTCGACTCGCCGACGCCGACGACCGCCGCCAGCTCGGCGTACCCGGCACGGCCGTTCGCACCCAGTTCGCGCAGGAGCGCCAGGTCGACCTCGTCGCGGGGCCGGAACGCACGCGACGGTGCGCCGGGTCCGGGCCCCGCCGTGCTGAGCCGGGCGCGGCCCGCCCGGTCGAGGGCGCGCACCTTCCAGCCGCTGCCCTCCTGGTAGAGCCGCATGCTCAGCCGGGTCCGCGTGCCGCGCACGCCCGGCAGCCGGCCCAGGTCGTCGCTGACCCGGCGCCCGAGCGCGGGCAGGTCGGGTGCGGCGACCGAGAGCAGCAGGTCGTAGTCGCCGACCACGTGCTCGGCGCTGAACACCCACGGCAGCCGTACGAGGCGGGCGGTCAGCTCCTCCAACTCGCCCGGGGTGCAGGTCACTTCGATGTACGCGACGGTGGCCGTCGTCGGCCCCGCGTACGCCGTCACCCAGGCCAGGCCCGCTTCTTCGAGGCGGGCCCAGCGGCGGGCCGCGGTCGTCGCGTCGACGCCGACGGCCGGGCCGACCCGGCTCCACGGTGCGCGCGGATCGGTCTGCAGGGCGTCGATCAGGGCGAGGTCGGCCTCCTCGAACGCGGCGGATTCCGGCACCAGACCGAGCGCGAAGCCGCTTTCCGGCATTTGAGGCCCCCTCTCGCACGGCGGCCGGATTCTGTCCCCACTTCCGAGCCGCCCCCACACCAGCACGCCCACTCTAGAAGGAGTGCCTGTGGTCCCACCCTCGCAAGGCCCCGTACGTGAACGCCTCGACAGAGGCGCCAAGATCACGGTCACGCTGCTCTTCGCCGCCTGGCTCATCGACTACATCGACCGTCTCGTCATCAATCTGGCCCTGCCCTCGATCGGCCGCGAATTCGACCTCAGCCGCGCCCAGCAGGGCATGGCGGTCTCCGTGTTCTTCGTGGCGTACGCCGTCTGCCAGATCCCGGGCGGCATGCTCGCCGACCGGTTCGGCGCCAAGCGCGTCACCTGCTGGGCGCTGCTCATCTGGTCCGCGTTCACCGCGATCACCGGGCTCGCCGGCTCGTTCGCGATCCTCCTGGTGGTGCGCTTCCTGTTCGGTGTCGCCGAGGGGATCTTCCCGGGCGCCTCGATGAAGGCGGTGAGCGAACGGACCACGCCCGGTCAGCGGATGAGCGCCAACGGCGTCGTGCAGTCCTCGAACGCCGTCGCAGCCGTCATCGCGCCGCTCATCGCCGCGCCGCTCATCGCCCACTTCGGCTGGCGCTCGGCGTTCTTCACCGTCGCCGCCGTCGGCGTCTTCGTGTACGCGGCGGTCCAGCTGTGGCTGCCGGAGCGGGAGCGGCCGGAGGCCGTCACGAAGGCGGGCACAGGCACCCGCACCGTGCTCCGCTCGTGGACCATGTGGGCGTTCGCCGGGATGTTCTTCGGCTACGACATCATCGTGTGGGGCCTGAACACCTGGGTGCCCTCGTACCTCAACGAGGAGCGTGGCCTCGCGCTCACGTCGGCGGGCGCCCTGTCGATCCTGCCCGCGGGCGCGGCGACCGTCGCCGTGATCGTCGGCGGGCGGCTCGCGGACCGCTTCGAGGGCAACCAGCGCAAGATCGTGGTGCCCGCCATGGCGGTCTCCTCGGTCGCGCTGATCCTCATGTCGACGGCTTCCGGCACGGCCGCGTTCATCGGCTGGATGACGGTGGCGATCGCGTCCGCCTCGCTGGGCTACATGCCGATCTTCGCGGTGCCGCTGCGCAGCCTGCCGCCCGAACTGACCGGCGCGGCGGCCGGGTTGATCACGTTCGGCGGGCAGGCCGGCGGCGTCGTCGCGCCGACCGCGATGGGGCTGCTCGCGGACTCGGCCGGGTTCGGCGCCGCGTTCGGCTTCCTCGTCGTCGGCGCGGTGCTCGCCGCGGTCCTCGCCTGCGTCACCCCGCAGACCACGCTCACCTTCCGCCGGGCGCTGCGGCTGCCCGACGCGGACCCCGTTCCTGTATCCGCAGGACCCGTAGAAAGCGAGCCCCGATGACCACTCTCGACAGCCTGCTGCCGTCCCTGCGCGAGCTCTACCGGGACCTGCACGCCCACCCCGAACTCTCCCTCCAGGAGACCCGCACCGCCGGGATCGTCGCGGCCCGGCTGCGCGAGCAGGGCGGCTGGGAGGTGACCGAGGGCGTCGGCGGCACCGGCGTCGTCGGGGTGCTGCGCGGCGGCGAGGGCCCGACCGTGCTGCTGCGCGCCGACATGGACGGGCTGCCCGTCCTGGAGGCGACGGGCCTGCCCTACGCGTCCGTGGCGCGCGCCACCGACCGCGACGGCAACGACGTACCGGTCATGCACGCCTGCGGCCACGACATGCACGTGACGTGTCTGCTGGGCGTGACGGCGCTGCTCGCGGCGGAGCGGGACACCTGGCGCGGCACCGTCGTCGCCGTGTTCCAGCCCGCGGAGGAGATCGGCCGCGGGGCCAGGGACATGCTGGACGACGGGTTCGCGGAGCGTTTCCCGAAGCCGGACGTGTGCCTCGGGCAGCACGTCGGACCGTTCCCGACGGGCGTCGCGGTGACCCGGCCCGGAGCGGTGATGGCGGCCTCCGACAGCTACCGCGTACGCCTCTTCGGGCGCGGCGGGCACGGCTCGACGCCCGAGTCGACGGTCGACCCGGTGGTCCTCGCCGCGGCCGTCGTGATGCGCCTGCAGACCGTGGTCTCGCGGGAGGTCGGCGCCTCGCAGGCGGCCGTCGTGACGGTGGGCTCGATCCACGCCGGCACGAAGGAGAACATCATCGCCGACGAGGCCGAGCTGAAGCTCAACATCCGCTCGGTCGACCCGGTGGTGCGCGAGCGGGTGCTCGGCGCGGTGCGCAGGATCGTACGGGCGGAGGCGGAGGCCTCGGGCTCGCCGAAGGAGCCGGAGTTCACCTCGCTCGGCTCGTTCCCCGTCACGGAGAACACCGACGACGCCACCGCCACGACGATCGAGGGGCTGCGCGGGGCGCTCGGCGAGCACGGAGTCCTGGTGCTGCCGCAGCCGATCAACGGCAGCGAGGACTTCGGCCTCTTCGGCAAGGAACTCGGCGTGCCCTCGGTGTTCTGGCACTTCGGCGGGGCCGACCCGGCCGCCTTCGCGGGGCTCGACGCGGGCACGCTCGCCTCGCGCGGGCTGCCCGCCGAGATCCCGGTGAACCACTCGCCGCAGTACGCGCCGCTCCAGGACCCCACGATCGAGCTGGGGGTGCGGGCCCTGCTGGGAGCGGCCCGCACCTGGCTCGGCGCCCGCGCGTAGCGACGTCAGTCCCGGGGCCTGGCGCCGCCGTTCTCCGGGTCGATCGGGTCTTCCGGCCAGCTCTCGGTCGGGCTGTCGGTCGGCACCGGGAGCGTCTGCGTCGGCTCCGTCGTCGGCGTCTCGCTGGTCGGCGTCTCGCTCGGCGTCGACTGGGTGGGCGTCGGCTCGGTCGACTCCGTCTCGCTCGGCGTCGGATCGGTCGACGGCTCCTCGGTCGGGGTGGCCGGGGCCGTCTTCGTCGGCTGGACGGCCTTGCCCATGTCGGTGTCCAGGTCGAACTTCCCGTTCGCGCTGGACGAGTTGAACGTGTACTGCGCCCAGATCTGCGCGGGGAAGCTGCCGCCGTCGACGCGGGGCAGTCCGCCCGCGCCCTCCATGGACACGTGCGCGCCCGCCTCGGACGACTTCAGCGCGCCCTCGCCGAACAGGCCGACCGACGTGACGAGGTCCGGCGTGTACCCGGTGAACCAGGCCGACTTGTTGTCGTCGGAGGTACCGGTCTTGCCCGCGACCTGCTGGCCCGCGCGGGCCGGGTTGTCGCGCACGGAGGCCTTCGCCGTACCGTCGTCGACCACGCCAGTGAGGACCGAGGTCACCGAGTCGGCGGCGCCGCGGCTGATCACCTGTTCCTGGGCGGGCTCCGGCAGTTCGACCTTCTGGCCCTCCTTGGACACCGCCTTCACGATCTTCGGGGTGACCTTCTTGCCGTGGTTGTCGAGGGTCGCGTAGACGCCGGCCATCTCCATCGGGCTCGCGCCCATGGTGCCGAGGGTCTGCGCGGGGAACGGCTTGAGGTCGCCCGCGTCCATGCCGAGCTCCTTCGCCGTGGCCATCACCTGGTCCATGCCGACGTCGACGCCGAGCTGCGCGAACACGGAGTTCACGGACTTGTTCATGGCGGTCTGGACGGTGACCGGGCCGTAGCTCTTCTTGTCCTCGTTCGGCGGGGCGAAGCCGACCTTCTCGCCGTTGTCGACGACCGGGCGCTTGCTGGTGCCGTCGTAGATCGTGTCCGCGGTGATCTGCTGACCGGACTGCGTGGTGGCCTCGTGCTCCAGGGCGGCCGCGAGGATCAGCGGCTTGAACGTGGAGGCGGGCTGGTAGTCGGTGCGGGTCGCGTTGTTGACGTAGTGCTCGCTGAGCCCTTCGCCGCCGTACATCGCGAGGACCTTGCCGGTCTTCGGGGCGAGGGAGACGGCGCCGGCCTGCACGCGCGCGTCGGCCTTCTTGTCCTTGCGGTCGAGCTTGTCGTTCAGCTGCTCCTCGACCGACTTCTCCAGCTGCTTCTGCTTCTTGCGGTCGACGTTGAGCGTGATCGTGTAGCCGCCCGCGGTGAACTGCGCCTCGGTGAGGTTCAGGTCCTTCATCACCTCGTCCTTGGCGGCCTCGTAGAGGTAGCCCTCCTGGCCCTGGAGCCCGGACACGGCCTTCGGCGGCTTCGGCTTGTCGAACGTCATGCCCTGCCGCTTGCTCGCGTCCAGCCAGTTCATGTCGACCATGTTGTCGAGCACGTAGTTCCAGCGCGCCTTGGCCAGTTGCTTCCCGGTGTCGGAGGCGATCGCCCAGTCGTACTGGTTCGGGGCCTGGAGCAGCGCGGCGAGGTACGCGCCCTGCTCCACGGACAGCTTCGAGGCGTCCTTGCCGTAGTAGGCCTCGGCCGCCGCCTGGATGCCCCAGGCGCCGCGCCCGTAGTAGCTGGTGTTGATGTACCCGGCGAGGATGTCGTCCTTGGACTGCTTCTGGTCCACCTTCAGCGAGATGACCAGTTCCTTGAGCTTGCGGGAGACGGTCTGTTCCTGCGTCAGGTAGTAGTTCTTCACGTACTGCTGGGTGATCGTCGAACCACCCTGCTTGCCCTTGCCGAGCACGGTGTTGAGCACGCCGCGGCCGGTGCCCTTCAGGTCGATGCCCTTGTCCGTGTAGAACGTCTTGTTCTCGGCGGCGACGAAGGTGTGCTGGACGCCCTCGGGCACCTCGGCGAGGTCCACGAGCTCCCGGTTCACCTTGCCGGTGCGGGCCATCGTCGAGCCGTCGCTGTACTTGTAGATGTTGCTCTGCACCTGGGCGTCGGGATTGCCCTCCGGTACGTCGATCACCAGGTACAGCACGACGAACGCGCCCATGCACAGCAGCACGAGCCCGAAGAACGTGCCCAGAAGCTTCTTCCAGCCGAAGAAGCGGCGTATGCCCGACGGCCGCGCCGCGCGCTTGCGCGCCTTCCTCGCATCCGCTCGGCCCATGACCTCAGTCGCTCCGCTTCTTGTCCTTGTCCGTGTACGCCTTCGCGTACGAGTACGAACCCAGTTCTCACGATCGTGCTGAATCGGCTCAAGAACCTAACCCGTCACTTATGTCGAATCTCCGTTGATTCGGCCATATCGGACGTGACAATCAGCACCTGCCCCATGGGAACCGACGAGCGAGAGGTGCGGATGGTTGCCGGACGCGATAAAGTGATATCACTTTGCTAGACCACGTTCGGGGCCTCGCGGCGACGAACGACCAGCTCAGAGAAACGGGGACAGTCATGCCCGAGACGGACGCCACACCGAACACTCCAGACGTACAGATGCCGAAGGCACAGGTGCGCGAGTTCACGGCCCACAGCATCGGCGGCGGACTCGCCCTGCTGCTCGGCCTCGTGGGCCTGATCGTCGGCGCGGGCCTGATTGCGATCGCGGGTTCCACCGACTCCGGGGGCGCCAAGGGCGCGCTCATCGCGGCCGGTGTCGTGGTCGCGATCTGCTCGGTCTTCGCCATGGCGGGCCTGAACATGGTGGCGCCGGGCGAGGCGCGCGTCGTGCAGCTCTTCGGCCGCTACCGGGGCACGATCCGCACGGACGGCCTGCGCTGGGTCAACCCGCTGACCTCGCGCACCAAGATCTCGACGCGTGTGCGCAACCACGAGACGGCCGTCCTGAAGGTCAACGACGCGTACGGCAACCCGATCGAGCTCGCCGCGGTCGTCGTCTGGAAGGTCGAGGACACGGCCCAGGCGACCTTCGAGGTCGACGACTTCCTGGAGTTCGTCTCGACGCAGACCGAGGCGGCCGTCCGGCACATCGCCATCGAGTACCCCTACGACGCGCACGACGAGGAGGGCCTGTCCCTGCGCGGCAACGCCGAGGAGATCACCGAGAAGCTCGCCCTCGAACTGCACGCGCGCGTGGAGGCGGCCGGCGTCCAGATCATCGAGTCCCGCTTCACGCACCTCGCGTACGCCCCCGAGATCGCGTCGGCGATGCTCCAGCGCCAGCAGGCGGGCGCGGTCGTGGCGGCCCGCCGCCAGATTGTCGACGGGGCGGTGGGCATGGTCGAGGCCGCGCTCGCCCGGATCGCCGAGCAGGACTTCGTGGAGCTGGACGAGGAGCGGAAGGCGACCATGGTGAGCAACCTGCTGGTCGTCCTCTGCGGAGACCGCGCCGCCCAGCCGGTCCTGAACACGGGAACGCTCTACCAGTGAGCCCGCGAGCGCCCCGCAAACAGGTCCTGCTGCGGCTCGATCCGGCCGTGCACGATGCGCTCGCGCGCTGGGCGGGCGAGGACCTGCGCTCGACCAACGCGCAGATCGAGTTCCTGCTGCGCAAGGCGCTCGCAGAGGTGGGCAGGCTGCCGGGTTCGACGAAGCCGATTCCGCGGCGGGGGCGGCCCCCGGCCGGCGAGACCGACTGAACGACACGGGGCTCCGCCCCGGACCCCGCGCCTCAAACGCCGGCGGGGCTGGATCTGCTCGATCGCCGGCGGGGCCGGATCCGCTCAATCGCCGCAGGGGCTTGATGAATCAAGCTCCTGCGGCGTTCTCATGGCCAGCTATACACACCGTGTATACGTGGTGTGTATAGTCCCTCGCATGTCCATCGGCCACACCCTCCTCGGGCTGCTCGAATCCGGGCCCCGCCATGGTTACGACCTCAAGCGCACCTTCGACGAGACGTTCGGGCACGACAAGCCGCTGCACTACGGGCAGGTCTACTCGACCATGTCCCGCCTCCTGAAGAACGGCCTCGTCGAGGTCGACGGGATCGAGGCCGGCGGCGGCCCCGAGCGCAAGCGGTACGCGATCACCGACGCCGGCGTCACCGACGTACAGCGCTGGCTCGCGACGCCGGAGAAGCCGGAGCCGTACCTCCAGTCGACCCTCTACACCAAGGTCGTCCTCGCCCTGCTGACCCGGCGCGACGCCACCGAACTGCTCGACGCGCAGCACTCCGAGCACCTGCGCCTGATGCGCATCCTCACGGACCGCAAGCGCAAGGGCGACCTAGCCGACCAGCTCATCTGCGACCACGCCCTGTTCCACCTGGAAGCCGACCTGCGCTGGCTGGAACTGACCGCCGCGCGCCTCGACAAGCTCGCCGCGGAGGTACGTCCGTCATGAGTTCCCCCACCGCTCCCGCCGGATCCCTGCTGACCGCAACCGGCCTGCACAAGACGTACGGGCCGACCCCGGCCCTCGACGGTGCCTCGTTCTCCGTCCACCCGGGCGAGGTCGTCGCCGTCATGGGCCCCTCCGGCTCGGGCAAGTCGACGCTGCTGCACTGCCTCGCCGGGATCGTCACGCCGGACTCCGGCACCATCACGTACAACGGCCGCGAGCTGACCGCCATGTCCGACGCGGAGCGCAGCGCGCTGCGCCGCGGCGAGTTCGGCTTCGTGTTCCAGTTCGGCCAGCTCGTACCGGAGTTGACCTGCGTCGAGAACGTCGCGCTCCCGCTGCGCCTGAACGGCGTCAAGCGCAAGGAGGCCGAGCGCCGGGCCGCCGAATGGCTTCAGCGCCTTGAGGTCGACGACCTCGCGGGCAAGCGCCCCGGCGAGGTCTCCGGCGGCCAGGGCCAGCGCGTCGCCGTCGCCCGCTCCCTGGTGACGGGGCCGCGCGTGCTCTTCGCCGACGAGCCCACCGGCGCCCTGGACTCGCTCAACGGCGAGCGCGTCATGGAGCTGCTCACGGACGCCGCCCGCAGCACGGGCGCCGCCGTCGTCCTGGTCACCCACGAGACGCGGGTCGCCGCCTACTCGGACCGCGAGATCGTCGTACGGGACGGCCGGGCCCGGGACATGGAGTTCGCCCGATGACACTCCTCGACGACCGTCCCGCCCAGGCCGCGCCCGCCCCCACGGAGCACGGCATCGCGGGCCGGCTGCGCGATCTCGCGCTCGGAGTCCGCTTCGGCTTCTCCGGCGGCCGCGAGGGCTGGGTCCGTACGCTGCTCACCGCGCTCGGCGTCGGCCTCGGCGTCGCCGTGCTGCTGGGCGCCGCGTCGGTGCCGAACTTCACGAGCGGCCGCGACGCCCGTTACGACGCCCGCTCGATCGAGTTCAGCGAGAAGAGCGTGCGGCCGTCGGACCGCACGCTGCTCACGCTCGACACCTCCTCCACGTACCGGGACGTCTCGGTCGGCGGCTACATGCTGGACGCCGACGGCGGGCACCCCGCCCTGCCGCCCGGCATCGACAAGCTGCCGGGCCCCGGCGAGATGCTGGTCTCCCCCGCGCTGCGCGACCTCCTCGCCTCCCCCGATGGCGAACTGCTCAAGAAGCGCTACGACTTCCGCGACGTCGGCACCATCCACGAGGCCGGCCTGAGCGACCCCTTCGACCTGTACATGTACGCGGGCAGCGACAGCCTGAGCACCGACCGCGGCGCCACCCGTGTCGACGGCTTCGGGCGGGCGGCCAACGACAACCCGCTCGACCCGGCCCTGGTGCTGATGATCCTGCTGGGCTGTGTGGTGCTGCTCGCGCCCATCGCCATCTTCATCGCGACCGCCGTACGGTTCGGCGGCGAGCGGCGCGACCGCAGGCTCGCCGCGCTGCGGCTCGTCGGCGCCGACGCGCGGATGACGCGGTGGGTGGCCGCCGGTGAGGCGCTGTTCGGCACGCTCGTCGGTCTCGGGTTCGGCCTGATCACCTTCTTCGCGGGGAGGCAGGTGTTCGCCCACGTCGAGGTGTGGCGACTGTCGGCGTTCCCCGACGACTTCACCCCGGTGCCGGTGCTTGCCGCGGTGGTGCTGCTCGCGGTGCCGCTGGCCGCGATCGCCGTCACGGTGTTCGCCCTGCGGTCCGTCGCGATCGAGCCGCTCGGTGTCGTACGGGGCGGGCGCACCCGCAGCCGCAAGCTGTGGTGGCGGCTGCCCGTCCCCGTCGCCGGCGTCCTGGTCCTGCTCCTGTCGAGCTTCGGCGAGGGCTCGTCGCAGCTGGACATGGTGGTGATCGCGGGAGGCGTCCTGCTGACCCTCGTCGGCCTGGTGCTGGTGCTGCCGTGGCTGGTGGAGGCCGTCGTGAGCCGGCTGCGGGGCGGCTCCGTGCCCTGGCAACTGGCGACCCGCAGGCTCCAGTTGAGCAGCAGCGGCGCCACCCGCGCGATCTCCGGCATCACCATCGCGGTGGCCGGCGGCATCGCCCTGCAGATGTTCACCGTCGGCATCAACGACGGCTTCAGCAGCTCGACCGGCCAGGACCCCAAGCGCGCCCAGATCGGCGCGAACACCGACTTCCCGAGCGGTGCGCTGGCCGACCGGATGGTCCAGGAGTTCCGGACCACCAAGGGCGTAACGAAGGTCATCGGGACGGTCAGCACCTCGGCCGAGCTGGTGGGCGCCAAGCCGGACGCGGACGGCTACGCGCCGTCCGTCTCGCTGTCCGTCGGCTCCTGCCCCTCGCTGCGCGAGCTGGCCCACCTGCCGTCGTGCTCGGACGGCGACGTCTTCCGCGTCACCCGCTCCCACGACTCCTACCTCGACGGCGAGTTGGAGAAGGTCGCCGTGCCCGGCGGACGGCTGGTCGTGGACGACCCCGAGGACGCGGACCGCCCCGGCCTGAAGCCGGTGCACTGGAAGCTGCCCGGGGACGTGCGCACCGTCGACTCCCGGAAGGACCCGGCGGGCGAGTACTACGGCGGCATCCTCGCCACGCCCGGCGCCCTCGACCCGGCGACCCTGCACACCGCGTCGACCAGCGCGCAGATCCAGGTCGACCCGAGGGTGCCCGACGCGGCGGACCAGGTGCGCAACACCGCGTTCGCGGTCGACCCGGGCATGCACGTGTGGACGTACGAGCTGGCGACCCGCGACAAGGAGTACGCGAGCATCCGCACGGCCCTCTTCACGGCCGCGGCCCTCACCATGGTGATCATCGCGGCGTCGATGCTGGTCTCGCAGATCGAGCAACTCCGCGAACGCAGGCGGCTGTTGTCGGTGCTCGTCGCCTACGGCACGAAGCGCTCGACGCTCGCCTGGTCCGTGCTGTGGCAGACGGCGATCCCGGTGCTCCTCGGCATGGCGGTGGCCGTGACGGGCGGCCTTGCGCTCGGCTGGCTGATGCTGCGCCTCGTCGGCAAGCCGGTCACCGACTGGCTGGTGTTCCTCCCGCTGAGCGGGGTGGCGGCCGCCCTCGTCGCGGCGGTGACCCTGCTGTCCCTGCCGCCGCTGTACCGCATGATGCGCGCCGAGGGCCTGCGCACGGAGTGACGCGGGTCAGCCGCCGAGGATCCGGACCGGCAGGCCCTGCAAGGCCGTCCGCAGGGCCGCGGCCAGCTCCTCGTACTCCGCGGAGCGCGCCGCCCCCGTCCGCATGGCGAAGGCCACGCGGCGCGAGGGGGCGGGCTCCGCGAAGTACCCGGTGAGCAACTGGCTGCTCCGGCTGGTCTCGACGGACACGGCGGTGCGCGGCAGCAGCGTCACCCCGAGGCCGCCCGCGACGAGCTGGACCAGCGTGGCGAGTCCGGCGGCGGTCGTGGCGACGGGGGCGTCGTCGCGGCCCGCTTCCCGGCAGATGTCGAGGGCCTGGTCGCGCAGGCAGTGCCCCTCGTCGAGCAGCAGCAGGTTCAGCTCCCGCAGCGCCTCCCGCGGAATGCCCTCCCGGCCGCCGAGCCAGTGGTCGAGCGGCGTGACGAGCACGAAGTCCTCGTCGAACAGCGGGAGTTCGGTCACGCCCGGCACCCCGAGCGGCACGGCGAGCAGCAGCAGGTCGAGCCGCCCGGCGCCCAGGCCCTCGATGAGCGAGGACGTCTGCTCCTCGTGCACCTGGAGGTCCAGGTCGGGATACGTGTCGTGGACGAGCCGCAGCACCGTCGGCAGCAGATACGGCGCCACCGTGGGAATCACCCCGAGCCGCAGCACGCCCGTGAACGGTGCCCGCACCGCCTCGGCCTCCTCGACGAGCGCGCCGACCTCGTCGAGCACCGCCTTGGCCCGCACCGCGATCCGCTCCCCGGCCGGAGAGAGCAGCACCTTTCTCGTCGTACGCTCGAGAAGGGTCACCCCCAGCGTCTCCTCGAGCGCGGAGACCGCGCCCGAGAGCGCGGGCTGACTCATCCCTATCGCGGCCGCCGCGTCCCGGAAGTGCAGATGCTCCGCGACCGCGGCGAACGCCCGCAGCTGCGCCAGGCTCGGCTGCCTGCGCCGGGCCCCGACGGGCTTTCCGTTCTGTACGGCCACTGATAGCCACCTCCGATCAACATGACCGAGTCTAGCTATTTCCATAATCAATGCACCCTGTGCCACGATCTTGAGCAGTCCAACCCATGGAAACACCCCCAAAAGGGATGTCTCCTACTGCAAGGAGTTCGTGTGCTCACTGTCGGTGACAAGTTCCCCGAGTTCGACCTGACCGCCTGTGTCTCGCTGGAGAAGGGCTCTGAGTTCGAGCAGATCAACCACAAGACCTACGAGGGCAAGTGGAAGATCGTCTTCGCGTGGCCCAAGGACTTCACCTTCGTGTGCCCCACCGAGATCGCCGCGTTCGGCAAGCTGAACGAGGAGTTCGCCGACCGTGACGCCCAGATCCTCGGCTTCTCCGGCGACTCCGAGTTCGTGCACCACGCCTGGCGCAAGGACCACCCGGACCTGACGGACCTGCCCTTCCCGATGATGGCCGACTCGAAGCACGAGCTCATGCGTGACCTCGGCATCGAGGGCGACGACGGCTTCGCGCAGCGCGCCGTCTTCATCGTCGACCAGAACAACGAGATCCAGTTCACGATGGTGACCGCCGGCTCCGTCGGCCGTAACCCCAAGGAGGTCCTCCGGGTCCTCGACGCTCTCCAGACGGACGAGCTGTGCCCGTGCAACTGGACCTCCGGCGAGGACACCCTCGACCCGGTCGCGCTGCTGGCCGGTGAGTGAGCATGGCCCTCGATGAGCTGAAGTCCGCCGTTCCGGACTACGCCAAGGACCTGAAGCTCAACCTGGGCTCGGTCATCGGCAACTCGGACCTCCCGGCCCAGCAGCTGTGGGGCACGGTCCTGGCGACCGCCATCGCCTCCCGGTCCCCGCGCGTGCTGCGCGAGCTGGAGCCCGAGGCGAAGGCGAACCTGTCGGCCGAGGCGTACACCGCCGCGAAGTCGGCTGCCGCCATCATGTCGATGAACAACGTCTTCTACCGCACGCGCCACCTGCTCTCGGACAGCGAGTACGGGACGATGCGCGCCGGTCTGCGGATGAACGTCATCGGCAACCCGGGCGTCGACAAGGTCGACTTCGAGCTGTGGTCCTTCGCGGTCTCCGCGATCAACGGCTGCGGGATGTGCCTCGACTCGCACGAGCAGGTGCTGCGCAAGGCCGGCGTCGACCGTGAGGTCGTCCAGGAGGCCTTCAAGATCGCCTCTGTGATCCAGGCGGTCGGTGTCACCCTCGACGCGGAAGCGGCGCTCGCGTAACACGTCGCTCGGAAACGGGGGCCGGAGTGTTCCGGCCCCCGTTTCCTGCGTCTCGGGGCTCTGCCCCGGACCCCGCGCCTCAATCGCCGGCGGGGCTTGATTTGGGCGCCGCGTCGATCGCTGTCGCGCCGCGTGGCTCGGGTGTGTCGCCCAGGTGGGCCTCGCGGGACCACGCCTTCAGGTAGACGACCACCGTGTTCGTGACCGCGACCAGCGGCACCGCCACCACCGCTCCCCCGATCCCGGAGACCATGCCGCCCGCCGCGACCGCGAGGACGACGGCCAGGGGGTGCACCCGGACCGCGCGGCCCAGGATGAACGGCTGCAGGATGTGGCCCTCGATCTGCTGCACCGCGAGCACCACGGCCAGCGTCATCACCGCGGCGAACACGCCCTGCGTCACCAGCGCGACGACCACCGCGAGCGCGCCCGAGACGACGGCGCCCACCAGCGGGATGAACGCGAACAGGAAGATGAAGACGGCGAGCGGCACCGCCATCGGCACGCCCAGGAAGAAGATGCCGAGGCCGATGAAGATGGCGTCGATCAGGGCCACTATCACCGTTCCGCGGACGTACGCGGTGAGGGTGCGCCAGGCCCGTGGACCCGCGCCCGCGATGCCGGGACGGGCCTGCGCCGGGACGAGCCCCAGGGTCCACTGCCAGATCCGCCGGCCGTCGTAGAGCAGGAACAGCGTCGAGAACATCGTGAGGAGCACGCCCGTCAGCGCCTCGACGATGACGGTGACGCCCTCCAGGCCCGCCGACGTGATCTCGTCCGTGTTCGCGCCGACCGCGTCGCGCAGCGACTTGGCGATCTCGTTGATCTGGCCGTCGGTCACATGGAACGGGCTGTTGAGCAGCCAGCGGCGCAGATCGTCGATGCCGTCCTGGACCTGTTCGGAGAGCTGGTCGATGTTCTCCTGGACCTGCCAGACCACGAACCAGCCGACGAGTCCCATGATGACGAAGCCGAGGATCGCGGTCAGGGCCGTGGCGAGCCCGCGCGGCACGCCGCGGCGCATGAGCCGCGCCACCGTCGGCTGCAGCAGCGCGGTGATGAGCAGCGCCGCGATGAACGCGAAGATCACCAGCTGCACCGAGCTGATGACCTTCATCAGCACCCAGAGCGTCCCGGCGAGCACCAGGAGCCGCCAGCCCGCCTCCGCCGCCACCCGCAGGCCCCACGGCACGGCGACGGCCGGCTCGGGCCGCGGAGACACCGACGGCCTGTACGCGGGCGGGGCGGGCACCCGCTCCGTCTCGTGCCCGGCCCCTGGTTCGTCAGGGACCCGCGCCTCCGACTCCGGGTCGGGGACCCTGTCCGGCGCGCGCGTCGGCCTGGGCGGCAGCTCGGCCTCCTCGGCGCGCTCGGCCTCCGCGCGGCGCTCGTCCAGGCGCTCGCCCACCTTGCTGATTCCCGCGCCGACCCGGCCGAGCCACCCTGGAACTCGCGACATCATCCGTCCTCTTTGAGCCTTTGGCACCGACCGTACCGCGTGGAAACGCCGAAGCCCCTCACCGTGAGGACGGTGAGGGGCTTCGCGAGGTTGCGAACTACTGGTCGCTCAGTACCAGTTGTTGGCCTGCCAGAACGACCACGCCTCGCAGGGGCTGCCGTAGCGGTCGTTCATGTAACCGAGGCCCCACTTTATCTGCGTGGCCGGGTTGGTCTGCCAGTCCGCGCCGGCCGACGACATCTTGGTGCCGGGCAGCGCCTGGAAGAGACCGTAGGCGCCGGACGAGGCGTTAACGGCCTTGTAGTTCCAGCTGGACTCGTGGTCCACGATGTTGCTGAAGCACTGCCACTGGCCCGACGGGACCATCTGACGCGCCATCGACTGGACCTGGGCGACGCTGTACGAGGACTGCGTGGCGAAGTCGGAGGCGTCGCGGGTGGCCGAACGGCTGGCGGCCGCCTTCTTGGCCGCCTCCCGCTCCTTGGCCTCCTGCTCGGCCTTCTCCTTGGCCGCCTTGGCGTCCTGTGCGGCCTGCTGCTTCGCGACCGCGTCCTCGGCTGCCTGCTTCCGGGCGGACTCCTCGGCGGTCTTCTGCGCAGCCGTGTCGGCCGCGATGGCCTGGGTCTGCGCCTGCTGCTTCAGCGACGAGGTCTGCACCTGCGCCTGCTGTCCAGCGGGGATGTCAGCGAGGAGAGTCGCGTCGCTCGCCGTTGCCTCAGCCTCGTGAGAGGGCTGACCGGTGCTGCCCGAGGCAACACCAACAACAGCGCCGACGGTGGTGACCGCGGTGGCCGAGGCCACTGCGAATCCCCGGACCGAAATCCGGCTCACACGGTTTCCTTCCAGCATCGCCCGCTTGAGTGTGACCGTCGCGGACGCAATCGTGCCCCTGGCACTGGTCTCCCAACTGCGGGGTCACGGGAGACACGGGCCCGGTGGACAACTCCCGTGACGGGAGCGCCGCGTGGTGCTCGGGCGGCATACGACGGCCTCTATGTAGTTCAGGTACAGCAGGTGCTGCTGTGGTTTCGTACCGCTGGGGGCACGCAAGTGTCGTATGCGGGGCCTGACAGGACCGTGACTCTGCCGTATCGGAGCGTGGCAAGGCAATTCCCCACCGCGTGTGAAAGGTCACACCTCGTTTGCTCCCCGGGATTTTCGGAAACGAGCACACGCCGCGGCGCCGCCCGGCTAGGCTCTCCCGCCTTGCCGAACGGCGCCAAAAGGGACGAACAGGCCCTGTACGGGCTAGATCTGACCGTCCTCCAGCATTTCGGTCACCAGGGCCGCGATCTGCGACCTTTCCGATCGGGTGAGCGTGACGTGCGCGAAGAGCGGATGCCCCTTCAGCTTCTCGACGACCGCCACCACCCCGTCGTACCGGCCGACCCGGAGGTTGTCGCGCTGCGCGACGTCATGGGTGAGGACGACACGCGAATTCGCCCCGATGCGCGAAAGGACCGTCAGAAGGACGTTCCGCTCAAGGGACTGCGCCTCGTCCACGATCACGAACGCGTCGTGCAGCGAGCGGCCGCGGATGTGGGTGAGCGGCAGGACCTCCAGCATCCCGCGCGCGGTGATCTCTTCGATCACCTCGCGCGAGGTGACGGCCGACAGCGTGTCGAAGACCGCCTGCGCCCACGGGCCCATCTTCTCGGCCTCGCTGCCCGGCAGATAGCCGAGCTCCTGACCGCCGACCGCGTAGAGGGGACGGAAGACCATCACCTTCTGGTGCTGGCGCCGCTCCAGGACGGCCTCCAGGCCCGCGCACAGCGCGAGCGCGGACTTGCCGGTGCCGGCCCGGCCGCCCATCGAGATGATCCCGACGTCCGGATCGAGCAGCAGATCGAGCGCGATCCGCTGCTCGGCGCTGCGCCCCTTGAGGCCGAAGGCCTCCCGGTCGCCGCGCACCAGCCGGACGTTGCCCTCGGGCGTGACGCGGCCGAGCGCCTTTCCGCGCTCGGACTGGATCGTCAGGCCCGTGTGCACGGGCAGGTCCGCGGCCTCGGGAACGTAGAGGGTGTCCTCTTCGAAGAGGAGGTCGACCTGCTCGGCGGGCAGCGTCAGATCGGACATGCCGGTCCAGCCGGAGTCCGTGATGGCGAGTTCGGCGCGGTACTCCTCGGCGAGGAGCCCCACGGAGGACGCCTTGATCCGCAGCGGCAGGTCCTTCGACACGACGGTGACGTCGTACCCCTCGGCCTGCAGATTGCGGGCGACCGCCAGGATGCGGCTGTCGTTGTCGCCCAGGCGGTAGCCCGAGGGCAGCACGCTGGGATCGGAGTGGTTGAGCTCGACGCGCAGGGTGCCGCCCAGTTCGCCGGTAGGAATCGGCGCGTCCAGGCGTCCGTGGCGGATCCGGTAGTCGTCGAGCAGGCGCAGTGCCTGCCTGGCGAAGTAACCCAGCTCCGGATGATTCCGCTTGGCCTCCAGTTCCGTGACCACGACGACAGGAAGGACCACTTCGTGTTCGTCGAATCGGGTCATGGAGTTCGGATCGGCCAGCAGGACGCTGGTGTCGAGAACATAGGTGCGCCGGTCGGGCTTGGGAAGGCGCTTGTTGCTGGTCACCACGGAAGGACGTACCCCCTCGGATGAGGTCGGGGAGCGACGGATTTTTCGGGGCCGGTTCATCGGCCGCGATGCGCGGGCCGAGAACCGGCCCTCCAAGTCGTCTTCCGTACCCATCTGCGTACGGTCGTCCTGGTGCAAAGGGCCTCCCGGGCGGACAGCCCGTGCTGCCCGCTGAGATGCGGTGTCCTCAGGTATCGGGCACCGACTTGGAAGGCTTATTCCCTCGAACAAGCGCCGCCATGCAAAGGCACATGACGGCGCGTTCGTTAACTCCTGGTGACGTACGTCTCTCGGGGAACCGGGGTCAGCCCCCGAAACGGCGGTGGCGCACCGCGTAGTCGCGCATCGCGCGCAGGAAGTCGACCTTGCGGAAGGCCGGCCAGAAGACATCACAGAAGTAGTACTCGGAGTGGGCCGTCTGCCAGAGCATGAAGCCGGACAGGCGCTGCTCGCCGCTGGTCCGGATGACCAGATCCGGGTCGGGCTGCTCCTTGGTGTAGAGGTGCTTGCCGATCGCGTCGACGGTGACCGTCTCGGCGACGTCCTCGATCGAGCTCCCCTTGTCGGAGGCGTCGAGCAGCATCGAGCGGACGGCGTCGGCGATCTCCTGGCGGCCGCCGTAGCCGATCGCCACGTTGACCACTATTCCGTCGCGCCCCGCGGTGGACTCCTCGGCCTCCTTGAGCACGGTCTGCATGCCCGAGGGGAGGATGTCGGTGTTGCCCACGTGCTGCACGCGCCAGCGGCCGTCCTCGGCGAGCGTGCGCACGGTGTCCTCGATGATGCCGAGGAGCGGGACCAGCTCCTCCTGGGGACGGTCGAAGTTGTCCGTCGAGAGCAGCCAGAGTGTGACGACCTCGACATCCGTCTCGCTGCACCAGCCGAGGAACTCCTCGATCTTCGCCGCGCCCGCCTGGTGGCCCTGGGCGGTGGTGGATCCGGCGGCCTTGGCCCAGCGGCGGTTGCCATCCATGATGACGCCGATGTGCTTGGGCACCTGGGCGTGGTCCAGGTGGCCTTCCACCCGGCGTGCGTACAGCCTGACCAGCAGGCCGCGCAGCCTGTCGCGCAGGTTCACGGTCTCTTTGCCCTCCGTGCAGATGGGAGCCCCAGAAGGCGGAAGCCTACTCGGGCGTAGCTAGGTGTCGGCTATGGGGTGTCAGGGACCTGACGTAGCTTCGTAGCCATGAACGACACCTCTCCTTACGTCGCCTCGGCGGGCCGGTACGGTTCCATGGAGTACCGGCGCACGGGCCGCAGCGGTCTCAAGCTCCCCGCCGTCTCCCTCGGACTGTGGCACAACTTCGGGGACGACCGCACACTTGCGAGCCAGCGCTCGATCCTGCGCCGCGCCTTCGACCTGGGCGTCACACACTTCGACCTCGCGAACAACTACGGGCCGCCGCCCGGCAGCGCGGAGTTGAACTTTGGCAAGATCTTCGCGCAGGACTTCGCGCCCTACCGTGACGAACTCGTCATCTCGACGAAGGCGGGTTACCGGATGCACCCCGGCCCGTACGGGGAGTGGGGCAGCCGCAAGTACCTGATGTCGTCGCTCGACGCGTCCCTGAAGCGGATGGGCGTCGACTACGTGGACATCTTCTACTCGCACCGCTTCGACCCGGACACCCCGCTCGAGGAGACGATGGGCGCGCTCGCCTCCGCCGTCCAGCAGGGGAAGGCGCTGTACGTGGGCGTGTCCTCGTACAGCAGCGAGCAGACGGCCGAAGCGGCGCGGCTGCTCCGGGAGATGGGTGTCCCGGCGATCATCCACCAGCCCTCGTACTCGATGCTCAACCGCTGGACCGAGGACGACAATCTGCTCGACACGCTGGAGGCGGCCGGGATGGGCTGCATCTCCTTCGCGCCGCTCGCACAGGGCCTGCTGACCGGCAAGTACCTGAAGGAGATCCCGGAGGGGTCGCGCGCGACGCAGGGCAAGTCGCTCGACCCTGACCTGCTGAGCGAGGACGTCGTCCGCCGGCTGAACGGGCTGAACGGCATCGCGCAGCGCCGCGGCCAGTCGCTCGCGCAGCTGGCGCTGAGCTGGGTGCTGCGGGACGAGCGGATGACGTCGGCGCTGATCGGGGCGTCCAGCGTCAAGCAGCTGGAGGAGAACCTGGCGGCGCTCGAGGGGCCCAAGCTGACCGACGAGGAGCTGACCGAAATCGACTCGTTCGCGGTCTCCACGGCCGGCACCAACATCTGGAACGGCCGGCGCTGAACTCCCGTGCCGGGAGCGGGGATTCGCCCGGGCGGTCCCGGGACAGAAAAACGGGCCGGTCCGTGGGGGGGGGATACGGACCGGCCCGAGGGGGGGTTTCCACCATAACCCTTCGTAAGTGCCGCCGCTCGCATCGGCGTGCCACAACTACTCTCCGAAGTCGTCCGGCGACGCCCGGAGGTGGCTTTCAAGCCGTCCCGCAGCAGGTTCGAGGGGTGCGCGGCCCGGAATCCCGGGGATCGGCGGGGCCGGCGCGCCCGGCGTGGCGTCCCTCTCCCGTGTCACGCGCGTGGTTGACACCCGGACGGCGGCCCGGGCCCTGGCGCGGAGGAACGGCGCGATGTACGGCCGGGGTACCGCGCAGCCCCCTCCACTGCGCGGTACCGACGCGCAGCTTTGCTCACGCGAATTGCCGTTGGTCTGAACTTACGTGATTCTTAGGCCGCATTCGATCGCGTATCGATAACGATCCGGATCGGCCGCTCAGCGTGTCCAGGCGCGTTCGCGCAGCAGCCGCAGGCCGTTGAGGCCGACCAGGACGGTCGAGCCCTCGTGCCCCGCGACGCCGAGCGGCAGCGGCAGGTGCCCCGCGAGGTCCCAGATCACCAGTCCGGCGATGAACACCCCGGCGATGACGAGATTCTGGACGACCAGGCGGCGTGCGCGCCGGGACAGTGCCACCGTGCGCTCGACGGCACCCAGCTCGTCCCGTACGAGGACCGCGTCCGCGGTTTCGAGGGCGAGGTCGGAGCCGCCGCGGCCCATGGCGACGCCGGTGTGCGCCGCGGCGAGCGCGGGGGCGTCGTTGACCCCGTCGCCGACCAGGAGGACGGTACGGCCCGCGTCCGCCAGTTCACGGACGGCGGCCGCTTTCTCGTGCGGCAGCAGCCCCGCCCGTACGTCGCCGGGGGCGATGCCGGTCCGCTGGGCCACGGCGGCCGCGGCGTGCTCGTGGTCGCCGGTGAGGAGGACCGGCGCGGTGCCCGTGCGGGCGGCCAGCGCGCGGACCGCCTCCGGTGCGGTGGGGCGGAGGGTGTCGGTGAGGGTGAGGCGGCCGGCGAGCCTGCCGTCCACCTGGACGGCCACCTCCGTGCCGGGGGCGGCTGTGGCCTCGACGCCCAAGTGGTGCGGGGAGCCCGCCGCGATGTCGAGTCCCGCGCCCTTGAGAACCCTGCCCGAGACTCCCTTGCCCGGCATCGACTCGAAAGCCTCCACGGGGTGGGGGGACAGCCCCCGCTCCCTCGCCGCCAGCACGATCGCGCGCCCCACCGGGTGTTCGCTCCGCTGCTCCACCGACGCCGCCAGGGTCAGCAACTCGTCCTCTGTGTACGGGAGTTCCGGGCGGACCTCCGTCACCTGGGGGACGCCTTCCGTGAGGGTTCCCGTCTTGTCGAAGGCGACCGTGTCGGTGCGTCCGATGCGTTCCATCACCACGGCCGACTTGATGAGCACGCCGTGCCGCCCGGCGTTCGCGATCGCCGACAGCAACGGGGGCATCGTCGCGAGCACCACGGCGCACGGCGAGGCCACGATCATGAACGTCATGGCCCGCAGGAGCGCGTCCGTGAGCGCGTCGCCGAAGGCGAGCGGGACCAGGAAGACGGCGAGGGTCGCGGCGACCATGCCGAGGGCGTAGCGCTGCTCGACGCGCTCGATGAACAGCTGGGTCGGGGCCTTGGTGCGGGTGGCCTCCTCGACCAGGGCGACGATGCGGGCGATGACCGTGTCGGAGGGGTCGCGCACGACGCGGACCCGGAGCGCGCCGGTGCCGTTGAGGGTGCCGGCGAACACCTCGTCGCCGGCGCCCTTGGGTACGGGGAGGGGTTCGCCGGTGATGGTGGCCTGGTCGACGTCGCTGTCCCCTTCGACGACGCGGGCGTCCGCGCCGACGCGTTCGCCGGGGCGGATCAACAGCACGTCGCCGACGGCGAGTTCGGAGGCCGCGACGGTCTCCTCCGTCCCGTCCGCGGCGAGCCGGGTGGCGGTCGCGGGGGCCAGGTCGAGCAGTCCGCGCACGCTGTCCTCGGTGCGGGCGGTGGCGAGGGCCTCCAGGGCGCCGGAGGTCGCGAAGATCACGACGAGCAGGGCGCCGTCCATGACCTGCCCGATCGCGGCGGCACCGAGCGCGGCCACGACCATCAGCAGGTCGACGTCGAGGGTCTTCTCGCGCAGCGCCTTGAGGCCTTCGAGTCCGGGTTCCCAGCCCCCGGCCGCGTAGGCGACGGCGTACAGCGGGCCCCACAACCAGGCGGTGGTGTCCAGGAGTTGGAGCGGGAGGGCGAGGAGGAAGGCGACGGTGGCGACGGCCGCCCAGCGGGCCTCGGGGAGGGCCAGGACGGGGGTGCGGGCGCCGCGGGCGGCGCGCGGCGCGGCGGGGGCGGGTGCGGCGGCCTCGGCCGGTGCGGAGGCGGACACGGGTGCAGGCATGGGGCTCACGATACAGGAACACATGAAGACCTCTTCATGCGTACCATGGAAGACGGCCACCGGCTGGATACGATGAGCCCATGGGCCATGGAATCGATCACAAGAGCAGCACGCGCGAGCGGCTCGACGCCGTGGGCGCGGCCGATGTCGCGGCGACGCTGCAGGCCCTCGCGACCCCGTCGCGGCTGCGCATCCTGGCCCGCCTGCAGGAGGGGCCGTGCGCGGTCGGCGACCTCGCGGAGGCGGCCGGCCTGGAACAGTCCGCGTGCTCGCACCAGCTGCGGCTGCTGCGCAATCTCGGACTGGTCAACAGTGAGCGCAAGGGGCGCTCGATCGTCTACGCGCTGTATGACGACCACGTCGCGCAGCTGCTCGACCAGGCGCTCTTCCATGTGGAGCACCTGCGCCTCGGACTGCGCGACGAGGCGTAGCTTCCTGCGGTCGTGCCTCCTTCGGAGGCTTTCAGTGCAAGGCGAGGCGGATGCCCGCGATGCGGCCCGCCTCGTCGAAGCCGATCTCGGCGGGGACGGAGCCGGGCAGCTCCGCGGCGATCTGCCCGCCGTTGTCCCGGTAGGCCACCCCGTGATGGTCGAAGAAGCCCGTGACCAGGCGCCGGGCGTCGACGCCGAGCAGCCCTTCGGCCTGCACGAGGGTGCGCGGCAGCGTGACCGGGTCGAGGGCGGCGCGCGGCACCTGCGGGTCCTCGGGGAGGAAGTAGACCTGGGTCTCGGGGTTCGCGGGCACACCGATGTAGCCGGGCGCGCCCGTCACGCCCATCCCCGCGAAGGCGAGCGTCTCGGCGGCCCGGCGGGGGTCGGGGAAGCCGGACAGGTCGAGCACCTGGGTCGTGAACTCGGATATCCCCTGGCTCTGGCCGAAACGCCCCACCTGCTCGGAGAGCGCCGCGATCGGCGTTCCGCGCAGTTCGGGGTTGGCCCAGCCCCACATCCACGACCGCTGGGCGGCGTCATACGTGCCGAGGACACCGACGCGCAGGTCCACGTGGCCCTGCCGGTACCGGCACGTCGGCAGGTCGGCCGTCCACGACGCCCCTTCGGGCAGGAACCCCATGAGAGCTTCGAGCTGAGCGCCACCCCACGCCGCGTGCCGCTCGGTCTCGTACAGGAAAGCTTGGCTGAATTGCGTGTGGCTCATGGGGCGGGACCTTACGCGAGACGGCTGTAGAGGCCAGATTTACGGAGGTTCCCGCGGCCGCCGCTACGGCTTGCGGGCGTCGAAGAGATGCCGGGTGCTGTGCGCCACGAACGGCCCGTCCGCTCTGATCTGCCGGTCCAGGGACCGGAGTTGGGGTTCGTACGCGTCAACCGTGAAGTTCGGCACCATCCACACAACCTTGCGCAGAAAGTGGACAACGGCGCCGATGTCGTGAAACTCGATGCGCAGTCGCTCGGCGCGCAGATCGACGATCTCCAGGCCCGCCGCCTCGGCCTCGCGCCGCTCCGCTTCCGGGTCACGGCCGGCGCGCACCTCGGCGGGCTGCGGCCCCAGGAAGTACTCGACCAGCTCGAACACGCTGCTGGGGCCCACGTGTTGGGCGAAGTACGTGCCGCCGGGGCGCAGTACGCGGGCGATCTCCGGGAAGTGGGCCTTCACGGGGTGCCGGGCGGTGACCAGCTCGAAGGCGGCGTCGGCGAAGGGCAGCGGGGCGTCGTCGGGCGCGGCGACCACGACCACGCCGCGGGGGCCCAGGAGCCGGGTGGCCTTCTCGACGTTCGGGGGCCAGCCCTCCGTCGCGGCCATCAGCGGCGGCAGCTTCGGTGCCAGGTTGAGCACCTCGCCGCCACCGGTGTGCAGATCGAGGGCGGATTCCGCGCGGGCGAGCCGCTCCCCCATGAGGCGGGCGTACCCCCACGAGGGCCGCTCCTCGGTGGCACGCCCGTCGAACCACGAGAAGTCCCAGCCCTCGGTGGGCGCGGCGACGGCCTCGGCGACGAGCTCGTCATAGGGGCGGTCGGCGTGACGTGCGGCGTGGGGACGGTCCGTGTGAGGTCGGTCCGTGTCAGGACGGTTCCCATAGGGATCGGCCGCCTGCGCGGGACGAAAGTTGTCGGAAGTGGTCATGCCACGCATGATCGCAGTCGCTCCGGGTCTGATTCATCTCGTTTTCGCCTGCCCTAGGGGTAGCCCCCGGGTGGGGTCGGGGGTTGCCCCTCTTCCGTGCAACAGGGGGATCGCACGTACCCTTGGCGTTCCCCACTGGCATTCCCCAACCCCCATACCTCCATCAGGCCCGTCCGTCCTACCGCCTCACCGCAGAAATGCGAGCACATGTCCGTACGTTCCGCGATAGCGACCTGGCTGACCCGCCTCTACTTCTCACGGCTGCGCAAGAAGGGGGGCAGCCTGGACCTCTCCGTACTGTCGAAACTCCCCGACGCCGCACTGCTGCCGCTGCGCCGCGAGGGCGTCGACCCCGTTCCCGAGATCGGCGTGCTGCGCGACCGGGAACCCGTGAGCAAACTGCCGATCCCCGGCATGACGGTATGGCTGGTGTCCGGATACGACGAGGCGAAGGAGGTCCTCGGCAACGCGAAGGCGTTCAGCAACGACTTCCGGAACCTGGTGGGGGTGGGTGGCGCCGAGGCCGAGCAGCACCCCGGTGGCCTCGGCTTCTGCGATCCGCCGGACCACACGCGGCTGCGCCGCCTCCTGACGCCCGAGTTCACGATGCGCCGCCTGTCCAGGCTCACGCCGCGCATCCACGCGATCATCGAGGAGCAGCTGGCACAGCTGGAGAAGGCGGCCCGGGAGTCCCCCGACGGCACGGCCGACTTCGTCGAGCACTTCGCGATGCCCGTCCCCGCGCTCGTCATCTGCGAGCTGCTCGGCGTCCCCTACGAGGAGCGTGACGCGTTCCAGCAGTTCTCGGTCGCCCGCTTCGACGTGCTGGGCGGCGCGGGAGCCTCCTTCGGCGCGGTCTCCCAGTCGCTCGACTACCTCCGCGGCGTCGTCGCGGAGCAGCGCCGCGACCCCGGTGACGGGCTGCTCGGCATGCTGGTCCGCGAGCACGGCGACAACATCACCGACGAGGAGCTCACGGGCCTCGCGGACGGCGTCCTGACCGGCGGCCTGGAGACGACGGCGAGCATGATCGCCCTCGGCACCATGATCATGCTGAAGGACCGGGAGCACTTCACGGCGCTGCGCGACGCGGAGGACCCGGCGACCGTCGCGGCCCCCTTCGTCGACGAGCTCCTGCGCCACCTCACGGTCGTCCAGACCGCCTTCCCCCGCTTCGCACGCGAGGACACCGAGATCGGCGGGGTGCCGCTCGCCGCCGGCGACATAGTCATCGTCTCGCTGAGCGCGGCGGACCGCGATCCCCGGCTCGGCGGGGAGGGCGACGACATGGACGCCTTCCTGCCCTCGCGTCCGCCCGCCTCCTCCCACCTGGCGTTCGGCTACGGCATCCACCGCTGCATCGGCGCGGAACTCGGCAAGATGGAGCTGCGCGCGGCCTTCCCCCAACTCGTGCGGCGCTTCCCGGAGTTGCGGCTCGCGGTGGAGCCGTCGGAGCTGGAGTTCCGGAAGCTGTCGATCGTGTACGGGGTGGACCGGCTGCCGGTGCACGTGGACTGACCGGGCCTGCGCCCGCCCCCCTCCCTCCCTCAGTTGGACTTCGGGAGGGAGACCTCCACCCGGCGGTTCTTCTTGCGGCCCTGTTCCGAACCGTTGTCCGCGATGGGGTAGTCCTCGCTGTAGCCCCTGACCTGGAACGTGATGTTCCCGCCCTTGGCGCCGAGCGCCGCGGTCAGGGCGTCGTGAACCGATTCCGCGCGGTTCTTGGACAGCTTGAGGCCGTGGGCGTACGAGCCGAGGTTGTCGGTGAACCCGAAGACCCGTACGGAACTTGCCTTCTGGTTCTCGATCTCGTCCGCGATGGCCTGGATCCGGGACTTCGCGTCCGGGTTCAGCTTGGCGCTGTCCTTGGGGAAGAGGACCTCGGCCTGCAGCGCGAACGTCACGTCCTCGTTGGTGTCCGTCCGCCGCTCGTCGCCGGACAGGTCCTCCACGACCGACTTGATGTCCAGCACCTTGGCGGGCGCGAGCGTGGCACCGTCGGCGAGCTTCAGGCCCGGGCTGTTGGCGTCCACGGACGGCGGCGGGGAGCTGCTGGTGCTGCCGGGTGGGGCGCCGGTGGGTTCGTCGTCGGCGACCGCCACGCCTGTGGTGAGCAGGAGGGCGGTTGCGGCGGTGAGGATCGTGGCGGTTCGGTGGGGTCGGGGCATGGTTACTCGCCCTCGGAGATGGTGAGTTGGGCCGGGGGCATGGTGGGGACCTGGAGCTGGACCGACTTCGTTCCCTCGGGTGGGGCCGGGAACTGGGCGAACCAGTCGGTGCTCTTGCCCTGGTCGATGCCGCCCTCGAATTTCGTGCAGAGGCAGCGGCCCTGGGTGTCGCGGAGGACCAGGTATTTCTTCTTGCCTTCTTGGTCCACCAGGCTCGCCCCCGCGATGGAGCCGCCGTTGCCCTGGAGCTCGGTCTCGTCGCTCTTCCAATCCGTACCGAGCCACAGCGCGGAAGTCCCGTTGGTGACCGTTCCCGTGATGTTGAGGAAACCGCCCTGATCACGCGTCGCCGACGTGACAGCGAGCGTGATGCCGTTGCTCTTCACCTCGGTCAACGTGTTGTCCGTCGCGGGCGCGGAGGGCTTCGACTTGCCGTCGCTTCCCTGCTGCGCAGGAGCCGAGGACTTCGCATCGTCCCCCTCGCCCTTGTCGCCGTCACCTCCGCAGCCGGTCACGGACAGGACCAGGCCCGCCGCTACAGTCGCCGCAGCCAGTGCCCGGCGGGTGGTCGTCGTACGCCGAAGGTTCATCGCTGCGGCTTCCCTCTCTCGTCAGTCGGCAAGGTGGACGGCAAACAGGTCGGACGCGTCCGGCAGGTCGTCCAGGTCGAAGTTCTCAGGGTCGAAGTCCAGCTCCTTGCCGTCGCAGGTGAGCTCCAGGGGCTTCTTCGGGTCGGCGTCCAGCGGAACGTCGCAGCGGGGCTGGACCACCGCTGTGGCGTGCGCCGTCGCCCGCCGGTTCTCCGTGCCGGGGATGATCGTGTCGCCCACCGTGTGGAGGGTCTCCACGCCCACCTCGTAACCCGGGTAGTCGTTGACCTTCGTGAAGGCCGGGCCGTCCACAACCCGGGCGTCATTGGCCGCAGCCAGGCGACTCGCCGCGGCCCCCGCCGGGCCGTCCTGCGCAGGGTCCCGGCCGTCCAGCCAGTCCAGCCAATTGCCGTCTCCCCCGAGTGCGTCGCCCAGCCCGAGCATCAGCTCCTCGCGAGCGGACTGCGCCGCCGCCAACGCCGCGGCGTCAGCGGCGGACTGAGCACCGTTGCGGGTGGATGCCGCCTGGGCGAAAGCGAAGAAGGCGAACGCGGCGAACAGCAGAATGCCCGTGAGCCAGATGTAGATCGGCAGGGTCGAGCCGCGATCGCCTTGCGGCAGGCGCCGGCTCAGCCACCGCCCGTAACGCGGCCGACCGCGGTCCCAATGGCCGTACCGATCTTCCCGTCCAGCCCCAACTGATCGATCGCCACGAAAATCCCCGCGATCAGAATCATCAACCCCGCATACTCCACAAACCCGGCCCCCGAATCCCGCCGAGCCCCCCGAACCCGCTCCCCCAGCGCGTATGTCCACGTCACCCACACCCCGATCAGCCGGTCCTTGATCACGGGATCTCCCTGTCTCTGCCGCAGCCGAAGCACCATCCGCAACGTACGCGAACTGCCACCCTCCGCACTCGGTTTCGCGCACAAAAGTGCAGCTCTTGGCCGGAATCTGTCGCCTTGTTTCCCGGGGCCCGGGGAGCCGCAGCCATGCGGCATCATCAACTGCCTCCCGCCGTACGGGAGTTGCGGTGAAGGTGTTGTAAGGATGAACCTTTGATGGGGCACCGGGCACCGCTTCGTGCCGTATCGGTGGTGCACTTGATACTCACGGTGGCGGCGCTCACACGGGGGGTGTGATGAGTCAGGTGATCGAGACGTGCGTGGGTTGCTCCGCGGTCACGGTCGAGGGGGCCGCGTTCTGCGGTGAGTGCGGGGCCTCGCTCGTCGTCCGGGAGGACTCGCGGGTGGTCGCCGCGCCGCGATGGGGCGGGCGGGCGGATCTGACGCGGTACCTGTGTGCCGCCGTCTTCCTCGACCGCTCGTACGCGGACGCCCTGATCAGGGACATCGCGGCCGAGCCGCATCTCGGTGCGGCGCCCGCTCCCGGCTGTGACGTGCCGGTCGTGCTGCGGTTCGCGTACGCGGCGAACGCCAGGCGGCACGCGCGGGACCTGCTGCTGGCGGCCCTGTGTCTGGGGCTGGTCGTCATGCTGCTGACCGGCAGTTTTCTGAATGTGGTGTTTCTGCTGCTATTGGTGCTCGGGTGGGTGACGACTTTCGGCTTCACCCTGTCCACGTTGTACGGCGAACGGCTTCAGCGGTTGCGGCCCGACCGGTTCGATCCCGCCGCCGCGCCCGAGGCGCCCAACGAGGACGCCGCCCGGCGGCTCGCGGAGATCGACGGGTACGCGGACGGGAACGTCAGCGCGTACAGCGGCTTCTCGCCCTTCACCGGGTACGGGCAGGAACTCGACTCGTGGTCGTTGACCTTCGACGTCACGGCCCCCGACACCGAGGGGGTCCCGCCGCGGGACTTCGATGTCGCGGAGCTGTACGCGTATGTGGCCCGGCGGGTCGGGGCGCTGTCGCTGCCGTGTCTGGAGATCGAGGAGCGGGTCTTCGTGGAGGGCTCGGCGCTGCTGCACGACAAGCGGTTCCTGCCCGATCCGCTGGGGCGGCCCGTCCCCCGGGTGGGTGCCGGGCAGGTGGACGCGCTGAAGCGGGCTCCGGAGGAGACGGCCCGCGCCTATCTGGCGGTCCATTCCACGGGGTGGGGCGGCGAGTTGGTGACGTCGGTGTTCCTGCGCTGCGTCCGCTCGGACTCCAACCTGTACGTGGAGGCCGTGCCCACCGTGCTGTGCCCGCTGCAGGACCGGTACCGGGCCATCGACTCGCTGATGCCGAGCCCGACCTTCCGCGAGTTCATGGGCTTGCTGGGGCAGAGCGTGTTCAGCACCCCGTTCGTCCTGCTGGCGGCCCCGGTCCGGGCGGTCACGGGGTTCTCGCCCGACTTCCGGATGCGGCGCAGGCGCAGCCGGCAGCGCCGGCGGATCGTGAGCCTGAAGGCGTTCGACTACGGCGCGCGGCAGAGCGTGCGGCAGCTCGCGGCGTCCCGGGACCACCAGCGGTACTTCCAGAAGGCCGACTCCGGCATGGTCCTCAAGACCGTGGAGCGGCGGATCCTCGACGCGCTGGTGGAGTTCGCGGAGGACCACGGCATCGATCCGGGCGACCTCAGGCGCCGCCAGGACACGATCATCAACAACGGCATCATCGCGTCCGCGGGCGCCAGGGTGGAGTCCAGCTCGGTGGCCTCGGGCGACCGGTCGCGGATCTCGACCGTGCTGAAGCGGATCCCACGGCCCAAGACGGACTGAGCACCTTCCCATGGCGGGCCGGTCCGGGACCGGCCCCGGACAAAGGACGAGAACGGACATGGAAGAGCGCATCAACAAGGGCGTGATCGCCGGTGAGAAGGCGACCGTCTCCCACGTGGCGGTCGCCTCCGGGGACCGGGCGCGTGTCGACTACCAGGTCACCGAAGCCGGTGAACAGGGGTGCACGGGAGGGCAGTTGGCGCCCGCCGAGATCAGTGAGCTGCTCGCGCAGCTGATCGACGGGCTGCACCGGTCCGACCACCCCGACCGGGAGGACCTGGTCGAGTTCGCCGAGGACGCCCGCGAGGAGCTGGCCTCGGACGCGCCGCGCACCGGCAAGCTGCGCCGCGTGGCGCGGGCGCTGGTGGAGGCCGTGCCCGGGATCGCCGGGGTCGCCTCGCTGGCGGTGACCATCGAAGAAGCCGTACGGAACCTGTAGCCGCATGGCCACCCGCTACTGCATCCGCTGCGGCGCCGGCACCGAGGACGCCCGGCTGTCGTTCTGCCCGCGGTGCGGCACGGCGTACGCCGGTCAAGGGCAGGAGCCCGCGCCGCGACCGGCCGACACCGCCGACGACCCCTCCGCGTACATCCGGGTCGGCCCCACCAGGCTGCCGCGGCTGCTCCCCGTGGCTCTGCTCGCCGTGCTCGTCGCGGCGGGCACGGCCGTGGGCGTCACCCTCGCGAACAGGGACGACGACACCGGCCCGCCTCCTTCGACCCTCGCCTCGTTCTCCTCGCCCGCCTTCGAGGACACCGCCACCGAGTCGGTGCCGACCGGGCCCGAGCCCGAGCTGCCGACCGAGCCCACTGAGCCGGAGGAGACGCAGGAGGCGCAGGACACCGAGACGGCCGCATCGGTGGTGGAGTCGTACTACGCCGACCTCAACGCCGGTGACTTCGGCGCCGCCTGGGACCGGGGCGGCTCGAACATCGCGACGGAGCAGACGTACGACGAGTGGGTCTCCGGCTTCCGCACGACGCGGAGCATCACGGTCGACGCCACCGACGACGGTTTCGACGAGGTCGACGTCTACATCACCTCGACCCTGACCGACGGCACGACGGAGCGGTACCAGGGGACGTACACCGTGACGGACGGGGAGATCACCGCTGCCGAGATCCAACAGGCCCCCTAGCGGCGGTCAACGCCCGAGGATCGAACCGAAGTTGGTTCCCGACCCCAGGAACATGCCCGTCCCGATGAGGATCATCGTCGCCGGCAGCATGAACACCAGCGTCACCATCGTCGCCTTCGGGATCGTCTTCGCCGCCCGGCGGCGGGAGTTCTGGGCGTCCGTGCGGCGCATGTCCGTGGCGAGCTGGATGAGGGTGTCCGCGATCGGGGAGCCGAGTTCCTCGCCCTGCTGGAGCGCGGAGACGAACTGGGCGACCTGCTCGGAGGCGTTGCGGCGGCGGAGTTCGTCGAAGGCCTGGCGGCGGGGGACGCCCATGTCCATCTGGCGCAGGGTGATGCGCAGTTCGTCGGCCCAGGGCCCCTCGTACTTCTCCGATACCCGGTCGAGCGCCTGGCGGAAGCCGAGGCCCGCCGAGACGACGACCGCGAGGACGTCCAGGAAGTCCGGGAGCGTGCGGTCGATGACCTCCTTGCGGTCCCGGACCGCCTGCCAGATGAGCGCGTCCGCCGCCAGCGCGCCGAACGCGAGGGTCAGGAGGCCGAAGAGGGGGCTGTCGGCGGAGAGGAAGACCAGGCCCATCACCAGGCCGAACGCTCCGTAGACCGCGCGCCGCGCCGCGTAGCGGTCGATCGTCAGGCCGCCCGGGTTGCCCGCCTGGTCGATCTTGCGGCGCTTCGCGTCCACGCGGCGCGGGCCCATCAGGCGCAGCACCAGCGGCGCGAATCGCATGCCGAGGCGGTCGACCGCCGACCCGGTGGTCGAGACGCGGCTGGCGCCGACCTCCAGGGCGAGGGCCAGGTCGCTGGGGACCTTGGCGTCCGCCCGGTACATGCGGACGCCGAGGCAGATGCCGAGGACCGCCGCCCCCGCGAGGGCCGCGAGGAGTACGCCCACCATCGTTGTCGACATCGTCTTCTCACACCTCGATTCGGCCGAGGCGGCGGATCAGGAAGAAGCCGATGCCGTAGAGGCCGAGGGAGATCAGGATCAGCGTGCGGCCCACCCCGGAGTCCGTCACCCGTGCCAGTGCTCCGTCGTTCGAGGCGTTGACCATGATGAGGGAGCCGAGGCCGAGGAGCGGGACCGTGAAGGCCGTCGCGTTGACCTCGGAGAGCATCGTGCGGATCTCGCGGCGGGTCTCCTTCCGGTCCTCCAGGGTTTTCGTGAGGTTGCGCAGGGAGGAGACGACCCTGCCGCCCGCCTTGTTGGACAGGACCAGGGTCGTCACGAGGACGACCAGTTCGCGGGAGGGCAGGCGGGTCGCCAGCTCGTCCAGGGCGTCGTCCACGGACCGGCCGAGCGCCAACTGGTCGGCCACGCGCGACAGTTCCTCGCCCGCGGGCGCTTCGAGCTCCTCCGCCGCCATCGCCAGCGACGTGCGCAGGGCGAGGCCCGCGGCCGTCGCGTTCGCCAGGAGGCGGGCGACGTCGGGGAGCTGGTTGATGAAGGCCTCGATACGTTTCTGGCGCTGCCAGTTGAGGAAGATGAGCGCGCTGTAGACGGTCACCAGTGCCGCGATGGGGCCGAAGAACGGCGCCAGGGCCGACGCCGCGAGCAGCCACAGGCCCACCGCGACCACGGCCACGTAGACCGAGAACTCGCCCGCCGTCACGTCCAGGCCCGTCGCCGACAGGCGCAGGTGCACCGAGCGGCCGAGCCGGGTGCGGCGCAGGCGGCGGTCGATGGTGGTGAAGCGGCGGGCCCGGCCGCCCGCTCCAGCGGCGGCCGGGCCGCCGCCCGCCGGATACGCGTCCAGGCGGTCGGCCAGCTCCTGGCTCCTGGCCCGCCCCGACGCCAGCGCGTGGACGCCAGCGATGGCGACGACGCAGGCGAGGACCGTGGCGCCCAGGGCCAGCAGGACAGCGGTCGTCATCCCGTCGCCTCCCTCGTGTTCAGTACGTCCACCGACTCCACGACGCCGAACGCCGGGGGCACCGCCTCTCCCGCCACGTACAGCCGGTCGGCGAGGAGGCGGGGCAGCGGGAGGTGCTCGTAGTAGCCGCGGACCCGGCGGATCTCGTCGTCCGTGGCCCCGGAGACGTAGGGCTGCGCGACGAAGCGGGTGGCGGTCGCGATCCGGAACTGTTCGCGGCCGTGCGAGATGAGCAGGGCGATCTCCGTGACGCGGCGGGAGCCGTCGGCGGCGCGGGTGAGCTGGACGAGGACGTCGACGGCCGAGTTGATCTGGTCCCGGAGGGCCTCGAAGGGGACGTCGACCTCCGACATCGAGCCGAGGGTCTGGAGGCGGGTGAGGGCGTCCTCCGCCGTGTTCGCGTGGACCGTGGCGAGCGATCCGTCGTGGCCCGTCGACATCGCCTGGAGCATGTCGAGGGTCTCGCCGCCGCGGACCTCGCCGACGATGATGCGGTCGGGGCGCATGCGCAGGCTGTTCCGGACGAGGTCGCGGATGGTGATCTGGCCCTTGCCCTCGACGTTCGCGGGGCGGGATTCGAGGCGGATCACGTGATCCTGCTGCAGTTGGAGTTCCGCCGAGTCCTCGATCGTGATGATGCGTTCGTGGGACGGGATGAGCGCCGAGAGGGCGTTCAGGAGCGTCGTCTTTCCGGAGCCCGTGCCGCCGCTCACGATGATGTTGAAGCGGGCGCGGACGCAGGCCGCGAGGAACATCAGCATGTGCTCGTCGAGCGAGCCGAGTTCCAGGAGTTCGTTCAGGCTGTACGCGCGCGGGAAGCGGCGGATCGTGAGCGTGGCGCCGGTGAGCGACAGCGGCGGGATGATCACGTTGACGCGTTCGCCGGTGGGGAGGCGGGCGTCGACCATGGGGTTCGACTCGTCGACGCGGCGGTTGACGGTCGAGACGATGCGCTCGATGGTCTGCATGAGCTGCTCGGACGACGCGAAGCGGAGGGGCAGTTGTTCGACGCGCCCTGCGCGTTCCACGAAGATCGAGTCCGGCCCGTTCACCATGATTTCGGTGATCGAGGCGTCCGCGAGGAGGGGTTCGAGGATGCCGAGGCCGAGTGCCTCGTCCACGACGCGGCGGATCAGCTGGGTGCGCTCGGTCGAGGAGAGGACCGGGCCCTCGCGGCTGATGATGTGGCCGAGTACGCGTTCCAGACGGACCCGGCGTTCCGCGGCCTGGAGGGACGACATCTCCGCGAGGTCGATCTCCTCCAGCAGCTTGGTGCGGTAGACGGCGACGAGGCCCTCGTCGCGGTCGGCGGGGGTGGCGGTTCCCTCCGGGGTGTCGCGGGTGGCGACCACCCGGGAACGTAGGCTCATCTCCTCGCCACCTCAACTTCCTGCGTCTGTACGGTCGTTCGGCATGGTGGCGGTGCGGTGGATGTTCCAGCCGTCGAAGAGCGGGATGACCGGGGGGACGCGCACGGTGACGGTGTACGTCACGGTGTCGTCGCCGCCGTTCGGCTCCGCCTGGGGTTTGAGCCAGGCGCTCGTCGAGGCGGCGGCCGCCGTCTGGGCGGTGCCGGGGGTGAGGGATTCGGCGCGGGCCGCGGCGCGGGCGGCGGATCCGGCCTGGTTGGCGGCGTAGCCGACGAGGCCGAGTTGGATCGCGGCCATGCCGATGACCAGGAGGAAAGGGAGGAAGCCGGCGAACTCCAGCATGGAGACTCCGCGGTCGCCGGACAGCTTTCGCCGCAGCGGCCTTGCGCGGGCCCTCATCGTGTCGCCTCCGTTGCCGCGCCCGCCTCGCCCGTTACCGACCAGCCGGGGTTCACGCCCGGGAAGAAGAGGGGGACGTCGACCTGGACCGTGGCTCGGGTCACCGTGCCGTCGTCCGTGCAGGTGATCTGGGCGTCCTGCCAGGACCCCGGCAGGTTCTTGCGGCCCGCCGCGTCGCAGGCGCCCGCCATGTTCCCGGTACCCGCGGCAGCCGATGTCGCCGCGCGCGCCGCTTCGTCCGCCGCGTTGCCCGCCAGGGAGTACGTGTAGCCCCACAGGACGCACTGCCACATCAGGCCCATGACCGCCAGGACCAGCGGGAACATCGCCGCGAATTCGAGGGTCACCGCGCCCTTGTCGCCGCGGCGGCGGGCCCGGCGGCCGGACGTCGGGGGTGCGGGTGTCGCCACGAGGTCCAGGTCCGCCGCCAGCGCCCACATCGCCTGCTTGACCGTCGAGCGGTTGTCGAGGTCCTGCATGCGGCCCGCGTCGACCGCCGCCTGGAGTTCCTTGTACGCGGCCGGGATCGAGGTGCGGGCCGTCTTCGTGCCCGTGACGCGTTCCACCAGTGACGGCTGGATCTCCGCCGAGCGGGCGTGCCGGTTGACGACCGTGAGGGTCTCCTCCGCCTTGCGGACCTGGAGGCGGTCCCAGAGGCGGACCATGCGTTTCGCCGCGCGTACCGCCACGACGTCCGGGGTGACGAGGAGGACCGCCTGGTCGGCGAGTTCGACGGCCGTGGTGTTCGCGGCGCCCATCTGCGTACCGCAGTCGACGACCACCACGTCGTAGCGGGCGCGCAGGGCGTGGATCACCTGGCGGGCCACGCGGTCCGTGACGTCCTCGCCGCGTTCGCCGTCGGCGGGGGCCAGGATCAGGTCGACGCCGGACTCGTGGACGAAGGCGGCGTCCTGGAGGACGCGTGGCGTGATGTCGCGGATCGCGGCGAGGTCGGCGACGGAGCGGCGGAACTGGACGTCGAGGTAGGAGGCCACGTCGCCGGACTGGAGGTCCAGGTCGAGCAGCGCCGTCGTGCGGCCCGATGCCCTTGCGGCGAGGGCGAGTTGGACTGCCGTGACCGTTGTTCCTACGCCGCCCTTCGCGCCCGCCACCGCGACGACCCGGCCGCCGCCGCCCGCCGGTACGAGTTCCGTGCCGGTGCCGCCCACCAGGTGCCTGCGCATGCCGGCCGACCAGGATGCCGCCGCCTGGACGCGTTCCGCGAGGGCGTCGTAGCCGAGCGGGAACGCCACGATGCCGCGCGCTCCGCTGTCCATCGCGGCAGTGAGCAGGGCGGGGCCGGTGTCGGCGGTGAGCAGGACGACGCCCACCGCGGGGAAGCGGAGGACCAGGTCGCGGATGAGGTCTAGGGCGGGGACCGGGCCGATCCGTTCGTGGACCAGGACGACCTCGGGGAGTTCGTCCAGGGACTCGGCGGCGAGGCCGGCCAGGGTGTCGAGGAGTGCGGTGGCGTCGGCGACGGGTGGGGCGGGTTCGGCGTCGGGGAGCTGGGAGAGCAGGGTCACGAGGGCCCTCGCGGTATCCGGGTCGGCGACGGCCGGGAGGATACGGGTGGTCATGGGCGGGACGCTCCGATCACCGGCACCATGGTCGCGGACTCGGGGCTCTGCCCCGGACCCCGCTGCTCAATCGCCGCAGGGGCTTCACATGGGCTCACTTGTCGCCCTCCAGCGTGTACGAGCGGTCCTCCGGGGTGATCTCTTCGTTGTCGCCGGGGGCGACCAGGGCCAGGCGGACGTGGGTCGCGAACGACTCCGCGTAGGCCACTCGTTGGGCGTCCGCGGGGCCGAGGGCGAAGGTGATCGGGACCGCCTCGCCCTGCCTGCGGGTGGAGTTCTCGCTGTCGGCGGCGCCCTGCTGGTCGATCGGGGTGAGCTTGCCGACGTCGATGACCCCGGCGTTCTCCACGATGACCTTGGACTGGTCGCGCTGCTTGTCGTTCTCGGCCTTGAAGGTGGCGTAGATGTTGACCTTCGAACCGGGGTTGATCTTTCCGGCGACGCCGGTCTCCGCGTCGATCATGATGGCGATCTCCTGCTGGCCCGTCTCCAGCTTCGGGCGGTCGACGATCATGTCGGACTGGAGCAGGGAGCCCTTCTTGAGCTGCGTGACGGCGATCTTGCCGCGGATCGCGCCGAGGTCGGTGACGGCCGTGTCCGACAGCCACCGCTTCGGCATCCGCACCTTCTCGAACTGGTCCTCCGTGAGCTGCTTGTACGGGGACACGTCCTGTTTCAGCTCGTACGCGTCCACCTCCGACCCCACCTTGGAGTCCACGTCACGGATCACGGCCAGCACACCGGCGAACGCGCCGATGGCGCACAGGGCCGAGACGACCAGGAGTATGACGCCGCGGCGCTGACGTGAGTTCATGGACCGAGGAACCTCGTTGGTAGGGGCCAGTGGGTCGGTGGTGGGGTCAGTGGTGGCTCGAGCGTGGGAGCGCCGTTCGGGTGGAGCCCGCCGCCGGTGCGAGCGCGGAGCGCGCCGTCGCGCCCGTGCCCTCGGGTGGCGACTCGCCGGCCAGCGGTGCGGAGCAGAACCCGCAGCGGTCGCCGATGAGTTCGAGGCCGCACCAGTGGCACTGCTCGCGGCGGACCGATGAGACGAGTTGGTAGAGGACCGAGATGTCGGGGATCGCCGCCGCGAACTCCACGATCCGGCCGGGGCTGCCCGGTTTGCCCGTCGCCCACCAACGCGGCGAGTCGGCCGGCAGCCGCGTCCGCGACACGCCCTGGACGCGCCAGGCGGGGGCGAGGACGCCGGTGAGCCAGTCCGGGGTGTGCTGGCCGACGGCGTAGACCATGCGGGTGCCGAAGGCGGGTCCCGTGGGGGTCTCCGAGCCGGTCAGGCGCAGGAGTTGGGGCTGCGGTGAGGCGACCACCGCGAACTGGGCGTTCGGTGACCAGGACTTCGCGTGCGCCTTCAGGGAGACCGGGACCCGGTCCAGTTTCGTGACCGAGCCGACGACCGCGCCCGCGTGCACGTAGTGCGCGAGCAGGCGGGCCGAGGAGGCGAGCACCCCGGGGCTGAAGTCGCAGATCGACAACTGGCGCAATTGCAGCGCCAGGACGGCGATGCCGAGGGGCGGGAGCGCGGGGCGGAGGATCGCCATTCGGTCGGTTTCCAGCACCGAACGGATCGAATGCAGACGGTGCACGGTCGTGTCCGGCGCCGAGTCCGGGCAGAGCACGATCACGTATCCGTGCTGTTCGATCAGCGTGTGGACGTCGGTCAGGGCCCGGTCGAGCGGGTACTTCTGCTGCGGTTCGCCCACGGGCAGCACGGTGGCGGTCGGTGTGTGCCGGTCCGGTGAGGCGAGGACCAGGTCGGGGTCGGTCACGGCTATGGCGGTCGGCACGCGTGAACCCCCCGGTCGTCGCTCTGCGTCCCTCCAGCGGCACCTCGCGGTGCCATTGCTCCAGCACCATATCCACGCAGCCGCCCCGCAACACCCCACTTCGCACTGTTCACGGGGCGATCGGAGCGGTCCCGTGGCCGGTTGGCGAAGAAGTGCCGGTGACAACCCTTGACAAGTTCAATGGTCTGGACCAGCTTGTACGGCCAGCAGCTGCTTCCCCAACTCCCCCCACATCTCCCCCACTTCGGTGCCGGGAGCCCTCCCCCCACTTGGAGGAAGAAATGGCGCATTCCTATCGCAGACGGTCCCGGATGGGCGCACTTCTTGGCGCGTTCACAGCGGCGGCGCTCGCCGTGGGCGCTCTCGCCACGACCAGTACGGCCGATGCGGCGAGTACGGGTGGCGCGGTGAGCACGGCGAAGAGTTCCGCGGCCGCCGTCCCGGCGCACGCCGTCACCGGGTACTGGCAGAACTTCGACAACGGCGCGACCGTGCAGAAACTCGCCGATGTCCCCGACGCGTACGACATCGTTGCCATCGCCTTCGCCGACGCCACGGCGACGCCCGGCGCCGTCGACTTCACGCTCGACTCGGCGGGGCTCGGCGGCTACACGGAGGACGCCTTCAAGGCCGACATCAAGGCCAAGCAGGCGGCCGGGAAGTCCGTGATCATCTCGATCGGCGGCGAGAAGGGCACCATCCAGGTCAACGACGCGGCCTCCGCGGGCAACTTCGCCGACTCCGTGTACGCGCTCATGCAGGAGTACGGCTTCGACGGCGTCGACATCGACCTGGAGAACGGGCTCAACTCGACGTACATGTCGCAGGCGTTGAAGTCGCTCGCCGGGAAGGCGGGGGACGGCTTCGTGCTCACCATGGCGCCGCAGACCATCGACATGCAGTCGACCTCGGCCGAGTACTTCAAGACCGCCCTGGCCGTGAAGGACATCCTCACCGTCGTCAACATGCAGTACTACAACAGCGGTTCGATGCTGGGCTGCGACGGCAAGGTCTACAGCCAGGGGACGGTGGACTTCCTCACCGCCCTCGCCTGCATCCAGCTGGAGGGCGGGCTCGACCCCTCGCAGGTCGGCATCGGCACGCCGGCCTCGTCGAGCGCGGCGGGCGGCGGGTATGTGGCGCCTTCCGTCGTGAACGACGCGCTCGACTGCCTCACCAAGGGCACGAACTGCGGTTCGTTCAAGCCGTCGAAGACCTACTCGGGCCTGCGCGGCGCGATGACCTGGTCGACCAACTGGGACGCCAGCTCCGGCAACGCGTGGTCCTCGGCCGTCGGACCGCACGTCGACGGCCTGTAGCCCCCGCGCGGGCAGCGCCACCGCTCCCCCGGCGGCGCTGCCCGCACCCGGGCCCCGTACGGATCAGAAGAACTCCGACCAGGGCTGGTCCCAGATCTGCTTCACGCACAGGACGACGAACAGCAGGCCCGCGAGCGTCAGCATGCTGTTGCTCAGCCAGCCGTTGCGCCAACTGGCGGGCGTACGCGAGGAGTTCAGGAGCCAGACCAGGGTGAGCGCCAGGAACGGCATGAAGGCCGCGCCCAGGACTCCGTAGATGATGACCAGGCGGAACGGCTGGCCCTGGAAGAGCAGGATGATCGGCGGGAACGTCATCCACAGCAGGAACGCGCGGAACGGCCAGCCCTTCTCGCGGTCGCCGCGCGCCACTTCCTCGCCGGTGACGACGCGGGAGAGCCGGTAGCGCTCGACGAAGTCGGCGAACATCAGGCTCACGCCGTGCCAGACGCCGATCAGCGAGGTGAAGGACGTCGCGAAGAAGCCGACCAGGAAGAGCTTCGCCGTCGCCGTGCCGTACTCGGCCTCCAGGATCTTAGAGAGGTCGACGAGCCCCTTGTCGCCCTCGGCGATCGCCGTGTGCGACGCGTGCAGCAGTTCCGCGCCGACGAACAGCATCGCCACGACGAAGATGCCGGTGGTGATGTACGCGACCCGGTTGTCGAGGCGCATCACCTTCATCCAGGAGGTGTTGGTCCAGCCCTTCGCGTTGACCCAGTAGCCGTAGGCGGCGAGCGTGATCGTGCCGCCGACGCCGCCGATCAGGCCCAGCGTGTTGAGGATCGAGTCCTTCTCGTCGGGGAGGACCGGGAGCAGGCCCGCGAACGCGTCGCCGAGGTTCGGGGTGACGCGGATCGCCAGATAGACGGTGACGACGAACATGACGCCGACGAGCACCGTCATGACCTTCTCGAAGACGCTGTACTTGTTCAGCCAGACGAAGACCAGGCCGACCACGCCGGACAGGATCGCCCACGGCTTGATCGACCAGTCGGCCGGGAACACGTCGGGGAACAGCGCCTGGAGCGGCAGTCCGCTCGACGACATCGCCGCCGCGCCGTACACGAAGCCCCAGATCACCACGTAGATCACGAAGAAGTACGTGGTCCACTTGCCGAGGCTCGCCCAGCCGTCGAAGAGGGTGCGGCCCGTGGCCAGGTGCCAGCGGCCCGCCGCCTCCGCGAGGCTGATCTTGACGAGGCAGCCGAGGACGGCGGCCCAGAGCAGGGTGTAGCCGAAGTTGCTGCCCGCGATGAGGGTGGCGACGAGGTCGCCCGCCCCGACACCCGTCGCGGCGACGACGATGCCGGGGCCGATGTATTTCCAACTGGATTTGCGGGGGCCTGGGTCGGAGGAGGTGGTGCTGCCGGTTCCTGGGGTGCCCGTGGTGTCCGCCATGAACACCAAGGGTGCGCAAAGCGGCGCCGCTGGCAAGAGGCCCGTCAGGAACTCACCCCTCGAAGCAGGAACTCACTCCTCGAAGTACGTGTCCAGCGCCTTGTCCAGCTGGTCCGTCCACTCGGTGAGGCGGGCCTTGTCGGGGGCCTCGACGTCGTTCGGGAACCAGCGGCTGTTGGGCATGTGGACCGTCACCGTGAGGCGCTTGCGCGTGGTGCCGAACTCGACCGCGCTGATCTCGTCCCAGGTGAAGTCGGCCTCCTGGTCGTCCAGCGTGAAGCGGACGCCCTTCGCGTCGACGGTGATGGAGCCGCGGCGGTCCTTGGCCTCCATGACGGGGCCGTCGGCGTCGGCCTCGGCCTCCGCTGCGACCTCTTCGGCCTCCTCGACCTCCTCGGCCGCTTCGGCCGCTTCGGCCACTTCGGCCGCTTCCGGCTCTTCGGGCTCCGGCGTCACCTCCTTCGCCGGTTCCGTGGCCTCCGTGGCCTCCTCGGCCTCCGGCTCCCGGACAGGGGGCGTCAGGCCGGGGATGTGAGCCGGGTCGAAGCCGGCACCGGTGACGGGCGTGACCTTCTCGTTCTCCATACGCTGCTCCACGGGCGGAAGTATGGCGGACAAGCCTGTGCCGCACCTCCCCCAGGGGTGGGTGCGGCACAGGCTCGGGGCGCTGGGCGCGGGGCGCTAGACGAAGAAGCTGAGCACCAGCGCGACCACGAACCCGGCGATCGAGAGGACCGATTCCAGGACCGTCCACGTGCGCAGGGTGTCCCGCTCGGAGATCCCGAAGTACTTGGAGACCATCCAGAAGCCGCCGTCGTTGACGTGCGAGGCGAAGATGGAGCCCGCCGAGATCGCCATGATGACGAGGGCCGTGTACGGCTGCGAGTAGTCGCCGGCCTGGAGCAGCGGGCCGACGATGCCGGCCGTGGTGACGATGGCGACCGTCGCCGAACCCTGCGCGACGCGCAGCACCAGCGAGATCAGATACGCGAGGACCATGATCGGCAGGCCGATGCTGCTGAACGTGTCGGACAGCGCCTGCGCGATGCCGCTGGCCTGCAGGACGGCGCCGAAGACCCCGCCCGCGCCGACGACGAGCAGGATGTTGGCGACCGGCTTCAGGGAAGCGGTGGACACCGTCTCCAGGGACTTGCGGGACCAGCCGCGGCGCAGGCCGAGCAGGTAGTAGGCGGCGAACAGCGCGATGGTGAGCGCCACGAACGGGTTGCCGAAGAACTCGATGACCGAGCGGGCCGTGGAGGGGTCCATGGCGATCGAGGAGAAGGTGGCGGCCAGGATCAGCACCAGCGGGATGGCGATGATCGTGAAGACGAGGCCGAGCGGGACCGGGTCCTCGCGGGGCGTGATGCCGTCCTTGCGCTGCTCCTCGGCGAGCGCGGCCTTCGCCTCGTCGGCGGCCTCGACCATGTCCTGCGGCACGGGCACGAAGATCTTCTTGCCGATCCAGGCGGACCAGGCCCAGGCGGCGAGCACGGCCGGGATGCCGCAGACGATGCCCATGAGGATGACCCAGCCGAGGTCGACGCGGAGCAGACCGGCCGCGGCGACGGGCCCCGGGTGCGGGGGCAGGAACGCGTGCGTCATCGACAGGCCGGCGAGCAGCGGCATGCAGTAGAGGACGATCGACTTGCCGCCGCGCTTGGCGGCCGCGTAGACGATCGGCGCGAGCACGAAGATGCCGACGTCGAAGAAGACGGGGATGCCGAAGATCAGGCCGGTGAGGCCCATCGCGAGCGGGGCGCGCTTCTCCCCGAAGAGGTTGATCAGGCGGGACGCGAGTACTTCGGCGCCGCCGGACACCTCGAGGATCGCGCCGAGCATGGTGCCCAGGCCGATGATGATCGCGATATGGCCGAGGGTGCCGCCCATTCCGTCCTCGATGACGGAGGTGGCGGCGGACTTCTGGACGGTGCCGAAGAGTTCCGTGACGGAGAGGCCGGCCGCGAGGCCGACGGCGATGGAGACCGTCAGGAGGGCCACGAAGGGCTGCAGCCTGGCCTTGATGATCAGGAAGAGCAGCAGCACGATGCCGAGCACGGCGGCGGTGAGCAGGCCGGCGGTGCCGGGTATCAGGAGGAGCAGACCACCGGTGTGCTCTGGCTGGTCCGCGGCGGCGGACGCGAGGGTGGCGTACGGGGACATCGTTGACCTCGTAAGTACATGGGGGAGTGTGGGGCGTTTCCAGCGTTTCCAGGCAGGAGGGATCGCGGTGCGGCCCCCTCGGGGGCGGCCGCACCGTGACGACGTGCGCGATTCAGATGGAGCCCGGTGGGCTCAGGGGGCTCAGCTCAGGACGGCGAGCGCGTCGATCTCGATGAGCAGGCCCTTGGGCAGACCGACGTAGACGGTCGTGCGGGCGGCGGGGGCCTCCTTGAGGCCCTGGCCCTCGAAATACTCGTTGTAGATGGCGTTCATCTCGGCGAAGTGGTCGACGTCCGTCAGGTAGACGCGCATCATCATGACGTCGTCCCAGCTCGCGCCGCCCTCTTCGAGGATCGCCTTGACGTTGGCGAAGGTCTGGAGGGTCTGCTCCTTGAGGGTCGGGCCCGCGGGGGTCGGGGCCTTGCCCTCCTCGGCCGGCAGGAAGCCGACCTGGCCTGCGACCTGAAGGATGTTGCCCTTCTTGACGCCGTGCGAGAACTTCGCCGGCGGGGTGGTGTGGGTGGCGGGCGTGAGGGCGGTCTTCTCAGACATGTGAACTGGCTTTCTTTTGAGGGGTGTTACTGAGGGGTGCTACTGAGGGGTGTTACTGAGGGGGGCTTGCCGGGGACTGCTTCGCGGGGGTGCCGGAGTAGTCCCTGCTGATGGCTTCCGCCGTGCGGCGCACCAGCGGGAGCAGGGTGAGGAGTTCCTCTGCGGTGACGACGACGTTCGGCGCGGAGACCGACATGGCGGCGACGACCCGGCCGTCCGCGCCGCGGATGGGGGCGCCGACGCAGTTGATGGACTCCTCGTGGCCACCGAGGTCGGTGGCCCAGCCCTGTTCGCGCACCTTCTCCAGCTCCCGCAGGAACGCTGCGGCGTTGGGGGTCGAACGGGCCGTGTACATGGGGTAGTCGAGCTTCTCCGCGAGGGCGCGGCGCTCGGCCTCGGAGAGGTCGGCGAGCAGCAGCTTGGCGACGGCGGCCACGGTGATGGCGACCGGCTTGCCGACGCGCGAGTACATGCGCACCGGGTAGCGGCTCTCGACCTTGTCGATGTAGAGGACCTCGTTCTCCGCGTACACCGCGAGGTGGACGGTGTGCCCGACCTTCTCGTTGAGTTCGACGAGGTGTGCGTGGGCGATCTCGCGGACGTCGAGGTTCTCGACGGCTTCCTGGGCGAGCGCGAAGAGGCGGGCGCCGAGCCGGTAGCGCTGGTCGGTCTGGCGGTAGACCAGGCCGTGCTCGTGCAGCGTCCTCAGCAGGCGCAGCGCCGTGGACTTGTGCACCCCGAGACGGTCGGCGACCTGTCCCAGGTCGGCGGGTCCCTCGGCGAGCAGCGGCAGGATGCTGAGCGCGCGGTCGACGGTCTGGCTCATGGCGTACGTACCTCCTCGTCCGCCCCGTCGTCGGCTGCTGCCCAACCGGGGCCGACGTGCAGTGTCCCCCACCGGTCCGCGTCGAGGCCGACCAGGCGGTCCGCCCGGGCGCGGCTCGGCGGGGCGGCGAGGTCACCGGGCTCGGTGAGGGCGACGGCGGCCCAGAGGTGGCCGTGCCGCAGCCGTTCGGCGACGGGCAGTCCGCGCAGGGTGGCGGAGAGGAATCCGGCGGCGAAGGCGTCGCCCGCGCCCACGGCGGCGACGACGTCGACGCGCGGCGAGGGCTCCTCGTGGCGTCCGTCGGCGTCGTACGCGACCGCTCCGTCGGCGCCGCGCTTGACGACGAGCAGCGCCGGTTCGGGCAGCGCGTCGCGGATGGCGTCGGGGCCGCCGGTGATGCCCCAGGCGTCCTCGGCCTCGTCGTCGCCGACGAACACGATGTCGGCGCCGCGCGCGAGTTCCAGGAGCACCTCGGGGCCCTCGGCCGACCCGGCCCACAGGCCGGGCCGGTAGTTGACGTCGAAGGAGACGAGGGGGCGGCCGGCGCGCGGGGCGGTCAGCTCGCGCAGCAGGCCGAGGCAACTGCCGGAGAGCGCGGCGGTGATCCCGGACAGGTGCAGGATCCGGCCGGAGCGCAGCGCGTCCAGGTCCAGGTTGGCCGTGGACATCGCGGAGGCGGCGGACCCGGCGCGGTAGTAGGCGACCTCGTGGGCGGCGGTGGCCCGGTCGCCCGCGGTGCGGAAGTAGATGCCGGTGGGCCGGTGCAGATCGCGGCGGACGGCGGAGGTGTCGACGCCGTACGCGCCGATGGCCTCCACGAGGTGGTCGCCGAAGCCGTCGGCGCCGACCCGGCTGACCCAGGCGGAGCGGTGCCCGGCGGCTGCCAGGACGCACGCCACGTTGGACTCGGCGCCGCCGATCCCGCGATCGAACGAGGGCACGTCGGCGAGCCGCCCGGGGACGGTGGGCCGGAACGTGACCATGGACTCGCCGAGCGCGACTACATCGGCGCCATCGACGACATCGCCGGCGCTGGTCGGTACTGCGGGTCCGGTGGCGGTCACGGTGGGTCGCACTCCTCGCGGCAGGGGTCTTCGGGCTCCGTTGACCCGACATTGGCTCGGATGTTAGACAGCATGAAGCGACATACGCAATGACCGTTGCAAATGGTGCAACGGGCTGCCTGGAGGAGGCGCCGTGACCGCCCAGAACGCCGACAATGCCGTCGAGCGCCGTATCGCTCGTCTTGAGGAGCTGGCGACGGAGCGGGTGGACTTCCGCTTCAAGGGACTGCCGCCCGAGGCGGACGGCGCGACGGTCGGCGAGCTGGCCGCCCGCCGCCTGAACCTCTTCACGGACGGCTTCACCACGCCCGTCCTCGCCCTCTCCGCCGAGCGCCTGGAGCACAACCTCGCGCTCATGGAGGCCTATTCGGCCCGGCACGGCCTCGCCTTCGCCCCGCACGGCAAGACGTCGATGGCCCCGCAGCTCTTCCACCGGCAGCTGGAGCACGGCGCGTGGGGCATCACCCTCGCGGTGCCGCACCAGGTGCGCGTGGCAAGGGAGTTCGGCATCGACCGGATCTTCCTGGCGAACGAGCTGGTCGACCCGTCGGCGCTGCGCTGGCTCTCCAAGGAGCTCGACGCCGACCCGTCCTTCCGCTTCATCTGCTACGTCGACTCCGTGCGCGGCGTCGAATTGATGCAGGCCGCGCTCGCCGAGGCCGGCGCGGGCCGCCCGGTCGACGTCGTGGTGGAGCTGGGCGCGGGCGACGGCGCGCGCACCGGCGCCCGCTCCGAGGCGGACTGCGCGGAGATCGCGGACGCGGTTGCCTCGGCCGACAAGCTGCGCCTGGCCGGTGTCGCGGGTTACGAGGGCGAGGTGCCGGACGCCGACGGCGAGCGGGTGCGCGCCTGGCTGCGCCGCCTCGTGACGCTCGCGGCGGACTTCGACAAGGCGGGGCGCTTCTCCGGCCTCGACGAGATCGTGGTGAGCGCGGGCGGCTCCGCGTGGTTCGACGCGGTGGCGGACGTGTTCGCCGAGATCCCCGAACTGAGCGTCCCTGTCCTGAAGTTGCTGCGCTCCGGCGCGTACGTCTCGCACGACGACGGGCACTACCGGCACCTGACCCCGTTCAACCGGGTCCCGGAGGAGGGTGCCCTTGAGCCCGCGTTCCGGCTGTGGGCGCAGTTCGTATCCCGGCCGAACGACGGGCAGGCGTTCACCAACGCGGGCAAGCGGGACGCCGCGTACGACATCGACCTGCCCGAGGCACAGGTCGTGCGGGACGCGCGGACCGGCGAGGTGCGCGAGGCCACGGGTGTCGCGGTGACCGGGCTCTCCGACCAGCACGGATGGGTTCGTACGGAGCCGGGCGCCGACGTCGAGGTGGGCGACTGGCTCGGCATGGGTCTTTCGCACCCGTGCACGTCCTTCGACAAGTGGCAGCTGATCCCCCTGGTGGAATCGGACGGCACGGTCGTGGACTACATCCGCACGTACTTCTAGGCACCCGTCGACCTCGGCCCGCACCGCCGCCCAGGCCGCGGGGCTCCGCCCCGGACCCCGCGGGCTCTCGTCCGACAAGCGGGCTTGATCATGCCGCCCCCGCCTTGGGCAATCTGCCGCCTTGGGCGGCAGGGTGGGCAAGGCGGCACCCCGGTGCCGCACGCCGACACGACGGCCCCAACCCCGACACGGCAGAACCGCACCATCCGCCCCAGAGAGGCACCCCCATGGACCTGGTCATCCGCGACGCCCGCGTCATCGACGGCAGCGGCGACTCCTCGTACCGCGCCGACGTGGCCGTGAAGGACGGCCGGATCGCCGAGATCCGACGTGAAGGGGACGGCCCCCGCCCCAGCGGCACCCGCACCATCGAGGCCGAAGGCCTCGTCCTCTCCCCCGGCTTCATCGACATGCACGCGCACAGCGACCTCGCCGTGCTCCGCGACCCGGACCACAGCGCGAAGGCCGCCCAGGGCGTCACCCTCGAAGTCCTCGGCCAGGACGGCCTCTCCTACGCCCCCGTGGACGACCGCACCCTCGCCCAGGTCCGCCAGGCCATCACCGGCTGGAACGGCGACGGCTCGGACATCGACTTCGACTGGCGCACGGTCGGCGAGTACCTGGACCGCATCGACCGGCAGGGCATCGCGGTGAACGCCGCGTACCTGATCCCGCAGGGCACCGTCCGGATGTACGCCGTCGGCTGGGACGACCGGGACGCCACCCCGGCCGAGCTGGACCACATGAAGCGGCTCGTCGCCGAGGGCATGGAGCAGGGCGCCGTAGGAATGTCCTCCGGGCTGACCTACACCCCGGGCATGTACGCCAAGGACGCCGAACTCACCGAGCTGTGCCGGGTCGTGGCCCAGTACGACGGCTACTACTGCCCGCACCACCGCAGTTACGGCGCCGGCGCGCTCGACGCGTACCGGGAGATGGTGGAGCTGACCCGCACCGCGGGCTGCTCCCTGCACCTCGCGCACGCCACCATGAACTTCGGCGTGAACAAGGGCAAGGGCGTCGACCTGCTGGCCCTCCTCGACGGGGCCATCGCGGACGGCGCCGACATCAGCCTCGACACGTACCCGTACACCCCCGGCGCGACGACGCTCGTGGCGATGCTGCCGAGCTGGGCCAACGAGGGGGGCCCCGACGCCACCCTCGCGCGGCTCAAGGACGACGAGACGGCCGAGCGGATCCGCCACCACGTGGAGGAGATCGGCGCGGACGGCTGCCACGGCGTACCGATCGAGTGGGACAAGATCGAGATCTCGGGCGTCTCCGACCCGGGCCTCGCGTCCTGCGTCGGCAAGACGGTCGCGCAGGCCGCCGCCGAGCGCGGCGAGGCCCCGTGGGTCACCGCGCGCCGCCTGCTGATCAGCGACAAGCTCGGCTCGTCGATCCTCCAGCACGTCGGCCACGAGGAGAACGTGCGGGCGATCATGCAGCACCCGGTGCACACCGGTGGCAGCGACGGCATCCTCCAGGGCTACAAGCCGCACCCGCGCGCGTACGGCACGTTCCCGCACTACCTCGGCCACTACGCCCGCGACCTCGGCGTCATGTCGCTCGAGGAGACGGTCGCCCATCTGACCTCGCGTCCGGCGGCCCGCCTGCGCCTGCCGGACCGCGGCCTGGTCCGCGAGGGCTACCGCGCCGACCTGGTCCTCTTCGACCCGGAGACGGTGGCGGCGGGCTCCACGTTCGAGGCGCCGCGGACGCTGCCGGTCGGCATCCCGCACGTCCTCGTCGACGGAAAGTTCGTGATCGAGGACGGCAAGCGCACGGACGTCCTCGCGGGCCGTTCGGTGCGCAGGACCGTCAGCGGCTGAGCGCCGCCGTCACTTGGGGCCCTTTCCGGCTCCCGGTGAGGTGTTCCCCCGTCCGGGGTTGTTCCCGGAGTTCCCCCGGGCGGGTGCGGTGGTGGACGCCGTGGCCGTGGGCGCCGCGGTCGTGGACGTCGACGGCGAGGCGGCCGGGTCCGCGGCCTTCTCCTTCGCCGAGGGTCCGGCCGTGCCGGTCGGCGTGGCGGACGGGCCGGGCCGCGAAACGGAGCCGCTCGGGTCGGGCGCGGGGCCCGTCGACGCGGGCGCCGAGTGCTCGGCCCGCTGCTTCCTGGCGTCCTCGTCGCCGCTCCAGGGCAGCGGCCCGCTCGACGGATCCGACCCGAACAGCCCGGTGACGACGGCGCCGAGAAAGACGACACAGACACCCCCGAGCGTGACGCCGCCGACCCGCATGAGGCGGCGCCGACGGCCGGAGCCGCCGGCGAACACCGCGTTGTCGCGCGCGTGCGCGGGCCCCTTGGCCGGTACGCGCGGGAGCGGGGCCGTGTCGCCCGCGGCGTCGGCCGGCTCCTGCCAGCCGTGCGCGGCGGCCGGATCCACGTACCCGTCGTACGCGTGGGCCGCCCTGTCCGGGTCGTAGACGACGCCGGGAACGACGGGCTCGTCACCGGGACGAGGGTGCTGCGAGGACATGAGGGCGAAGTGTAGGGACTGTGGGGGTCCCTGGGACAGCCGTCGGCGATACCTTCACAGACCGCGCGAACCGGCCTCAACGCACCCCGTGCGGCCGGAACTGGACACTGATCCGGCCCCCGGCCGCGCGGGCCGACTTGGGGATCGCGTGCTCCCAGGTCCGCTGGCAGGACCCGCCCATGACGATCAGATCGCCGTGCCCGAGCGCCCTGCGCACGACAGGACCGCCACCGACGGGCCGCAGCGCGAGGTCGCGCGGCGTGCCCACCGACAGGATGGCGACCATCGTGTCCTCACGGGCGCCGCGCCCGATCCGGTCACCGTGCCAGGCGACACTGTCCCGCCCGTCCCGGTAGTGGCACAGGCCCGCCGTGCTGAACGGCTCGCCCAACTCCCGCGCGTAGTGCGCCGACAGCGCGTCCCGCGCCGCGTCGAGCACGGGGTGCGGCAGCCGCTCCCCCGCCCCGTAGAACTTGAGCAGCCGCGGCACGTCGACCATCCGCTCGTACATCTGCCGCCGCTCGGCCTTCCAGGGCACACGGGTCGCGAGGTGCTCGTACACCTCATCGGCCCCACCCAGCCACCCCGGCAACACATCGATCCAGGCCCCGTCCCCGAGCACGGTGCGACGCACATCGTCGAGCGGCCCGAGCGCCACCGCCTCCCCCTGGTCGAACAGCGATCCCTGAAGCATGTCTCCACCGTAACCAATGTTTCGAACATTCGCTCGATTAGTCGCTCCGTGCCGCCCGTGCGGGCGAGGGCGTGGCCCATCTCACCCACCCCGCCGACCCGCCCCATCAAAGCCGCGCCCACCCCGGAACCCGCCGTTCCGGAGGTATCCGGCACCCCGTGCCACCGCATCCGTAACCGGCGCCGCCGGGACCGCTCCAGCGGCCGACAAAGGGTGCGCGGCATTCCGAAACGCGGCCGTAAAGTTTGGGGATGCAGCTCATCCAGTCGACCAAGCTCTCCAACGTCTGCTACGAGATCCGGGGCCCGGTTCTCGAGGAAGCGATGCGGCTGGAGGCGGCAGGGCACCGCATCCTGAAGCTCAACACCGGCAACCCGGCGGCGTTCGGCTTCGAGTGCCCGCCCGAGATCCTCGAGGACATGCTCCGCAACCTCGGGGACGCGCACGGCTACGGCGACGCCAAGGGCCTGCTCGCCGCCCGCCGCGCCGTGATGATGCACTACCAGACCCTCGGCGTGGAGACCGACGTCGAGCACGTCTTCATCGGCAACGGCGTCTCCGAGCTGATCGTGATGGCCATGCAGGGGCTGCTCGACGACGGCGACGAGGTGCTCGTACCGGCGCCCGACTATCCACTGTGGACCGCCGCCGTCTCGCTCTCCGGCGGCACCGCCGTGCACTACCGCTGCGACGAGCAGTCGGACTGGATGCCGGACCTCGCCGACATCGAGCGCAAGGTGACCGACCGCACCAAGGCGATCGTCGTCATCAACCCCAACAACCCCACCGGCGCCGTATACAGCGACGAGATGCTGCGCGGCATCACCGACATCGCCCGCCGCCACAACCTCCTCGTCTGCTCCGACGAGATCTACGACAAGATCCTCTACGACGGCGCCACGCACACCCCGACCGCCGCCATCGCCCCGGACCTGATGACGCTCACCTTCAACGGCATGTCGAAGGCGTACCGCGTGGCCGGCTACCGGGTGGGGTGGATGGCGATCTCCGGGCCGCGCGCGCACGCGGAGTCGTACATCGAGGGCCTCACGATCCTCGCCAACATGCGCCTGTGCGCGAACATGCCGGGCCAGCACGGCGTCGTCGCGGCGCTCAGCGGACGCCAGACGGTGAACGATCTGGTGCTGCCCGGCGGGCGCCTCAAGGAGCAGCGGGACGTCGCGTACGAGCTGCTGACGCAGATCCCCGGCGTGACGTGCGTGAAGCCGAAGGGCGCGCTGTACCTGTTCCCGCGCCTCGACCCGAAGGTCTTCAAGGTCAAGGACGACCGGCAGATGGTGCTCGACCTGCTGCGGGCCGAGAAGATCATGGTGGTGCACGGCACCGGCTTCAACTGGCCGGAGCCCGACCACTTCCGCGTCGTCACACTGCCCGACACCCGGCAGCTGACGGAGGCGGTCACCCGGATCGGGAACTTCCTGGACGGGTACAGCCAGCCGTGACGGCGCTGCGCCAGTCGTGACAGCACTACTCCAGTCGTGACACTCCTACTTTGGACAGGTTCTAACTTAGACACGATCTAAGGTACGATGGAGGCCAAGCTGACACGCATGCCCTGGAGGCCCCCCATGTACGAGCCGATCCGCACCAAGTCGGTCCACTCGACGGCGGCCGACAGCGGCGAATTCCCGCACCGCTCCCGCGAGGAGGAGCTGGACATCCAGCTCGCCGGGCACCTGAGCGCGCTGCTCGCGATCACCGACGAGCTGCGCGCACTGGGCCCTTCGGCCGACCTGGACGAGGCGGCCGACGCACTGGCCGCACAGGTCGCCCGGCTCCGCGGCGGCCACACCCCGGTCCGCTCGGCCGTGGCGGCCTCGGTCCACGAGCCGCACGTCGCATCGCTGCACCAGCGGGCGCACGCCCTCGCGGGCCGCGCCCTGGTGGTCGCGGCGTCCCGCGCGGACACGGCGGCCGCGATCCTGGCGGCGCGGCGCATGGAGGCGCACGCCTCCGCGGGGGATCTCGTCGCTGTGTGACCGACGTGAACATGCAGACATGAAGAAGGGGGGGGGGGGGCCCCGCCCCCCCGGGTAAATTGACAACGCGCAATACCCGCCCGGGCCCCCAC
>NZ_JBHWKQ010000019.1:0-148431 GCF_042730865.1 Streptomyces sp. NPDC059897 | reverse complement strand
GGCCCCGGGGGGGTGCCGCTTCGGCGGCGCCCGGCGTTTTCGCCGTGGTCGGTTCCGCCCCGTCCCCCGCCCCCCGGACGGGGCGCGGGGAACTGCGCGCGCAACCATGAGTGGGCGCGTCTGCGGACGAGCTCCGGCCCTGTGGCCAAAGGCGAAGGCCCGTCGCCCCGCGAACGGGGACGGACGGGCCTCACCACGACAGGATCTAGAAGGACGCCTCGTCGAGGTCCATGATGTCGACGCCCGACTCGCTCGTCGTCTGGGCGAGCTTGCGCGCACCCGTGACACCCGGCAGGACGTTCGCGGCGAAGAACTTCGCCGCGGCGATCTTGCCCTGGTAGAACGCGACGTCCTTGCCCGCGGCACCGGAGGCCAGCTTCTCGGCGGCGACGGCCGCGCCCTTGAGAAGCAGGTAGCCGACGACGACGTCACCGGAGGCCATCAGCAGGCGGGTCGTGTTGAGGCCGACCTTGTAGATCGACTTCACGTCCTGCTCGGTGGCGACCAGGTCGTTGATCATGAGGCCGACGATGGCCTCCAGCTCGCCGGCGGCCTTGCCGAGCGTCTCGCGGGCCGCGGTCAGCTCCTCGCCGCCGGTCTCCACGGCGAGGAACTTCTTGATCTCCTCGGAGAGCGCGTTCAGCGCGGCGCCCTGGTTGCGGACGATCTTCCGGAAGAAGAAGTCCTGGCCCTGGATCGCGGTGGTGCCCTCGTAGAGGGTGTCGATCTTCGAGTCCCGGATGTACTGCTCGATCGGGTACTCCTGCAGGAAGCCGGAGCCGCCGAACGTCTGCAGCGACTGGGCGAGCTGCTCGTAGCCCTTCTCGGAGCCGTAGCCCTTGACGATGGGCAGGAGGAGGTCGTTGAGCGCGTGCTCGGCGGTCGCGTCCTCGCCCGCCGCCTCCTTGACCTGGATCGCGTCCTGCACGGAGGCCGTGTAGAGGACGAGCGTGCGCATGCCCTCCGCGTAGGCCTTCTGCGTCATCAGGGAGCGGCGCACGTCCGGGTGGTGCGTGATGGTGACCTTGGGCGCGGTCTTGTCGGTGCTGCGCGCGAGGTCGGAGCCCTGGACGCGCTCCTTGGCGTACTCGAGGGCGTTGAGGTAGCCCGTCGACAGCGTGGAGATCGCCTTCGTGCCGACCATCATGCGGGCGAACTCGATGATGCGGAACATCTGGCGGATGCCGTCGTGCTTGTCGCCGATCAGCCAGCCCTTGGCGGGGTGCTGGTCGCCGAAGGTCATCTCGCACGTGTTGGAGGCCTTGAGGCCCATCTTGTGCTCGACGTTGGTGGCGTAGACGCCGTTGCGCTCGCCCAGCTCGCCGGTCTCCCAGTCGAACTCGAACTTGGGGACGAGGAACAGGGAGAGGCCCTTGGTGCCGGGGCCGTGACCCTCGGGGCGGGCGAGGACGTAGTGGAGGATGTTCTCCGACATGTCGTGCTCACCGGACGTGATGAACCGCTTCACGCCCTCGATGTGCCAGGAGCCGTCCGCCTGCTCGACGGCCTTCGTGCGGCCCGCGCCGACGTCCGAACCGGCGTCCGGCTCGGTCAGGACCATCGTCGAGCCCCACTGCTTCTCGACGGCGATCTCGGCGGCCTTCTTCTGCCGCTCGTTGCCCTCCTCGAAGAGGATCCCGGCGAACGCCGGGCCGGAGGAGTACATCCAGACCGCCGGGTTGGCGCCCAGGATCAGCTCCGCGTGGGCCCAGATCAGGGAGCGGGGGGCGGTGGTGCCGCCGATCTCCTCGGGGAGGCCGAGGCGCCAGTACTCGGCGTCCATGAACGCCTTGTAGGACTTCTTGAAGGAGGCCGGGACCGGCGCCGTGTTGGTCTCCGGGTCGAAGACCGGCGGGTTGCGGTCGGCGTCGGCGAAGGACTCCGCGAGGTCGTTCTCGGAGAGGCGGGCGACCTCTTCGAGGATGCTCTTGGCGGTGTCGACATCCATGTCCCCGAACGGGCCGGTGCCGTACAGCTTGTCGCGGTCGAGCACCTCGAAGAGGTTGAACTCGAGGTCTCGGAGATTCGACTTGTAATGCCCCATGGCGACGGCTCCGTAAAGATCGGGGAGGTGGGTCGTCCGGGTCACCCGGACCGTCCTCGTACGCATACCAACTAGTAACCAACAGGATGCTACCCGCGGGTAATAAGAATCAACCCCCAGTGGGCATCTGTGACGAACTAGGCGCCTTGGCGCTCTCGTACCGCCACCCCCTGGCGCGTCGGTAGTCTTTCCCTCATGTACGGCTACGACCAGAGCCCGGGCGCCGGGCAGCAGCAGTACGCGCCGCCGCAGGGCGGGTACGGGCAGCAGGCTCCGCCGCTGTACCCGGAGCCGTCGCCGCCTTCGCTCACGGACGCGGTCCGCGCGTTCACCACGGGCTCGATGTCCGCCGAGGACTTCCAGCAGATCTTCGCCTCGTCGAAGGTCTACTGCCCGCGCGGCGACAACCCGGGCTTCCTCGCGCTGCACAACACGCAGCAGCCGGTGATCCCGATGTTCAGCACGCTCAAGGAGCTGCGCAGGTACGCGGGCAAGGAGTCCAAGTACTTCGTCATCACCGGCGCCGAGGTGATCGACCTGCTGCCCACCGGGTACGGCTTCGTCCTCGACATGGAGGGCGAGCACCGGATGGTCTTCGACGCGAAGGCGGTCGAGGAGATGGTCGACTTCGCGATGCGCCGCATGTATGGCTAGCCCCGCCACCCCTTGATCGGTTCGTACGGGCCCGGACGCGCCTCGCGTCCGGGCCTTTCGCATGCCCGCGGCCGGGCCGCGGTGCCGCCGGGAATAGCCGGCGACTTGCGGGATGTTCACCGTTCAACTAAATTGATGGCAGACCCCGAGGAGGCCGCCATGCCCGCTGTGACCGTCGAAAACCCGCTGACCCTGCCCCGTGTGGCCGCGCCGGCGGACGCCGTGGCGCGCCCCGTGCTCGCTGTGACGACCGCGCCCAGCGGCTTCGAGGGGGAGGGTTTCCCGGTTCGCCGCGCGTTCGCCGGGATCAACTACAAGCACCTCGACCCGTTCATCATGATGGACCAGATGGGTGAGGTGGAGTACGAGGCCGGCGAGCCCAAGGGCACCCCCTGGCACCCGCACCGCGGCTTCGAGACCGTCACGTACATCATCGACGGCACCTTCATCCACCAGGACTCGCACGGCGGTGGCGGCACCATCACCAACGGCGACACCCAGTGGATGACGGCCGGCTCGGGTCTGCTGCACATCGAGACGCCGCCGGAGTCGCTCGTCATGTCCGGCGGCCTGTTCCACGGCCTCCAGCTGTGGGTCAACCTGCCCGCCAAGGACAAGATGCAGAACCCGCGGTACCAGGACATCCGCGGCGGCCAGGTCAAGCTGCTCACGACCGCCGACGGCGGCGCGCTGCTCCGCGTCATCGCCGGTGAGCTGGACGGCAACGAGGGGCCGGGCATCACGCACACCCCGATCACGATGGTGCACGCCACCGTCCGGCCGGGCGCCGAGGCGACGCTGCCGTGGCGCGAGGACTACAACGGGCTGGTGTACGTGCTCGCGGGCAAGGGCACCGTCGGTGCCGACCGGCGTCCCGTGCACACGGGGCAGACCGCCGTGTTCGGCGCGGGCTCGTCCCTGACCGTGCGCGCCGACGAGTCGCAGGACGCGAACACCCCCGACCTCGAAGTGGTCATCCTGGGCGGGCAGCCGATCCGTGAGCCGATGGCGCACTACGGCCCGTTCGTGATGAACAACAAGGCCGAGCTCCAGCAGGCCTTCGACGACTTCCAGGCCGGAAAGCTCGGCGTCATCCCCAGCAAGGAGCGCCTGCCGCACACCAGCTGACGCACCAGCAGAAGCGACGCGAGTAGTGACGCGAGAAGTGACGCCCCGTCACTCGGCCGGACCCGGCCGGGAGGCGGGGCGTTCGCGCGCCGTGATCAACTGGCTTGGTGCAGACCGGTAAGCCACTCCTCCCCGATCCCGCCCGCCGCCTCGCCGCCTGGTGCGTCGTCGTCCTGCTCGTCGTGGGCGTCGCCGCCGTCGGTATCGCGCTGGTCATCATCTTCCAGTCGGCCGTCACGCCCGTGCTGCTCGCGCTGCTCGGCACCGCGCTGCTCGGCCCGGTCTTCGAGTGGCTGACCAAGCTCAAACTGCCGCGCGCGCTGGCCGCCATCCTCACCTGCGTCGCGCTCGTCGCCGTGGTCGGCGGCGCCGGCTACATCGTGGTCACCGCGCTGATCGACACCGGCGAGCAGATCGTCGACTCGCTGAGGCAGGCCGGGGACTGGCTCAGGGAACACGTGGGCATCGTCGGCGCCGACGACCTCGGCAACGTCGCCGACAACGCCAAGGACCAGGTCGGCAAGTGGGGCTCCAACCTGGCCGGCGGGGTGATCGCCGGGCTCTCCGCGCTCGGTTCGCTGCTCGCCACCAGCGTGCTCGCGCTGCTGCTCACCTTCTTCTTCCTGAAGGACTCCAACCGGGCCACGGGGCTCGCGCGCAGCATCGCCCCGCACCACGGCGAGATCCTGGAGGCCATGGGGCGGCGGGCCTTCGAGGCGATCTCCGGATTCATGCGCGGCACGACGTTCATCGCGCTCATCGACGCCATCTGCATCACGGTCGGGCTGCTGATCCTCCAGGTGCCGGGCGCGGTCGGGCTCGGCGCTCTGGTCTTCGTCGGCGCGTACATCCCCTACCTCGGCGCGACCCTGTCCGGGGCCGTCGCCGTGCTCGTGGCGCTCGCCGACCGGGGGCTGATCATCGCCCTGTGGACGCTCGGGGTGATCCTCGCCGTGCAGCAGCTGGAGGGGCACATCCTGCAGCCGATGATCCAGTCGCGGACCGTCCAGATGCACCCCGCGATGGTGATGCTGGCGATCACGGCGGGCGCGGCGGTCGCGGGCATTCTCGGGATGCTGCTGGCGGTGCCGCTGGTGGCCGCCGCGTTCGGTGTCCTCGGGGAGTTGAGGAGGCGTTACGCGCCGGAGGAGGCGGTCGAGGACCCCTCCCCGGTTTCACGTGAAACGGGCGCCGCCGGGTCCTCCGAGGGTTCGTAGAGCTCGAACCAGATGCTCTTGCCCTCGCCCCGCGGGTCCACGCCCCAGCGGTCGGCGAGCAGCTCCATCAGCACCAGACCGCGCCCCGACGACGCCAGCTCGCCGGGGCGTCGCTTGTGCGGCAGGTCGTCGGAGGCGTCCGCGACCTCCACGCGCAGCCGGCGGGGTTCCGCGCCGTGCCGGGTCATCTCGGCGACCAGGAGCGCGTCCCCGTCCGTGTGCACCAGGACGTTGGTGACCATCTCGGAGACGAGCAGCACCGCCGAGTCCATCTGATCCGGGTCGGACCAGTCGTGCAGCAGCTCGCGCAGCTGCTGGCGGGCCGCCGCGATCCGCTCGGGCTCGGCCTGGGCGATGGTCATCGCGGTGCGCCGGGCCACGGTGGGACCGGCCGGCTGGGCGGTGCGGCGCAGCAGCAACAGCGCGATGTCGTCCTCGCGACGGTCCGCGAGCGGTCCCGTGGTGTGGTGCGAGGAGGGGCCGTGGACCGCCTGCACCAGGGCGTCGGCCATTTCCTCCAGGCGCTCGTCAGGGCCGGACTCCAGGGCCGCGCGGATCCTCGACCAGCCGGTGTCGAGGTCGTGCCCGCCCGTCTCGATCAGCCCGTCCGTGCAGATGAGCAGCGTCTCGCCGGGTTCGAGGACGAGGCGGGTCGTCGGGTAGTCCGCGTCGGGGTCGACGCCGAGCGGCAGTCCGCCCGCGGTGGGGCGGACGAGGACGGTGCCGTCGGCCATCCGGATCGCGGGGTCCGGGTGGCCGGCGCGGGCGATCTCCAGGACGCCGGTGGCGGGGTCGGCCTGGACGTAGAGGCAGGTCGCGAAGCGCGGGTCGGCCCCGGGCTCGTCGGTGTCGCCGATGCCGTGCAGGAAGCGGGAGGCGCGGGAGAGCACGGCGTCGGGCCTGTGCCCCTCGGAGGCGTACGCGCGCAGGGCCACCCGGAGCTGCCCCATCAGGCCCGCCGCGCGCACGTCGTGGCCCTGTACGTCGCCGATGACCAGGGCGATGCCGCCGCCGGGCAGCGGGATCATGTCGTACCAGTCGCCGCCGACCTGGAGGCCGCCGCCGGTCGGCACGTAGCGGGCGGCGATGGTCATGCCCGGGATCTCGGGGCCGATCGAGGGCAGCATCGTCTTCTGCAGGCCGTCGGTGAGCTCCCGCTCGGACTCGGCGACCCCGGCCCTGGAGAGGGCCTGCGCCAGCATCCGCGCGACCGTGGTGAGGACCGAGCGCTCGTCGGGCGTGAAGGACACCGGGTAGGTGAAGCCCGCCATCCAGGCGCCGATCGTGTGGCCCGCGACGATCAGCGGCAGGAACGCCCACGACTTCCGCTCGAAGCGGGCGGCCAGCGGCCAGGCCGCGGGGTAGCGGGCGCGGTACTCCTCCGGCGACGACAGATAGACCGCGCGCCCGGTGCGGACGACCTCGGCGCCCGGATAGTCCGTGGCCAGGTCCATGTCGGTGAACGGGGACTCGTCGCCGTCCTCCTGGCCGTGGTGCCCGATGACGGTGAGCCGGTCGCCCGCGACGCCGAACACCGCGAGGCCGTCCGGCGAGAACCCCGGCATGGAGAGCCCCGCGGCGACCCGCAGCACCTCCTCCGTGGACCCGGCCTCGGCGAGCGCCCGCCCCGCGTCCAGCAGGAAGGCCTCCCGCGAGCGCCGCCAGTCGCCGGTCACCGGGGTGCGCGAGGCGGCCTCCGGCGGCGGCTCGGAGACCTCCTGGAGCGTGCCGATCAGCTCGTACGAGTCCGGGGCGTCGCCGTGCGCGATCGGCTTGGAGCGGCTGCGCACGGTGCGCAGCACCCGGCCCTTGCCGTCCATGACGCGCAGCCGGGCCTCGGCGAGGGTGCCCTCGGCGACGGCGAGCTGCACGATCCCGTCTATCTCGTTCCAGTCGACCGGATGGAAACGGGCGCGGGCGGCGGACTCCGTCAGGGCGACCTGCTCGCCTCCGGGGATGGTGGGCAGGCCGATCAGCCGGGCGGCCTCGGCGTCGAAAGTGACGAGCCCCGCCCGGTTGTCCCATCGCCACAGCCCGGTGGCCAGAGCGGCGAGGACGTCCTCCACAGGAGGGAGGGGCTCACCAGTGCGCATTGCCCCACTCTAGAAAGAGGTGATCGCCGGGTGCCACCAGAGGCACGGCCGGGCGGGGCCGACGGGCCGCCCGGAGCGGCCGCTGTGCCCGGTACGCTTGGGGGGATCCCGGTTGTCTCCCGGGGAACCCCAAGTGCAAAGGCTGGATGAACGACGATGCATCGGTACAGGTCCCACACCTGCGGCGAGCTCCGCGCCACTGACGTCGGCTCCGACGTCCGGCTGAGCGGCTGGCTGCACAATCGCCGAGACCTGGGCGGCATCCTCTTCATCGATCTGCGCGACCACTACGGCATCACGCAGCTCGTCGCCCGTCCGGGCACCAAGGCCGCCGAGGTCCTCGACAAGCTGACCAAGGAAACGGTCGTCCGGATCGACGGCAAGGTCGTCTCCCGCGGCGCGGACAACGTGAACCCGGAGCTGCCCACCGGCGAGGTCGAGATCGAGGCCTCCGACGTCGAGGTGCTCGGCGGCGCGCAGCAGCTGCCGTTCCAGATCAACCAGGACGACGGGGTGGGCGAGGAGCGCCGCCTGGAGTACCGCTTCCTGGACCTGCGCCGCGAGCGCATGCACCGCAACATCATGCTGCGCAGCGAGGTCATCGCCTCGATCCGCTCGAAGATGGTCAACCTCGGCTTCAACGAGATGGCGACGCCGATCCTCGCCGCGACCTCCCCCGAGGGCGCCCGCGACTTCGTCGTCCCGTCCCGCCTGAACCCGGGCAAGTTCTACGCCCTCCCCCAGGCGCCGCAGCAGTTCAAGCAGCTGCTGATGATCTCGGGCTTCGACCGCTACTTCCAGATCGCGCCGTGCTTCCGCGACGAGGACGCGCGCGCGGACCGTTCGCCGGGCGAGTTCTACCAGCTCGACATCGAGATGAGCTTCGTCGAGCAGGAAGACGTCTTCCGCCCGATCGAGAAGCTCATGACGGAGATCTTCACGGAGTTCGGCAACGGCCGCGAGGTCACGAGCCCCTTCCCCCGCATCCCGTTCCGCGAGTCGATGCTGAAGTACGGCAACGACAAGCCGGACCTGCGCGCCAAGCTCGAACTCGTCGACATCACCGACGTGTTCGCGGACTCCGAGTTCAAGGCGTTCGCCGGCAAACACGTGCGCGCGCTGCCCGTCCCGGACACCGCCTCCCAGTCCCGCAAGTTCTTCGACGGCCTCGGTGACTACGCGGTCGAGCAGGGCGCGAAGGGCCTCGCCTGGATCCGCGTCGGCGAGGACGGCTCGTTCGCCGGCCCGATCGCCAAGTTCCTCACCGAGGAGAACGTCAAGGTCCTCACCGAGCGCCTCGGCCTCAAGGCCGGCCACGCCGTGTTCTTCGGCGCGGGCGAGTTCGACGAGGTCTCGAAGATCATGGGCGCGGTCCGCGTCGAGGCCGCCAAGCGCGCCGGCCACTTCGAGGAGGGCGTCTTCCGCTTCTGCTGGATCGTCGACTTCCCGATGTACGAGAAGGACGAGGAGACCGGCAAGATCGACTTCTCCCACAACCCGTTCTCCATGCCGCAGGGCGGCATGCAGGACCTGGAGGAGAAGGACCCGCTGGACATCCTGGCCTGGCAGTACGACATCGTCTGCAACGGCACGGAGCTGTCCTCCGGCGCGATCCGGAACCACGAGCCGGAGATCATGCTCAAGGCCTTCGAGATCGCGGGCTACGACCGCGACACCGTCGAGGCCGAGTTCGCGGGCATGCTCCGCGCGTTCCGCTTCGGCGCCCCGCCGCACGGCGGGATCGCCCCGGGCGTCGACCGCATCGTCATGCTCCTCGCCGACGAGCCGAACATCCGGGAGACCATCTCCTTCCCGCTGAACGGCAACGCGCAGGACCTGATGATGGGCGCGCCCACCGAGCTGGACGAGTCCCGCCTGCGCGAACTCAACATCCAGCTGCGCAAGCCGGTCGAGAAGAAGTAACCGGCTCCGTACGGCAGTTCACGCCCAGGGCCCCCGCTCCGCATGCCGGAGCGGGGGCCCTGGGCGTTGTCGCCTCACAAGGGCTCACCTTCCGTGATCGACGGGGCGTTGTCAGTGACGCCCAGTACCTTGAACGTGATGCCTGATCCGCGACGACGAGGATGGGGAGGCCGTCATGAGGCCCGTGGCGGAGCGGTCTCCAATGGCGTTGAGCCAGGAGGAGTTCGAGGAACTGGACCGGCTGGCCGTGAAGGTGAGCGACGCGCTGCGGCTGGAGTTCACGGGTGGGCGCATCCGGGAAAGCCGCTGCCGGACGGCAACCACAGCACGATGGTCGCCTGGGCCGCCCGGGAGTTCGCGTCGGCCGATCCGGGGTGGTGGCTGACTTCTGGGCGAGGGCTGCGCGTAGGGGCGCGTGGGGAGGACAACGTCAGGCCGGACGGCACGCTCGCGCGGAGCGAGACCTTCCTGGGGCAGGGAGAGTGGGCGCCCACCGGCGGGGTTCTGATGGTCCTCGACGCGACGTCGCACGACGCGGAGACCAGCTGCCGGGACCGGACGGAGAAGCCCCGCCTCTACGCGGAGTCAGGCATTTCCGTCTACCTGCTGATCGACCGGGACACGTGCGAGGTCAAGGTCCACTCGCAGCCGGACGGGGTGCGGTACGAGCAGGTGGTGACGGTGCCGTTCGGGAAGACCGTCGCGCTGCCCGAGCCGGTGGGGATCGAGCTGGACACCGAGCCGCTCAAGGACTGGGCACGCTGAGCAGTGCGAAGGGCTCGGAACCGGGGATCAGTTCCGGGCCCTTCGCGTCTGTGTGCCTTACGCCTCCGGCTCGCCGCCGAAGCGGTCCTTGTAGGAGGCCAGGTCCTCGTCGGTGATCTTGGCGAAGAGGACCGGGGGGACCGTGAAGGGGGTGCCGGCGGGGACCGTCGTCAGGGACGAGGCCTCCTCGGGGGTGACCCAGCGGGCGTCGTCGCCGGGCAGGTCGAACGCGGCGCGCATCGCGGCGGCCGACGCCGGGATGAAGGGCTCGGAGACCACCGCGTAGAGGCGGATGAGGTTCATCGCCGTGCGCAGCGTGAGGGCCGCGGCGTCCTTGTCGGTCTTGATCTCCAGCCAGGGGGCCTTCTCCTCCAGGTAGGAGTTGCCCGCCGACCACAGGGCGCGCAGCGCCGCCGCGGCCTTGCGGAACTGGAGGGCCTCCATCTGGGTCTCGTACTCGGCGAGGAGGGTGGAGATCTCCTGGCCCAGCTTGGTCTCGGCCTCGCCCGGGGTGCCGCCCTCGGGGACGTCGTCGCCGAAGCGCTTGCGGGAGAAGGACAGGACGCGGTTGACGAAGTTGCCGAGGGTGTCGGCCAGGTCCTTGTTCACCGTCGCCGTGAAGTGCTCCCAGGTGAAGGAGGAGTCGTCGGACTCGGGGGCGTTGGCGATCAGGAAGTAGCGCCAGTAGTCCGCCGGGAGGATCTCCAGGGCCTGGTCGGTGAAGACACCGCGCTTCTGCGACGTGGAGAACTTGCCGCCGTAGTACGTCAGCCAGTTGAAGGCCTTGAGGTAGTCGACCTTCTTCCACGGCTCCCGGATGCCCATCTCCGTGGCCGGGAACATGACGGAGTGGAACGGGACGTTGTCCTTCGCCATGAACTCCGTGTAGCGGACGTCCGAGGCGCCGGCCGGCTCGTACCACCACGACTTCCAGTCGCGGGTCTCACCGTCGGGGGCCTGGTCGGCCCATTCCTTCGTCGCGCCGATGTACTCGATCGGGGCGTCGAACCATACGTAGAAGACCTTGCCCTCGGCCGCCAGCTCCGGCCACGTGTCCGCCGGGACCGGGACGCCCCAGTCCAGGTCACGGGTGATCGAGCGGTCGTTGAGACCCTCGGTCAGCCACTTGCGGGCGATGGAGGACGCGAGGTGCGGCCACTCGCCCGCGACCTCGTCGATCCACGCCTCGACCTCGACCTGGAGCTTCGACTGGAGCAGGAAGAGGTGCTTGGTCTCGCGGATCTCCAGGTCCGTGGAGCCGGAGATGGCGGAGCGCGGGTCGATCAGGTCCGTCGGGTCGAGGACGCGCGTGCAGTTCTCGCACTGGTCGCCGCGGGCCTTGTCGTAGCCGCAGTGCGGGCAGGTGCCCTCGACGTAGCGGTCCGGCAGGAAGCGCTCGTCGGCCGGGCTGTAGACCTGGCGGATGGCGCGCTCTTCGATGAACCCGTTCTCGTTCAGCTTGCGGGCGAAGTGCTGGGTGATCTCCGCGTTCTGCTCCGAGGAGCTGCGGCCGAAGTGGTCGAAGGCGAGACCGAACCCGTCGTAGACCGCCTTCTGCGCGTCGTGCGCCTGCGCGCAGAACTCGGCGACCGGAATGCCCTGCTCCTTGGCCGCCAGCTCGGCGGGGGTGCCGTGCTCGTCCGTCGCGCAGATGTAGAGGACCTCGTGGTCGCGCTGGCGCAGGTAACGGGCGTACACGTCGGCCGGGAGCATGGACCCCACCATGTTGCCCAGGTGCTTGATCCCGTTGATGTACGGAAGGGCGCTGGTGATGAGGTGTCGAGCCATCGGGGGCTGCTCCCGGGTTGTGACGTGGGTGGAATCTAGAAATCGTAGCCGACATGGGGCGGCCGCCCGCGCGGTGTTTACTGCGCGGACGGCCATGGGGTATCGGGGCCCTGCTGAGCGGGGTTGCCGGTGGGCTGCGGGGCGGGGGGCTACGGGCGCCAGGCCTCCAGGAGGCCCTTGTAGAGCTCCGCGTCCGTGAGCTCCAGCGGGGTCTCGCCCGCGTGGAAGACCGCGGTGTTCTCCGCCTTCAGCTTGCGGAGGTAGTCGAAGTTCTTCGAGTCCGGGTCGCCGAACGTCACGAACTGGAAGAAGATCGGGTGCGCGGACGCTGCCGCGAGGGCCTCGTTCGCCGGGCGCTGGACGTCCGGGGGGCCGTCCGTCTGGAAGATCACCAGGGCGGGGGCGGTCGGGTCGTCCGACTTCTCGTGGTGCGCGACGATCTCCTCGATCGCGCGGTGGTAGCTGGTGCGGCCCATCCGGCCCGCCTCCGCGTGCCAGGCGTCGACCTTGCCCTCGTACGCGTCCAGGGTGAGGTCGCCGGAGGCGTCGATGTCCGTCGAGAAGATCACCGTGTGGACGGTGGGGGTCGTGCGGGCGTCGAGGTGGGCGGCGAGTGCGACGGTCTGCTCCGCGAGGGCGGCGGTCGAGCCGTTCTTGTAGTACGAGCGCATGGAGCCGGAGCGGTCCAGGACGAGGTAGACCGTGGCGCGGGTGCCGGTGAGGCCGTTCTTCTTCAGGGCCGTGCCGGCGGCGGAGTGGGCGGCCACCAGTCCGGGAGCGCGGGTCTTTACCTTGGCGGGGGTGTGGGCGGGCTTGCCGGCCTTCTCGGGCTGGGCCGGGGTCTTTGCCGGGGCGGGGTCGGCGTTTTCGGTGTTCTCCGCCTGCGCCGGAGTCTTTGCCGCGACGGGGGCGACCTCTTCGGTCTTGTCGGCCTGCGCCGGGGTGCCGTCTTCGGTGGCCTGCGCCGGGGCGGGCTCCGTTGCCTCGACGGGGTCGGCGCCCTTGTCCTCTTCGGCCTGTACCGGGGGCTGTGCCCACCCGTCCCGCCCTGCGGGACGCTTGCCCACAGCGGGGTCGGCCTGACCTTCGGCGTCGTCCGTGGGCTCGCCCACGGCGGGCGCCGTGTCTTCGGCGTCGTCCGTCGCCTTGGTCCCGGTTTCCGAGGCGGACGGTACGGCCTCTTCCTCGGCCGCAGCGGCGGCCTTGGGCTCGACCGTCTCCGCGTCGTCCTCCGCAGGCGCGGCAGCCGCAGCCGCAGCCTCCGCCTTGGGCTCGGCGGCAGTGGTCTCCTCCGCCTTCGGCTCGACCGGAGCCTGCTCCTGAGCCGGAGCGGATTCCTCAGCCTTGGCGTCCTCAACCGGAGCGGGCTCCTCGGCGGCAGTCGGCTTCTCAGCCGGAGCCGACTTCTCAACCGGCGCCGAGTCCTCAGCCTTGACGTCCTCAACCGGAGCGGGCTCCTCGGCCGGAGCCTGCTCCTCGGCGGCAGTCGGCTTCTCAGCCGGAGCCGACTTCTCAACCGGCGCCGAGTCCTCAGCCTTGACGTCCTCAACCGGAGCGGGCTTCTCGGCCGGAGCCTGCTCCTCGGCGGCAGTCGGCTTCTCAGCCGGAGCCGACTTCTCAACCGGCGCCGAGTCCTCAGCCTTGACGTCCTCAACCGGAGCGGGCTTCTCGGCCGGAGCCTGCTCCTCGGCGGCAGTCGGCTTCTCAGCCGGAGCCGACTTCTCAACCGGAGTGGACTCCTCAGCCTTGGCGTCCTCAACCGGAGCGGGCTTCTCAGCCGCAGCCTGCTCCTCGGCCGGAGCTGAGTCCTCAGACGCAACCGAGTCCTCAACCGGCGCCGAGTCCCCAACCGGAGCCGAGCCCTCAGCCGGCGCCGAGTCCTCAACCGCAGCCGAGTCCTCAACCGGCGCCGACTCCTCAACCGGCGCCGACTCCTCAGACGCAACCGACCCCTCAGCTGCAACCGGCTCCTCGGTCGTCGCCCCCGACACCCGCTCGCCCCCCACCGGAGGTGACGGCTTCGGGACCGAGATGTTGTCGAAGGCGGCCGAGACCAGGTCGTCCGCTTCGCCCTTGGAGGGGGCGGGGACCGTGGGCGGGTCCGTGGTGGCGGGCGCTGGGTCCGCGGCGGCAGCGGTCTCGTCTTTTTTGCGCGACCGCCCGAACGCGTTCCGCAGCAGATCCAGAATGCCCATGTGCGCAACCTTCCGCATGAGTTGTCCCCGACGTCCCTGGAACCCCTGGCCAGGGCGGACACGTAAGGTTAGCCGCCACAGGCTGTGATCTTGGGCAGGGTCGGGTCGTTCGACCGAGCGGACAACTGCCGCCCTTTCTGTGCGGTTTCAGTCGATCACGCCCGACTCCGTGAGTCGTGTCCGATACGCCGGTGACTGGTGTGCCGACTCCCAATAGGCCTCCCGCAGGGCCGGCAGCACCGCGTCCAGGACGGGCGCGGAGCGGGCCGCGAGGAGTAGCCGGACCGCCACCGGGTCGCCCTCCAGGGGGCGGATCGCCATGTCGGGGCGGGCGAGGGACGTCGGCTGGCAGAGCGTCACCACCTCGCCGGTCGCGACGAGGTTGGAGGCGGTCAGGTAATCACCGTGCAGGACACGCGGGTTGACGCCCGCCGAGCGGAACGCGCGGAGCAGGCCGTCCCATTCGCCGTCCACCGTCGGGTCGATCATCCAGCGGTCCTCCGCCAGGTCGGCGAGCCGGACGACGGGGCCGCGGGCCGCCGGGTGGTCCGCCGGAAGCGATACGTACTGGGGTTCGCGGGCCAGGAGGACCTTGCAGGTCAGGGACTCCGGAATGCGGAGCGGGCTGCCCTCCACCTCGTGGACGAACGCCACGTCGAGGTCGCCCTCTGCCACCAGGCGCAGCAGCGCGTGCGCCGAGACGTCCATGCGCAGCGAGGGCTCGTGCGGTGAACTCGCGCGCAGGCGGCGCAGCCAGCCCGGTATCGCGCGGCTGGCCGTGGAGCCGATGCGCAGCAGGCCGTCGACCGAGTCCTGTGCCATCGCGCGGGTCTCGTCGACGAGTGCCCGCAGGTCGTCCACCAGCGGCCGGGCCCGGGTGAGCAGGGTGCGGCCGAGCGGGGTGGGGCGGCAGCCGGTGCGCTCGCGGACGAAGAGGTGGCCGCCGAGGTGGTCCTCGATACGGCGCAGCTGGGTGCTGAGCGCGGGCTGGGTCATGCCCAGGTGCCGGGCCGCCTTGTGCAGGCTGCCGGTGTCCTCGATCGCGCACAGGACGCGCAGGTGCCGCACCTCCAGCTCCATGAGCGTCGAGCGTAGGCGGGTACCGTGCGCCGCACCAGGGTCAACGGTGTGGTGATAGCGCGGAGTTATCGCGTATTGGCATCTATCCCGTGCGTCTCACCCGCCCCAGACTCTCACGCATGGACATGACACAACCCCCCACGGTCATCCGTCTGTTCGCCTGCGCCCTCGGCGCCGGCCTCACCGTCACCGCCCTCGCCGCGAGCCCGGCGACGGCCCACGAGGCGTCCCCCCACCAGACGTCCTCACACCAGACGTCCGCGGCCTCGGCCGCGCGCTACGCCGGTTCAGCCGAGGAGTCCGCCGCCAACAAGGCGTTCTTCGACGCCGTCCTGAAGTCCGTCGCCGAGAAGCGGGCCGCGAACCCCGGTGCCGAGTCCGTCACCGTGTCGTACGACGCCTCGCAGGCTCCCACCTTCCAGCAGCAGATAGCGAGCAGCACGTCGATCTGGAACTCGTCGGTGTCGAACGTGAAGCTCCAGGCCTCGTCGGGCGGGGGCGACTTCTCGTACCGCGAGGGCAACGACTCGCGCGGTTCGTACGCGTCCACGGACGGGCACGGCAGAGGCTACGTCTTCCTGGACTACGCGCAGAACCAGGAGTACGACTCCACGCGCGTGACCACGCACGAGACGGGCCATGTCCTCGGCCTGCCCGATCACTACGAGGGGCCGTGCAGCGAGCTGATGTCGGGCGGCGGCCCCGGCCCCTCGTGCACCAACGCGAACCCGGACGCGAACGAGAAGGCCCAGGTGGAATCCCTGTGGGCCAACGGCTTCGCCAAGGCCCTGCACAAGGCTGAGGCCGCGCTCCGGTAGGCGGCCCGGCGGGCGAGGCGCGCGGCCCGGCCCCCACCTGCGACCTGACCGCAGCGGGCCGCCGTCTTCCGCACACACCGGGCCACCGTCCGCCTCCCCATGGACGGTGGCCCGGTGCGGCGCGTGCGGCTCAGCCGTGCAGCGTCAGGTCCACCAGGAGAGCCCGGTGGTCCGTGTCCGCGAGGCGGATGAAGCGGGACGCGTCCGCGGAGAATTCGTCGGTCACCAGTACGTGGTCGATCTGCGTGCCCAGCGGTCCCGGCGCCTTCGACGGCCAGCTCGGCGTGCGGGCGTGGCCGGTGAGGCGGGCCGCGTCGCGCAGCCCTCCCGCGTCGAGGATCCGGCGGAACGCCGCGTGGTCCTGCGTCGCGTTGAAGTCCCCCGCCGCGATCCCGGGCCCCTCGCCGGCCCGCACCGCGTCCGCGAGGCGGCCCAGTTCCGCCTTCCACACGCCCACCTGGTCGGGCAACGGCGGCATGGGATGCGCGAGTTGGAGGCGCACCGCGTGCCCCCGGACGTCCGCGACGGCGGCGGGCATGCCCATCGTCCCGGCCACCGTGGGCGCCTTCTTCAGCGGGAATCTGCTGAGGATCGTCGAGCCCTCGGAGCCGTCCGCCGCCACGGACTGCCGGTGCGGATAGCGGGTGCGCAGCGACTCGCGGTCGAGCGCGTCCCGGCAGGGCCGCCCGCACTCCTCGACGAACACGAGGTCGGGGCGGTGCCGGGTGACCGTGTCGATCAGGGCGTTCGTGCCGCGGCTGAACTGGACGTTGGACGTGAGCACCCGGACGCCGGACACGGGGGCGCCGTCCGGCTCGACGTCCCGCCCGTACGGCTCCATGTACCAGGCGAGCGCGCCCAGTACGACGACGCCCCACACCATCCCCGTACGCCAGCGGGAGAGCAGCGCGAGGAGCAGCGCGGCGGCCGTGGGGGCGAGCAGCCAGGGCAGGAACGCCAGGAGCTGCGGGACGGGCGTCAGCGCGTCGCGGTCCGCGGCCCGGCAGCCGACCACCACGCTGACCGCCGCGAGGAGCAGCGCCGCCGCCCACGCCCCCGTCCTGTGCACGCGGCGGCGCCCGGCGTCCCGCGGCTCGTACCGCAGGTCGTCGGGCGCCTCGTCGGTGATGTGCTGCTGCCTCTGGCCCAAGGCCCGGCCCCCGTCCCCGTACCGCTCTGTTCGGAGTTCTCCAGGTTAGCCGGGGTGCGTGCCCGTCAGGCCGGTTTGGCGGCCCCGGGGTTGGGGGCGCGGCCGTGGTCGGAGGCGAGCGCCCAGATGACGAAGACGCCGATGCCGATGGAGATGACCGACCACACGGGCGCGTACGGCAGGAACAGGAAGTACTCGACGACGTAGAGCGCGGCGAAGCCGATGCCCGCGCCGCGCGCCCAGTCCTTCTCCTTGAGCACGCCCCAGCCGGTGACCGCGACGAGCGCGCCGATGACGAGGTGGATCCAGCCCCACGTGGTGAGGTCGAAGGCGTAGACGTAGTCGCCGATCCGGCTGTAGACGTCGTCCTTGGCGATGGCCGCGATCCCGTTGAGGACGCCGAGGCAGCCGCTGACCAGCATCAGCACGCCCGCGAACAGGGTGCCTCCGGCCGCCCAGTCGGTGCGGGGGCCCTGGCCGCGGGTGGGGTCAGGGTCGGGTGTGCGGTGGTCCTTGGACCAGGTGGTCGTCGACCCGTTCTCCGGTGGTGTGTTGGTCATGCGGGCGCCTCCTCGTGTCACCGGAATGCTCGCGCCGCAGTGACGAGGCGGCATTCCGTGCGCGGCCGAACGGGTGTCGGCCGAGCCACGCCGCGAGCGCCACCAGCACGCCGACGCCGACGATCACCCACGACGCGGTGCGCAGGGGCGAGGTCAGGGCGTCGTACACCGAGGCCGTGGCCGCCTTGTTCGCGGCGCCGGAGATGTCGTCGAGCGTCAGCGCGCGGGCGAGCGGCAGCGCGACGAGCAGCGCGGCCGCGCTCAGGGCGGCGCCGAGGGCCGTCCAGGCGAGCGCGTGGCGGCGGCGCGCGGCGAGCGCGAGGCCCGCCACGGCGCACACCACGGCCGCCAACGGCAGCCAGGGGCCCGCGAGTTGGAGGGTGTGGAAGCCCTTGCGCAGCCCGGCCAGATCACCGGCGGACAGCAGGGTGACCTCGGTGTGGGCGACGGGGATCCGCTCGGCGAACGGCACGCCGTCCGCCTCCAGCTGCTCCTTGACCTGCCGGGTGACGGGGGCCAGGTCGACGGTGACGGGCCCCGTGGTGCCCTCGTCGAGCGCCTGCTGCACGGCGTCGTGGGCGGCGCGGTTCGCGGTGTTCCAGGCGCCGCGGAAGGCGTCGGTGCCGGTGAACGAGACGACCGCGTCGTGCAGATAGTCCGCGAGGACGGATTCGAGGGCGCCCACGTCGAGGTTCTTGACGACCTCGGTGGTCACCGCGTCGGCGACCGCATTCTGCACATCCGGATCGCCGGCCAGCGGCGCCATCGTCGACACGTACCGGTCGCTGTCGCCGATCTCGTACTTCGCCCAGGTGGAGAGCGTGCCGAGCGGGACGAGCAGACAGGCGACGACGAGCAGGACGACGGAGACGGTTCTTCGGGTCACCGTCCCAGGCAAGTCCCCGCCCGCGCGGCGCGCGAGCGGGGTGGGTGCATACGGACTACCGGAAAGCCCCTACTTGCGGTTGTAGAGCCGCATCGTGACGGGCCCGAACACGGCGATGAGCAGCGCCGCCCAGCCCAGCGACCACAGCACCTCGGACGTCGGCCAGTCGCCGTCCATCAGGCCGCGCACGGCGGACGCGACGTGGGTGACGGGGTTGTTGTTGACGAAGGCCTGCAGCCAGCCCGGCATGGTCTCGGGCTTCACGAAGATGTCGCTGAGGAACGTCAGCGGGAAGATCACCATCATGCTGACGCCCATCACCGACTTCTCGGTGCGCAGCAGCAGCCCGAACATCGTCCAGATCCACGAGAACGCGAACGAGAAGACGAGCAGGACCGCGATGGCCGCGAGGACGCCGAGCACCCCGCCGTCCGGCCGGAACCCCATGATCAGGCCGACGACGAGCATCACGACGGACGCGATCGTGTAGCGCAGGGCGTCGCCGAGGAGGTACCCGACCATGACGGCGGGGCGCCAGATCGGCAGCGTACGGAAGCGGTCGAAGACGCCCTTCTCGATGTCGGTGTTGACCGAGACGCCCGTGTACATCGTGATCATCACGACCGACATCACGAGGATGCCGGGCAGCAGGTACTGGATGTACTCGCTCGGGGAGCCGGCCAGGGCCCCGCCGAACAGGTACGTGTACATCAGCACCATCATCACCGGGAACGCCGTGACGTCGAAGAGCTGCTCCGGCACGTGCTTGATCTTCAGGATCGCCCGCCAGCCGAAGGTGAGCGACGCGGACAGGGCGCTGGGCCGGGGCGGCCGCTCCTTGGCGATGAGCAGTTCGGCGAGGGACTCGGCGCTGACCGGGGCCAGTTCCTGCGCTTCGGTACTGGGGGTGGTGGCGGTGGTCATGCCGTCGCCTCCTCGGACGTCGTCTGGTCGCGTACGGGGTTCTGGTCCCGCACGGGCTGGTCGGTGAGAGCCAGGAACACCTCGTCGAGGCTGGGCTGGCCGAGGGCGAAGGTGTCCACGGTGATGCGGGCTGCGGCCAGTTCGGCCAGCGCGCGGGAGGCCTGCTCGGCGGCGCCCCGGCCGTTCGACGCGCCGCCGACGCGGGCGGTGAGCGCCACCGGGTCGGGCTCCAGGACCACCTGCGCGTCGAGCACGGTGTTCAACAGCCGCTCGGCGTCCGGGCGTTGGTGCGCGTCGCGCAGGCGTACGTGCACGGAGCCGGAGCCGACCGAGGACTTCAGCTCGCCCTTGGTGCCCTCGGCGATCACGCGGCCCTTGTCGATGACGGCGATCCGGGCGGCCAGCTGGTCGGCCTCGTCGAGGTACTGGGTGGTCAGCAGGACCGTCGTGCCCTGGGCGACGACCGCGCGGACGATCTCCCACACCTGGTTGCGGCTGCGCGGGTCGAGCCCCGTGGTCGGCTCGTCCAGGAACAGCAGGTCGGGGGTGTTCAGGATGGACGCGGCGATGTCGATACGGCGCCGCATGCCGCCCGAGTAGTTCTTCACCTGCCGACCCGATGCTTCCAACAGGCCGAAGGCGTCGAGGAGTTGGTCGGCCCTGGCGGCCGCGGACTTCTTGCCGTGGCCGGTCAGGCGGGCGAGCAGCACGAGGTTCTCGTGGCCCGTCAGGTCCTCGTCGACCGACGCGTACTGGCCGGTGAGGCTGACGCGGGAGCGCACCGCGTCGGCCTCGCGCACCACGTCGTGGCCGAAGACGTGGGCCTCGCCCGCGTCCGGCCGCAGCAGCGTGGCGAGCATCTTCACGGCGGTGGTCTTGCCCGCGCCGTTCGGTCCGAGCACGCCGTAGACCGTGCCGGCCGGGACGGTCAGGTCGATGCCGTCGACGGCGCGGTTGTCGCCGAAGGTCTTGACGAGGCCGGCGGTCTCGATGGCCAGGCCGGTCGTGGTGCGGGTGCTCATTTCGGATGCCCCTCTCGGTCACGTCACAGAGTCAGACCGGCCCCGCGCCGGGAACTCATCGGCGCTCCCCAGTCTGCCGCGGCTCCGGTGGAGCATTGGGCCGAACGGGTGTTTCCTGGACGTGGGGGCGTGAAGATCTTGGGCTCACTTCTGGAGGCCGATCATGCGCCGAACCACTCCGGCTCTCGCCGCCGCCGGGCTGCTGGCGGGCGGGCTGCTCGCCGTCACCGCCGCGGCACCGGCCAGTGCGAACAGCGGGGACGTCGTCTGGGGGACGGTCGTCTCGCCGTCCGATCTCAATCTGCGCTCGAGTCCGAGCACCTCGGCGTCCGTCGTGTACCGGCTCGCGCCGGGCAGCCAGGACCGCATCGAGTGCGCCACCGACGGCTCGTCCGTGCACGGCACCACGACCTGGTACTGGTTCACGGGCGCCCGCGGCTGGGCCAGCGGCGCGTACGTCGACACCGGAGGCCGTGCTGTGCCGAGCTGCACGTCCGGGGCGCCGTCCGACGGGCCGCGGCACGATCGCGATCATGACCACGGCCCGAGCAGCTTCTACTACCGCGAGTACCGGGAGTTCGGCGTCACGTTCTAGGAGACGTCGGCCGGCACCCGTATGGAACATACGTTCTATACGGGTGCGTACTCGCTCGCCGAGTAATAGCGGTAGTACGTACCCACGAACGTCGCCGCCCCGATGACCAGGCCGAGCATGATCGACCACAGGATCGCGGGGTCCGACAGGCTGTGCAGGAAACCGATCGCGATGCCGGCGAAAGCGCCCCACGCCGAGGCCCGCGCGAGGAAGTGCCGGCCGGCCTGCCCCTTCGACCAGTGGTGGATGCCGAAGCAGAGCGCCGCCACGATGATGCCCGTGACGAAGCCGAGCGCGATGTTGCCTCCGGTGACCTCGCCGCCGAAGCGGTCGATGCTCGCCGCCCAGAATCCGTACGCGATGCCGGTCACGACGGGAATGACGACGGCCGCGCTCGTCGGCGAGATCGCCGCGCCACTGGTCCTGCCGCCGGTGCTGCCGCTGGTGCCGCCGCGTCCGGGTGCGGGTGCCGCATGCTGAGCCATGACGGGCTCCTTTCTGCCAGGCCCCCTCGGATGCCCCGAGTTCCGCGTCCTTCGCCTTCCATTGACCTCTCGTGGCCCGCCCTTCGCAACATGCGCGCACCGGCGCACCGTGTTTCGCTGACCCCATGAACATCCTGCTCCTGGGCGCCACCGGCATGGTCGGCAGCCGCATCGCCGCCGAGGCCCTGGGCCGCGGCCACAGCGTGACCGCCGTCAGCCGCTCCGGCGACGTGCCCGTCGCCGGTGTCACGGCCGTCGCGGCGGACGTCTCCGACGTGCAGCGGCTGACGGAACTCGCGGGCGGGCACGACGCCGTGGCCTCCGCCCTCGCGCCGCCGCGCGACGGCTCCGATCCGGTCAAGCCGTTCCTCGCGCTCAACCAGTCCGTGGTCGCCGGGGTGCGCGGCTCCGGGGTCGCGCGGCTCGTGGTGGTCGGCGGGGCGGGCAGCCTGGAGGTCGCGCCCGGCGAGGCGCTCGCGGACCAGCCGGGCTTCCCCGACGCGTACCGCGGCGAGGCGCTCGCGCACCGGGACGTGCTGGAGTATCTGCGTACGGTCGACGACCTGGACTGGACGTACATCTCGCCGGCCGCGGAGATCGGTCCGGGGGAGCGCACCGAGGAGTTCCGGATCGGCGGCGACCGGCTGATGCAGGATGCGGACGGCCAGAGCCGGATCAGCGCCGAGGACTACGCGCTGGCCTTCGTCGACGAGATCGAGCGCGACGCGCACTCCAGGAAGCGCATGTCGGTGGCGTACTGAGCCGCGGCCCCCCGAACGGCGGTGTCGGCGGTCTCCTTCTTCTCCGGCCGGTACTCGTACAGCTCGGCGTCCACCCCGCCCGGGTACGGCGCGCGCTCCGCGGTCCTGCGGATCACGGTGATCGCCGCGTCGTCGCTCGGCGGCCCGTACCGGTGCGCGCGCAGATCCTCCGCGAGGCGGCCGAGCAGCGCCTCGGGCGGCTCCTGCGCGCCGTCCGGTGACACCAGGAACGGCAGCCGCTCCCGTACGGGGTAGAAGGTGCCGCCCTGGTCGCGGCACTCGGTCACACCGTCGGTGAAGAGGATCAGCGTGTCCCCGACCCCGAAGGGCAGCCGGGCCACGCCCGGCGCCGCCGCGCCCAGCGTCCCCATGCCGAGGGGGAGCCCGGCCGGCAGCTCGGGGGTGTGCACGCGGCCGTCCGCCGTGACGACCAGCGGCGGCTCGTGCCCGAAGTTGACGACGTCGACGCACTCGGGGGCCGTCGGCGGGAAGTGCAGCAGCAGGCCCGTGGAGAACGCGTCCGTGAGGCCCTCGTCGTCGGTGAGCCGGGTCCAGGCGCTGTAGCGCTGCATGGCGATCTCCAGGCGCCGCGCCACCTCCTCGATCCGATCCTCGTGGTACGCCGCCTCCCGGAACGCGCCGAGCAGCCACGCCGACGCGGACACCGCGGGCAGACCCTTTCCGCTGACGTCGCCGAGCACGGCGCGCACCCCGTACGGCGAGGGCTGGAAGTCGTACCAGTCGCCGCCGACCCGGGCCGCACGCGCGGCGGGCTGGTAGAAGTCGGCGATGCGCAGGTCCTCGAAGCGTTCGGGCAGTCCGCGCATCACCGCGCGCTGCGTGGCCTCGGCGATGTCCGTGAGGGCCTGCACGCGGGCCCGCTGCTCCTCCCTGCGGCGCGCGATCAGCACGCCGAGCAGGCCGCCGGTGCCGATCATCAGCGGCCCGAGCACGGACCAGCCGCCGGTCGGCAGCGGCGCCACGGCCTGCAGCCCGATGTAGACGCAGATCAGCAGCCCGGTGAGGACGGCCGTGACGGACACGGGGGCGAGCAGCGCCACCGCGATCGGCACGAGGCCGAGCAGGGCGCGGGCCCGGAAGTCGGCGGGCGTCGCGACGTCGAGGGTGGCGATGATCAGCGCCATCACCGCGACGAGCAGCACCATGGCACGCCAGCCGCCCGTGGGGCGGGAGTCGGAAGGGGCCGCGCCACGGATCGAGGAGTGGAAGCCGCTCGAGCCACGAGATGTCATCACGTCGAGCATGCGGGGCATTCGTCGTGAGCAGTAGGGACGAAGGTCCGTACGCCGGTGAGATCCGGGTCTCAGTGCACAGGCACGGTCACGAAGCGCGACGTCACGTGCAGGTCCGCCGCGATGCGCTCCGCGGCCCCGGTGAGCTCCGCCGCCCATGCGGCGTCGTCCCCGCGCCCCTGGTGCGCGGTGACGTCGAGCGCGGACACCACGCGGCCCGCCCGGTCCCGCACCGGCACGGCGACCGAGCGCAGCCCGGCCTCGGGCCCGTCGGCGACGGCGAGCTCCCCGCCGTCCCGCAGCAGCCGCCCGGCGGCCGTGTCCGCGGCGGGCAGCCGGGAGCCGACGCCGATGTCGACGCTCATGACGCGGCGCGGCGTCACCCGCGCGGTGCACCGCACGGCCGCGCCGTCCGGCACCGACAGGCCGACGGACTCCCCGAGCCGCTCCGACAGGGCCGCGATGTGCGGTGCGGCGATGCGGGGGAGCGTGGTGCGGGACAGGGGCGCGCAGCCGAGGGCGAGGACGCGGGGGGTGAGGCGGTACGTGTGGTCTTCGCGGGTGACGTAGCCGAGGTGGTCGTAGGTGATGAGGGCGCGGCGGGCCGTGGCCCGGGCGAGGCCCGTGGCCTCGGCGATTTCGGTGAGTGTGAGGGCGGGGTGGGCGGCGTTGAAGACGGTCAGGACGGTGAGGCCTCTGGCGAGCGACACGATGGGGGCGCGGCCAAGATCAGCCCCGCCGGCGATTGAGGCGGGGGGTCCGGGGCAGAGCCCCGAGGCGTAGGAGGAAGTGTCCAGCACAGATTCCATCGACCGCACACACGCCTCCAACGGCCCCCGCACCGCCCCCGCCAGCTCCCCGGCGGCATGCCGGCTCGTGTGGCTCACCACGCTCAGCGCGCAGACCGCGGAACCGTCGGGGCCCCGCACGGGGACCGCCACCGCGACCAGGCCCGGTTCCACGAGTTGGTCGTCGACGGCCAGCGGAAGGTCGTCCCGGAACACCAGCCCGGGGGCGCACCCGGCCATCGGCAGCGCGTCGCCCACCCGGAAGCTGATGGACAGGGCCCGCCTGCGCAGCACCTGGTGGACGAAGCGGATGTCGGTGCCGTCGGGGACCGCGAGGGAGACGGATTCGTCGAGCTCGTCGGCCAGTTCGTCGGCGAGGGGGCCGAGGAGACCCGGCACCCGCAGCGCGTCCAGGCAGGCGTTGGCGACGCTCATCAGGGGCGGGGCGAGCGCGGCATCGCGCCCGTCGAGGCGGACGAGGCCCAGGTGGGCGAGGGTCGCGCAGATCCGGTCGACCGTGGAGCGGGCCAGGCCCGTGACCCGGGCGAGGTCGGCGAGCGCGAGGGTGCCGTCCCCGTCCGCGGCCGCCGTGAGGCTCCGCAGCACGTCGAGGCCGCGCATCAGCGGGGCGACGGCCTCGGCGGGCGGCTGCGGTGTCAGGGACGTCGACGGCATGGTCGGCACGGTCGGCACTTCGAGCACGGGGCCACGGTAGGCGAACACGGCGGCCGCATCGACGACACGGTCGGCTATCGGCCGAGCAGTTCGATGATCCGGTCGAGGGTGGCCGGGGCCAGATGCCGGCGGAGCGCCTCGACCACATCGTCCGGGGTGCCCCGGCTGTCGATCTTGATTACGCCGTAATCGCGGCCGCGCTTCTCCTTGCGGGCGGCCGGGACGGTCGCGGCCTCCTCCGGTTCGCCGGGGAGCACCTGCTCGTCCTTCGGGAGGCGGGCGATGCGGCGGGCGTCCTCGATGGAGACGCGGCCGTCGGCGAGCGCCTCCTGGATGTCCTCGCGCAGCTTCATCAGCGACAGGCGCTGCGAGATGAAGCCCTGCGTCTTGCCGATCCGGGCGGCGACCTGGCGCTGCGAGTAGCCGTAGGAGGTGATCAGGCCCTGGATGGCCTGCGCCTGCTCCAGTTCCGTGAGGTCGTCGCGCTGCACGTTCTCGATCAGCGCGTCCTCGTCGGAACGCGTGGCGTCGTCCCTGACCAGCACCGGAACCTCGTCGAGGCCCGCCATTCGGGCCGCCGCGAGCCGCCGGTGGCCGTGCAGGACGACGTACGGGGCCTTGCCCACGGCCTCCTTGTGGTGCGGGCGCGCGGCGAGGAAGACGGCGGCGGAGACGACACCGAGGGCCTGGAGGACGCCGCGTTCGCGGACCGTCTCGGCGAGCCCGTCGAGGTCGCGCAGCTCGTGGCGCGGGTTGTCCGGGTTCTCGGTGAGGTCGGCGATCGGGACGGTGAGCGGCTTGGTGTCGGGGCGTCTGCGCTGGGCGGGCGCCGCGGCCTGCTGCTCCTTCTCGGCGGCCTCCTTCTCGGAGGACAGGAGCGAGGAGAGGTCGGTACGGCGGCCCATCAGACGTTCACCTTCTTGCTGTTCCCGCCGGACTTCGCGGCGGCCTTCTTGGAGCGGGAGGACTTCTTGGCGGCGCGGGTCGGCGCCGGGATCGCCGCGAGGCCGACCTCCAGGGCGAGCCGGAAGAAGTCCTCGCGGGCCTGGAGCGCGACCCGGTTGGCGCCGTACTGCGTGACGACCAGGCCGTCCGCGCTGGCCCGCGTGTGCAGCTTGTAGTGGCGCACGACGGTGCGCGCGAGCGGCCAGTCCTGCGCCTCGACGAACTTGCGGGTCTGCGCCAGGTCGGCCTTGCCGTCGCGCGGGTCCCAGTTGTTGATGACCACGCGGAACGGCAGCCCGCGCGGCTTCACGACGCGCTCCACGGTGCGCTGCGTGGGCTGGAAGCCGAGCGGCTCCGGCTCGATGGGGACGATGACGTCGGTGGCGTTGGAGAGCACCGCGCGCAGGGCGTCCGCGGCGGCACCCTTGCCGAGGGGGTCGTCGCCGTCGTCGTCGGCGAGGTCGAGCCAGCCCGGGGTGTCGACGAAGACGTGCTCGGCGGACGGGATGCGGGAGAGCGCGGCGAGCCCCGAGAGGTCGTCGTGGGCCTGCACGAAGTCGAAGGGGAGGCCGTCGCCGACCCGCTCCGACCACCACACGGCCGAGCCCTGCGGGTCGATGGAGACGGCGACGACGGGCGGGCGTTCGGCGTCGGGGGCGCCGGCGCCGAGCACGTCGGCGGTGACGGCCGCGAGGTTCACGGCGAGCGTGGACTTGCCCACGCCGCCCTTCTGATTGAGGATCACGTGTACGTGTGCCACGAAAGCTCCCTAACTCTCTGAACCGGAACATCCGGTGCATTTGGGGCGGTTGTCCGTGGTCACTCTGGCAGCGTGGGCGCCGCGGGGCGGGGTGTACACGCCGGAGAGCGCAGGCCGCGCAGGAGCAGGGGCGTCGCGAGCAGCAGCAGCCCGGCGAGCGCGAGCGCCACGCGCGTGCCCGACAGGGCGGCGAGAGCGCCCCATACGAGCGTCAGCGCGGCGGTCACGGCGCGCTGCGTGACCGTCCACGCGGACAGCACCCGCGCCACCCGGTCGTCGTCCGTGAGCCGCAGCCGCTCGGCCGCCATGACCGGGTTGAAGACGGCGCAGCAGGTGATGAGGCCGAACTCGACGAGGACCACGACGAGCATCCCCGTGACACCGGGCCCCGCGAAAGCGAGACCGATCGGCCAGCACGCCCGGGCCGTCCCGCTGACGAGGAGCACCCGCCGCTCCCCGTGCCGCCGCACCAGCGGCCCGGTGAGCCGGGAGCCGACGAGGCCGCCCAGACAGGGGACCCCGAACACCAGGCCGTACTGCCAGGGCGTCAGGCCCAGATCGTCGAGGAGCAGCACCGCCATGAGCGGGGCGCCCGCCATGATCAGGGCGTTCACCAGGCCGTTGTTGAGGAACAGGGCGCGCAGCCGGGGCCGCCCCCACAGGTGCCGCCAGCCCTCGGCGATGTCGGCGGCGCCGAACCGCCCGCCGTTCGCACCGCGCGCGGGCTCCGGCTCGGGCGCGCGGATCGCGCGCACGCCGGCCGCCGACAGGACGTAGCTCACCGCGTCCAGGAGGACCGTCGTGAGCGGGCCGAACGCGCCGATGAGCACGCCGCCGAGCGGCGGTCCGACGGCCGTGGCGGTCCACTGCGTGGCCTCGAAGCGGGCGTTGGCGGGCAGCAGGCCTTCGGCCGGCACGAGCGCCTTGAGGTGGGCGCCGCTCGCCGCCCGGAACACGATGTCGGCGGCGGCCACCACCACGGAGACCAGGACGAGTTGCGTGAAGGTGAGCGCGTCGAGGGCGTACGCGACGGGCAGCGTGAGCAGCGCCGCGCAGCGCACCAGGTCCGCGAGGACCAACACGGGCCGCTTGCGCCGGAACTCGATCCACGGCCCGAGCGGCACCGCCAGCAGCGCGCCCACCGCGAGCCCGGCCGCCGCCAGGAACGACACCTGCGCGGCGCCGCTGTCCAGCGCGAGGACGGCGACCAGCTGGAACGCGTCGAGCGCCAGCCACGAACCGGCGGTGCTCACCGCGAAGGCGGCCCACAGCCACCCGAAGTCCCGCCCGAGCCGCACCGAACCGCCTCCCGTTCCCGCCGTCGACGGGGAGATCCAAGCCCCGGACGGCGCGCCACGGCAAACAACCGGCACCCGTATCTGTACAACCAGTGGTTGTATGGACGCGTGCACCCCGTGGACCTCCAGAACGTACGCACCTTCGTCGCCGTCGCCGACGAGGGGCAGATCCAGATCGCCGCCGCCGAGCTCGGCATCACCCAGCAGGCCGCCTCCAAGCGCGTCGCCGCCCTGGAGCGGGAGCTCGGCGCGCGCCTGTTCACCCGCACCCCGCGCGGCGCCCGGCTCACCCTCGACGGCGAGACCTTCCTGCCGCACGCGCGGGAGCTGCTCGCCGCCGCCGAGCGCGCCGCCGACTCCGTGCGCGGCGGCCGGCGCCCGCTGCGCGTCGACGTGCTCGGCGCCAACGTGATCACCAACGGCGTCGTGCAGGACTTCCACCAGGCCCACCCGCATCTCCCGCTCGACGTCGTCGCCCTCGGCCACGGCGGCCCCGCCGCGCTCGCGTCCGTACGCGAAGGGGGCGTCGACGCCGCGTTCTGGACGCGCGCGGTGCCCTCGGACCGGCTGCCGCGCGAGGTGCGCAGCGCCCGCGTCATCGACGAGCCGGCCATCCTCGTCACCGGCGCCGCGCACCCCCTGGCGGACCGGACCGAGGTCACGCCCGCCGACCTCGCCGGGCACCGGATCTGGATGCCCGGCATGGCCAAGGGCAGCGAATGGGCCACGTACTACGAGGAGTTGGAGCGCGCCTTCGGTCTCACCATCGACGTCGGAGGCACCACGTTCGGCGGCGGCCACCTGCTGCGGACGGTCGCGGCGGCGGACGACGTGGCGACCATCATGGGCACCCGCACCCCCCTCACGCGGCCCGCGGACATCGAGCTGCGCTTCATCCCCGTACGCCGCCCCACCCCGCTCTACCCGCTGTCGCTGCTGTGGCGGGACGACAACCGGCACCCCGGCCTCGCGGCGCTCCGTACGTATCTGACGGACCGGTACCAGCGGCCGGAGGGAGCCGACTTCTGGACGCCGGACTGGGCGCGCTGACGGCGAAGGCAGCGGCGGCGGTAGCCCACACGGCTGGCCACCACATGCGTGAGGCGGCGGTGGCCCGCAGGCTCGGACCATGCGCATCCGTACACCGCTCGTCGCCGCCACCGTCGCCAGTCTCCTGCTCCTGACCGCCTGCGGGGACGACAGCAAGCCGGACCCCATGCGGAAGGACCAGTGGGCCCTCGACGCGATGAAACTGCCCGCCGCCTGGGACACGTCGAAGGGCGACGACACGGTGATCGCCGTCGTCGACTCCGGTGTCGCCACCGACCACCCCGACCTCAAGGGCAGGCTCGTCGACGGACACGACTTCGTCGACGGCGACGACGACCCCAAGGACCTCAACGGCCACGGCACGCACGTCTCCGGGATCGCCGCCGCCCACACCGACAACGGCGTCGGCGTCGCGGGCGGCGCGCCAGGCGCCAAGATCATGCCGGTGCGGGTGCTCGGCGCGAACGGCTCGGGCTCCAACGGCAACATCACCAAGGGCATCGTCTGGGCCGCCGACCACGGCGCCGACGTCATCAACCTCTCCCTCGGCGAGGGCGTCCTGATGACGAAGCTGCTCCAGGGCGGCATCCTCAACCAGGCCATCCAGCACGCCCACGACAAGGGCGCCGTCGTCGTCGCCGCGGCGGGCAACGACGGCGCCGACACCCAGCCGTACAAGGTGCAGACACCGGTCCTGGTCGTCGGCGCGAGCACCCAGAAGGGCACGGCGGCCGACTTCTCCAACTTCGGCGCCGAGCAGGCCGTCTCGGCCCCCGGCGAGGACATCCTCTCGACCCTGCCGACGTACAAGACGAAGGAGACCCTGAAGGACACGTCCGGCTACGGGAAGCTCTCCGGCACCTCGATGGCGGCGCCCTACGTCTCCGCGCTCGCGGCGCTCCTGCACCACCAGGGGCTCGACCCCGACGAGATCATCTCCACCATCCGGGAGACGGCCGCCAACCCGAAGAAGAACGACAAGCTGGGCCTCGGCATCGTGGACGCGGAGGCGGCGGTGAAGAAGGCGGACAAGGACTCGTAATCAGTCGGTGGGACTGTTCTCGTCCTGGCCGTTCCCGTTGCGCCGGCGCATCTGGCGCATCCGGAACACCGCGGCCAGGACGATGAGCCCGACGCCCGCCGCCACCACGGCGATCGCCCCGGACGACACCGACGTCACGTCGACCTCGAAGGTCATCTCCTCGCCCCACGGCTTGCCGTCGCTCGTCGTGTAGAGCTGGGCCGTCAGACGCGCCTTGCCGTTGGCCTTCGCGGTGACGTCGATCTGGGAGGTGTGGCTCGCCGAGCCCTCGGCCGACACGGAGATCACGTCGTCGTTCACCTTGAGGCGCTGGGAGTCGCTCGACGTGACGCGCAGTTCGAGCCCGGAGACCTCCTGCTGCAGCGCGTTGTCGACCGTGACCGGGATCGAGGCGTCGCCCGACGTGACGGTGACCGTGGTCTTCGGCACCAGACGCAGCGACGTCACCGACGTCGTCAGGAAGCCCGTCGTACGGTCCTGGAACGTGCGCTGCGCCGTGTCGTCCTCGATCCGCCAGGCAGTCGCCAGGGCGCGGGCCATCGCCGCGTGCACGGAGTCCGTGGTGTCCTTCGGGTCGGCGAGCACCTTGCTGAGGGTTGCGAGCTGGTCCAGATCGCCCGCGGCGTCCGTCAGCTGGTCCTTGCCCAACTCGCTCTCGCGCAGCCGCGAGGGGTACGCGGACGGGGCCCCGGCCTTCCCCTTCACCGGGTCGTCGTCGGCCGCACGCAGGTCCTGGAGGTCGAGCCAGCCGTCATCGGTGCCGGCGTCGATGGCCGCACCGAGCGCGTCCGCGGCCGTGCCCGACAGATTGCGGGGCGGTACGAGGACGGGGCGGGCGTTCGCCTTCACGAGCGCGGTGATGTGGTCGACGGTGGCCTCGTCGGCGGTGTCGGGGCTCGCGGAGACGCTCGGGTCCGGCGACGGGTCGGAGGCGCTGGGCGACTGGGACTTCGACGGCGACCCCGACGGCGACGGGGAGGGAGTGGGGTCCGGCGCCCGGTCCTTGATGCGGCCGAGGGCGGTCGTCAGGTCGGCCTCGTAGGGCAGCGCCGTCATCGCGTCGTCGCCGCTGCCCACGGTCACCGGTTCGGCGTCCGCGGGCGTCAGTCCTTGGCCGGAGGCGAGGACCCGGGTGACGCCCAGTTTCGCGCCGAGCGCGGTCACGTCGGAGTCGAGCGCGCCGTCGGCGGGCCAGCCGAGTCCGGAGCGGGTGGTGGTGTCGAGGATCCGGTCGACCCGCTTCTTCGCGTCGGCCGCGAGCCCGGACACGACCTCCGTCAGGTCGTCGGTGTCGGTTCCGGGGTGGTGGGCGAGCGAGGCGAGGTCCGTGTCGGCGTACGGGAGGAGCCAGACCTCCCGGCCCTTGACGGCCTCCCGCAGCGCGGTGAGCCAGGAGCGGGCCGCGCCCTGCCCCGTGCCCTCGGTGGTGTCCTGTGGGGAGGCCGAGTCACTGTTCTTCGCGACGCGGTAGCCGGTCGACATCTCCTGCGCGGCGATCACCACGTCCGGGTCGAGCACCCAGCTGACGTCGCGGCCCTTGCCCGCCTCGACGACCTCGCGCAGCCGGCCGCCGGGCGCGAACAGGCCGGCGAGCGAGTCGTCGTCGAAGACGGGCTTCGCGTCCGTACCCGAGCCGAGGGCGGCCGCCGTCATGTGCGGGGTCGCGGTCACCGGCCAGACGACGGCGGTGGGCGCGGGGTCCTCCGCCGCGGATGCCTCCGGCGTGGTGCAGGGGAGGGCCGTGGCCCCGACCACCATGGCGGTCAGGGCCCAGGCCCGTGCCGTCCCGTATCCCGCCATGTCGTCCTGCCTCCCGCTGGTGCCGATCGCTCTGAGGTAACACGGTGGGAGTGTCGGGGGCGGGGACCGTACCGGCTTGCGGCGCGTCGCTCACGCCTCGGGGCTCCGCCCCGGACCCCCTGCTCAATCGCCGCAGGGGCTTGAAATGCCCATCACCAAGGTCTCGAATGTCCCGTCCATCACAGGGCTCAAAAGTCTCGTCGGTGTCGCCCGATAGAGTCGGGCCGACGTTGACGTTCTTGACGCCCCCCACCTGAGGTAATCGGCCGTGACTCCCCCCGACCCCGCCATACCGGCCGTGACCGTCGTCGGAATCGGTGCGGACGGCTGGCCGGGCCTGCCGGAGGCGTCCCGCGAGGCCCTCCGTGCCGCGGACGCGGTCGTCGGCGGGCCCCGCCAACTCGATCTGCTCCCGCCTCAGTGCCCCGGCGAACGCGTCCCCTGGCCGTCCCCGCTGCGCCCCGCCGTGCCCGGCCTCCTGGCGCGCCACGCGGGGCGTCGCGTCGCGGTCCTGGCCAGCGGTGACCCGATGTTCTACGGGATCGGCCGCACGCTCGTCGAAACCGTCGGCGCCGACGCGCTGCACGTCCTGCCGCACCCGTCGTCCGTGTCGTACGCCTGCGCGCGCCTCGGCTGGCCCGTCGAGGAGACCGAGGTGGTCACGCTGGTGGGCCGCCCGGCCGACCGGCTCGCCGCCGCGCTGCACCACGGCCGCCGGGCAGTGGTCCTCTCGGCGGGCGCGGACACCCCCGCCGAGGTCGCGAAGCTGCTGACGGACCGGGGCTTCGGGCCGAGCCGCCTGACGGTCCTGGAACGCCTCGGCGCCGAGGAGGAGTCCTCGTACGAGGGGGTGGCCGAGGACTGGACGCACGCCCCCGGCGACCCGTTGAACGTGGTCGCGGTCGACTGCCGTCGCGCCCCCGACGCCCTGCGCCTCGGCGCGGCGCCCGGCCTGCCCGACGCCGCGTACGAGAACGACGGCCAGCTCACCAAGCGCCATGTGCGCGCCGCGACGCTCGCCGCGCTCGCGCCCGCGCCCGGGGAACTGCTGTGGGACATCGGCGGCGGCTCGGGCTCGATCGGCATCGAGTGGCTGCGCACGCACCCGTCCTGCCGCGCGTACGCCGTCGAGCGGGACGCGGAGCGTGCGGCCCGTATCGAACGGAACGCCGCGCGGCTCGGGGTCCCGGGCCTGACGGTCGTGAGAGGGCCGGCCCCGGCGGCCCTCGCCGAACTCCCTTCCCCCGACGCCGTGTTCATCGGCGGCGGCCTCACCGCCCCCGGCCTGCTCGACGCCTGCTGGGCGGCGCTCGCGCCGGGCGGCCGCCTCGTCGCCAACACGGTCACGCTCGAATCCGAGGCGCTGCTCGCCACCTGGTACCGGGCCCACGGCGGCGAACTGGTGAAGCTGTCCGTCGCGCACGCGGTGCCGGTCGGCGGGTTCACGGGGTGGCGGCAGACGATGCCGGTCACGCAATGGTCCGTAACGAAGACAGAGGTAGGACAGGCATGACGGTCTATTTCATCGGGGCGGGCCCCGGCGCCGCCGACCTGATCACGGTCCGCGGCGCGCGCACGCTCGCGGACTGCCAGGTGTGCCTGTACGCGGGTTCGCTGGTCCCGGCCGAGCTCCTCGCGGAGTGCCCGGCGGACGCGAAGCTCATCGACACGGCCAACCTCGATCTCGACGCCATCGAGCGGGAGTTCGTCGCGGCGCACGAGGCCGGGCACGACGTGGCCCGGCTGCATTCCGGGGACCCGTCGGTGTTCTCCGCGGTGGCGGAGCAGATGCGGCGCCTGGACGCGCTCGGCATCCCGTACGAGGTGGTGCCCGGGGTTCCGGCGTTCGCGGCGGCGGCAGCGGCGCTGAAGCGCGAACTGACGGTGCCCACGGTCGGCCAGACGGTGATCCTGACCCGGATCGCCCAGCAGGCCACGCCGATGCCTGCCGGCGAGGACCTGGCGACGCTCGGCGCGAGCGGGGCGCTGCTGGTGCTGCACCTGGGCGCGCGGTACGTCGACCGGATCGTCGACGAGCTGCTCCCGCACTACGGTGCGGACTGCCCGGCGGCGGTCGTCGCCTACGCCAGCCGCGAGAACGAGCTGGTGCTGCGCGGCACGCTCGCGGACATCGCGGACCAGGTGAAGGAGGCGGATGTGCTGCGCACGGCGGTGATCATCGTGGGCCGCACGCTGGGCGCCTCCCAGTTCCGCGACAGCCACCTCTACTCCGTGGACCGGGACCGGCCCTAGGCCTCGGGGCTCCGCCCCGGCCCCCGCGCCTCAAACGCCGGCGGGGCTGGAATGGGCCCGCTGCCCCGCAGCTGACGGCCCTGCCCTGCCCTGTCCGCCGCCCATCTCCCACCCACCCGCCCCATCCGGGGGCGTCGGCCCCGCGGGGCGCGGTACCGCCTTGGCCAGACCGCGGGCAACCGCGGTTCCCACCCGAGACGGCGAGGTTCGCCCCGTCTGGTGCGACCTGCCGCCGACTACGGCCCCCGCCCGCGGCGATGGGGCCCCACCAGCCTTGGGCAATCTGCCGCCTCATGGGGTCTCCCCTGCTCGGAGCTTGTCGGAGAGCTTGGGGAAGGCAGGGTGGGCAAGGCGGCACCCCGGTGCCGCGCCACAGGGGCGACGGCCCCAGCCACGACGGGTCAAACGCTGGAGCGGCCGACCACCGTTCCCGCGCGGTCGATGCAGATGACGTCCACGGCGACCGGCGCGCCGCGGAGGACCGCGAGGGCCTCGTCGCGGGCCGTGTTCGCGACGAGGTCGCCCAGCGGGACGTCCGCCGCCGCGCACAGGTGAAGCGCCGCGAGGCCCGTGTTGGCCTCGGCGACCTGCTGAGCGAGGGCCTCGGACGCGCCCCCTCTACGGGCCAGGTCCGCCAGGAAGGCCTTGTCGACCTGGGACCGCCCCGAGTGCAGATCCAGGTGGCCCGCCGCCAGCTTGGACAGCTTGGCGAAGCCGCCGCAGATCGTCAGCCGGTCGACCGGATGGCGGCGGATGTACTTCAGGACCGCGCCCGCGAAATCGCCCATGTCGAGCAACGCGTCCTCCGGCAGCCCGTGTTCACGCACGACCGTCTTCTCGGACGTCGACCCGGTGCAGCCCGCGACATGCGTACGGCCCGCGGCCCGTGCCACGTCGACCCCCCGCCGGATCGAGTCGATCCACGCCGAGCACGAGTACGGCACCACGATCCCCGTCGTGCCCAGCACCGACAGGCCGCCGAGGATCCCGAGCCGCGGGTTCCAGGTCGAGCGGGCGATCTCCTCGCCGTGGTCGATGGAGAGGGTGACCTCCACGTCGCCGGGTGCGCGGTGTGCCGCCGCCACCTGCTCGATGTGCGTACGCATCATCTCGCGCGGCACCGGGTTGACGGCGGGTTCGCCGACCGGCAGCGGAAGCCCGGGCCGGGTGACCGTGCCGACGCCGGGGCCCGCCCTGAACACCACTCCGGAGCCGGGCGGGAGGCGCCGCACCGTGGACCGTACGAGCGCGCCGTGCGTGACGTCCGGGTCGTCGCCCGCGTCCTTGACCACGCCCGCCGTCGCCGAATCCCCGTCGTGGGACTCGACCGCGAGGGCGAACGACGGCGTCTGGCCCTTCGGCAGCGTGATCGTCACCGGGTCGGGGAACTCGCCGGTCAGCAGCGCCGTGTACGCGGCGGTGGTCGCGGCGGTCGCGCAGGCGCCGGTCGTCCAGCCGGGCCGCAGACCGGTGTGCTTGAGTTGGGCCCCGCGCCCGCCCTTCGGCTCAGCCGATTCGTTCATGGAGTTCCCCGATGCCGCACGTGTTGATTCTCGGCGGGACGACCGAGGCCCGGCAGCTGGCCGAGGCCCTGCACCCGCGGGTCCGCGTGACCAGTTCGCTCGCGGGGCGCGTCGCGGCGCCCCGGCTGCCGGCCGGTGAGGTGCGGATCGGCGGGTTCGGCGGTGCGGAGGGCATGGCGGCCTGGATCCGCGAGCATGCCGTGTCGGCGGTCATCGATGCCACCCATCCCTTCGCCGAGACGATCAGTTTCAACGCGGCGCGGGCCGCCGCCATCGCCCATGTTCCCCTGCTCGCGCTGCGGCGGCCCGGCTGGGTGCCGGGTGCGGGGGACGACTGGCGGGAGGTCGGCTCCCTGGCGGAGGCCGCGGAGGCGGTACGGGGGGCGGGCCGGGTCTTCCTCACGACCGGGCGGATGGGGCTCGCCGCGTTCGCCCACGTCGACGACGCGCACTTCCTCGTACGTTCCGTGGACGCGCCCGAGCCGCCGGTTCCGCCGCGGATGTCGGTGTTGCTCGACCGAGGTCCTTTCACCTTGCCCGGTGAACGCGCCGTCCTCGCGGACCACGCCATCGACGTCCTGGTGACGAAGGACAGCGGCGGCGCGGCGACCTCCCCGAAACTCGTCGCCGCGCGCGAGGCGGGCATCCCGGTCGTCGTCGTCCGCCGACCCCCGGTCCCCGAGGGGGTCCCGGTGGCGACGACGGTGGCCGAGGCGGCCGAATGGGCAGAATCAAGCCCCGCCGGCGATTGAGGCGCGGGGCCCGGGGCGGAGCCCCGAGGCCGTCACACGGCGCCGGGCTCCGGGTACCGCCGCGGCGTCCACGCCACCGTACGGCCGTCCGCACGGACGACCGCCTGGGTCTGCGACGAACCGACGATCAGCAACGTCCGCATGTCGACGACCTCCGGATCCAGGTCCGCGAGCCGCACGACCCGGACCGCCTCCTCCGGCCCGCCCACATCCCGGGCGAGCACGACAGGCGTGTCGGGAAGCCGCAGCTCAAGGAGCAGCTCACGGGCCTTGCCCACCTGCCAAGTGCGGCTGCGCGAACCGGGGTTGTAGAGGGCGAGCACCAGGTCGGCCGCGGCAGCGGTCCGCAGGCGTTCCGCGATGACCTCCCACGGCTTGAGCCGGTCGGAGAGGGAGATGGTCGCGTAGTCGTGGCCGAGCGGCGCGCCCGCCTTCGCCGCGGCGGCGTTCGCCGCGGTCACCCCCGGCAGGACCCGCACCGGAATCCCCGAGTACCGCTCCTCCGAGGCGACTTCGAGCACCGCCGTAGCCATCGCGAAGACGCCGGGGTCGCCCCCGGAGACCACCGCGACCCGATGCCCGCGCCGCGCCAGATCGAGGGCGAACTCGGCGCGCTCGGACTCCACTTTGTTGTCCGAACCGTGCCGCACCTGACCGGGACGCTGCGGCACGCGCGCGAGGTACGTCGTGTAGCCGACCAGGTCGTCGGCATTCGCCAGCGCCCCGCGCGACTCCGGCGTCAGCCAGGGCGCACCCGCGGGCCCCGTGCCGACGACCACGACCTCACCGCGCGCCGGATCCGGCGTCGGGTCGGAGAACGGCTCCGCGTCGATCCGGGACGGCAGCACGGCGACGGAGAAGTACGGCACGGAGGCCGGGTCGATGTCGGCGAGCGCACCGGTCCGCTCGCCCTCCATGAAGGCCCGCTCGACATACCGCGCGTCGTCGAGGCGGCCCGAACTCTCGATCGCCGCCCGCACCTTGGTGAACGTACGCCCCAGCTTCATCACGACCGCCGAGTCCGCCGCGGCGAGCCGCGCGGACAGCTCGTCCTCCGGGAGCGTGCCGGGGATGACGGTCAGCGTCTCCTTGTCCTCGCACAGCGGCTGCCCGAGCCGCGCGGCGGCGGCGCTGATGGACGTGACACCGGGGATGACGGTCGTCTCGAACCGGTCGGCGAGCCGCTTGTGCATGTGCTGGTACGAGCCGTAGAACATCGGGTCGCCCTCGGCGAGCACGGCGACCGTGCGCCCGGCGTCGAGGTGCGCGGCGAGGGTGGCGGCCGCCTCCTCGTAGAAGTCGTCGAGGGCGCCCCGGTAGCCGCCGGGGTGGTCCGTCGTCTCGACCGTGAGCGGATACATCAGCCGCTCCTCGATCTGCTCCTCACGGATGTGCTCCGCGGCGATCGAGCGGGCGATGGAACGCCCGTGACGTGCGCAGTGGTACGCGATGACGTCGGCGGACGCGATCGCCTTCACGGCCGCGACCGTCATCAGATTCGGATCGCCGGGCCCGAGCCCGACGCCGTACAGCTTGCCCGTGGCCGTCATGCCCGGTCCTCCATGATCTCCGCCTCGGTCGCGATGGCGTTCAGCGCCGCGGCGGTCATGGCGCTGCCTCCGCGCCGACCGCGTACGACGAGGTGTTCGAGGCCGAGTCCGTTCCCGGCCAGGGCCTCCTTGGACTCGGCGGCGCCGACGAAGCCGACGGGTATGCCGAGCACGGCGGCGGGCTTCGGCGCGCCCTTCGCGACCATCTCCATGAGGTGGAAGAGCGCGGTGGGCGCGTTGCCGATGGCGACGACGGCGCCGTCGAGCCGGTCGCGCCACAGTTCGAGCGCGGCAGCGCTGCGCGTGGTCCCCAACTCGCGTGCCAGGTCCGGCACTTCGGGCTCGCGCAGTGTGCAGATCACGTCGTTGTCGGCGGGCAGCCGCTTGCGGGTGACGCCGCTCGCGACCATGTGCGCGTCGCACAGGATGGGCGCCCCGGCGCGCAGCGCGGCCCGCGCGTTCGCCACGACGCCGGTCGACCAGCCGATGTCCTGTACGAGATCCACCTGGCCACAGGCGTGGATCATGCGGACCGCCACCTGGGCGACGTCGGCGGGCAGCGCCGCGAGTCCGCTCGCTGCTTCCGCGCGGATCGTGGCAAAGGACTCGCGGTAGATCGCCGCGCCGTCCTTCTCGTAGTCGAACACGGTTGCTCTCAGCTCTCGGTGTGGTGGGGGACGGTTGTGGTGTATCCGCCGTCGGGGCGGGCCACGACGTCGACGTAAGGGCCCACGGGGTGGCCACAGCGGCGTTCGCAGCCGGACCAGTAGGTGGGGAGGGTCGGGTGGGCGTCCTCGATACGGGCGGCGGCGTCGCGACGGACGTCGGCGTGCGACTTGGCGCAGCCGGGGCGCCCGATACAGGCCGCTACGCGGTTCCACGGGGAGGCGGGGTCGGCGACGAGTCCCACGCGGGTGAGGTCGTCCGCGTTCCCCCCGGGTACGACGACGCCTCGCCAGGGCGTGAGCCGGATCTCCCGGTCGGCGGTCGCGAGGAGCGCCGCCCACTGTTCGCCCTTCAGCGCCCCGAACGGCACGCCTACCGTGACGAACCCGGGGCTGACGCCGTCGTCATCGGCGCGCGGCACCGGGGGCCGCCTTGCCCACCCTGCCGCCCCAGGCGGCAGATTGCCCAAGTCGGAACCGGCGACCTCAGCCCCGTCATTTTCAAGCCCCGCCGGCGATTGAGGCGCGGGGTCCGGGGCGGAGCCCCGTGGCGGCAACGACGGGTGGGCGGCAAGGAGGTCCGCCAACTCCGCGCGGGAAGCGCCGAGTTCACGGACCCGCCACACCCGCCCGTCCGCCTCCCGCGCCGCCGCGACGAAGACCTCCGCCGCGGCGACCGCGACCTCCGCGGCGCGAGCGTACGGAACCCGAACCCCCGCCTCGCCGAGAAAGACATCCGCCGCACCGGACGCCGTCCCCCGAACCAGCACGTCCGGACGGAGGCCGACCACATCCCCCCGCCCGTCGTCCAACCCGAAAAGAAACCGCCCGGACAATTCCGGCGTGACGGAACTCGCACACAGCGCCGCGTCCAGCCCGGTCAACCACTCCCGAACGTCCACGAACCCGCGCCCGTCGAGCCCGGACAGCGGCGAAGCCACCACGTTCCGCACCCGCTCGTGCGCCGCCGACGGCAGCAGCCCCGCCGCCCCCAGCCGCTCCGCGAGCTCACCCCCGCACCCGTCCCGCAAACCCCGCAACTGCACATTGCCGCGCGAAGTGAGATGCAGCATCCCGTCCCCGAGCCGCTCCGCCGCCTCGCCGAGCGCCCGTGCCTGCCCCAAGTCCAGTACCCCGCCGGGAATCCGCACCCGCGCGAGAAACCCGTCATCGGCGCTATGCAGACGCAAAGCGCCCGGGCAGGCGTCGCCCGAGCCGAAGGACGGGGCGGATATGGGGGAGGGGGACATGCCGGGGAGCATACCTAGGGACTGATCGCACCACCCCGTACCAGGTCGTCGCCCGGCACCGTACGATGCTCGGTGGCTGCCCGGACCCGGTCGGCCATCGCCGGCGACGGCGACAGGGGAGGAAGCCCGGTGCGATTCCGGCGCGGTCCCGCCACTGTGAACTCTCCACCCGGAGAGCGAGCCAGGAACTCCCTTCATCGACGACCACCCGGGGCGCGGACACCCCGAGGAAGGCCAGACGACGCATGCCTCAGCAGCTCCTGCTCCTGTCGACGTCGGACACCGACCTGCTCAGCGCGCGTGCGGCGAACACCGCCGGCGCCCCGGTCGCGTACCGCTTCGAGAACCCCTCCCGCATCGACGTGGAAACGGACCTGCCGGGCCTCCTCGACGGCGTGGACCTGGTCGTCGTACGCCTCCTCGGCGGCGTCCGTGCCTGGCAGGACGGCATCGACCGGCTGCTCGCCGCCGGGGTCCCGCTGGTCGTCCTCACCGGTGAGCAGGCCCCCGACGCGCAGCTGATGGCGACCTCCACGGTCCCGGTCGGCATCGCGGCCGAGGCCCACAAGTACCTGGCGCACGGCGGCCCGGAGAACCTGGACCACCTGGCCCGCTTCCTCTCCGACACGGTGCTGCTGACCGGCCACGGCTTCGAGCCGCCGGTGGCCGCGCCGACCTGGGGCGAGCTGGAGCGCGCGGACTCGGAGCAGCACGACGGCGCCCCCACGGTCGCCGTGCTGTACTACCGCGCCCACCACATGAGCGGCAACACGTCGTTCGTGCACGCCCTGTGCGACGAGATCGAGCGCGCCGGCGCCCGGCCGCTCCCGCTGTACGTCGCCTCCCTCCGTGCGCCCGAGCCGGAGCTGATCGACGCGCTGCGCCCCGTCGACGCGATCGTCACGACGGTCCTCGCTGCGGGCGGCACGAAGCCCGCCGAGGCGAGCGCGGGCGGCGACGACGAGTCGTGGGACGCGGGCGCGCTCACGCAGCTCGACGTGCCGATCCTCCAGGCCCTGTGCCTGACCTCCTCCCGTGCCGACTGGGAGGAGAACGACGAGGGCGTCTCGCCGCTGGACGCCGCGAGCCAGATCGCGGTGCCGGAGTTCGACGGCCGCCTCATCACCGTCCCGTTCTCCTTCAAGGAGCTCGACGAGGACGGGCTCCCGGCGTACGTCGCCGACCCCGAGCGCGCGGCCCGCGTCGCCGGGATCGCCGTGCGCCACGCCCGCCTCCGGCACATCCCCGCGCAGGACAAGAAGCTCGCGCTCGTCCTGTCCGCGTACCCGACGAAGCACTCCCGCATCGGCAACGCGGTGGGCCTCGACACCCCCGCATCCGCGGTCGCGCTGCTGCGCCGACTCCTCGACGAGGGCTACGACTTCGGGGACACCGCCGAGATCCCCGGCCTGGCCTCCGGCGACGGCGACGAGCTGATCCGCGCGCTCATCGACGCCGGTGGCCACGACCAGGAGTGGCTGACCGAGGAGCAGCTCGCGAAGAACCCGGTCCGCATCCCGGCCGCCGACTACAAGCGCTGGTACGCGACGCTGCCGCAGGAGCTGCGGGACGGCGTCGAGCGGCACTGGGGCCCGCCGCCCGGCGAGATGTTCGTGGACCGCTCCCGCAACCCCGAGGGCGACATCGTGCTCGCCGCGCTGCGCCGCGGGAACCTGCTCATCCTCATCCAGCCGCCGCGCGGCTTCGGCGAGAACCCGATCGCGATCTACCACGACCCCGATCTCCCGCCGTCCCACCACTACTTGGCGGCGTACCGCTGGATCGCGGCGTCCTCCGGCGACGGCGGTTTCGGCGCGGACGCGATGATCCACCTGGGCAAGCACGGCAACCTGGAGTGGCTGCCGGGCAAGAACGCGGGCCTGTCGGCGGCGTGCGGCCCGGACGCGGCCCTCGGCGACCTCCCCCTCATCTACCCGTTCCTGGTCAACGACCCGGGCGAGGGCACGCAGGCCAAGCGGCGCGTGCACGCCACGCTCATCGACCACCTCGTGCCGCCGATGGCCCGCGCGGACTCGTACGGCGACATCGCCCGCCTCGAACAACTCCTGGACGAATACGCCCAGATCAGCTCGATGGACCCGGCGAAGCTGCCGGCCATCCGCGCCCAGATCTGGACGCTGATCCAGGCGGCGAAGCTCGACCACGACCTGGGTCTCGAGGCCCGTCCCGACGACGACGGCTTCGACGACTTCCTGCTGCACGTCGACGGGTGGCTGTGCGAGGTCAAGGACGCGCAGATCCGCGACGGCCTGCACGTCTTGGGCTCCGCCCCGGCCGGGCCCGACCGGGTCAACCTGGTCCTGGCGATCCTGCGGGCCCGCCAGATCTGGGGCGGCTCCCAGGCGCTCCCGGGTCTGCGGGAGGCGCTGGGCCTCGACGAATCGTCGGCGACCCGTACGTCCGCCGACGAGGCGGAGGCGCTCGCGCGGGCGTTGGTCGAGGCGATGGAAGCGGCGGACTGGGACCCGGATGCGGTCGGTTCCGTCTTGGGCAATCTGCCGCCTGGGGCGGCAGGGTGGGCAAGGCGGCCCACGGTGCCGCGCGCCGATGACGAGGGCCCTGACCCCGTTGCCGCGATCCTCGACTTCGCCGCGCGCGAAGTCATCCCCCGGCTGAGCGCGACGACGGACGAGCTCACCAACGCCGTCCGCGCCCTCAACGGCAAATTCGTCCCGGCGGGGCCGTCCGGCTCCCCGCTCCGCGGACTCGTGAACGTCCTCCCGACCGGGCGGAACTTCTACTCCGTCGACCCGAAGGCCGTCCCGAGCCGCCTCGCCTGGGAGACCGGACAGGCCCTCGCCGACAGCCTCCTCACCCGGTACAAGGACGACAACGGCGAGTACCCCACCTCCGTGGGCCTGTCCCTGTGGGGCACGAGCGCCATGCGCACCGCCGGCGACGACATCGCGGAGGCCCTCGCCCTCCTCGGCATCCGCCCGGTCTGGGACGACGCCTCGCGCCGCGTCACCGGCCTGGAGCCGATCCCGTACGAGGAGCTGAACCGTCCCCGCGTCGACGTCACCCTGCGGATCTCCGGCTTCTTCCGCGACGCGTTCCCGCACACCATCGGCCTCCTGGACGACGCGGTGCGCCTCGCCGCGTCGCTCGACGAACCGGCCGAGATCAACCACGTACGGGCCCACACCCAGGCCGACCTCGCCGAGCACGGCGACGAGCGGCGCGCCACGACCCGGATCTTCGGCTCGCGCCCGGGGACGTACGGCGCCGGTCTGCTCCAGCTCATCGACTCCAAGGACTGGCGCACGGACGCCGACCTCGCCGAGGTCTACACGGTGTGGGGCGGCTACGCGTACGGCCGCGGCCTGGAGGGCAAGGCGGCCCGCGCCGAGATGGAGACGGCCTACAAGCGCATCGCGGTCGCGGCGAAGAACACGGACACCCGCGAGCACGACATCGCGGACTCCGACGACTACTTCCAGTACCACGGCGGCATGGTCGCGACCGTGCGCGCGCTGCGCGGCACCGCCCCCGAGGCGTACATCGGCGACTCGACCCGCCCGGAGACGGTCAAGACCCGCACGCTCGTCGAGGAGACGTCCCGCGTCTTCCGGGCCCGTGTCGTGAACCCCAAGTGGATCGAGGCGATGCGCCGCCACGGTTATAAGGGCGCCTTCGAACTCGCCGCGACGGTGGACTACTTGTTCGGCTACGACGCCACGACCGGCGTCATCGCCGACTGGATGTACGACAAGTTGACCGAGACGTACGTCCTCGACGAGACGAACCGCCAGTTCCTCTCCGAGAACAACCCGTGGGCCCTGCACGGCATCGCCGAGCGGCTGCTCGAGGCCGAGTCGCGCGGCATGTGGGAGAAGCCGGACCCGCAGACGCTGGAGGCCCTCCGCCAGGTGTACCTGGAGACGGAGGGCGACCTGGAGTCCGACGAGTAGGCCTCACCGTCTCACCGAGTCAGCTCCTCAGCGTCACGCCGAAGCTCCGGCCGTACGCGTGGTGCGTGTCGACGTCGAGCCGGGTTCCGCCCGGCACGGCGCTGACCCGCACCGCGTCGTCGCCGCCCGCCCTGCGCAGGGTGCGGCCGCGCACCACGACCGTCACGGTGTCCTGTTCGGTCGTCGGATCGGACACGGCGACCGTGACCTCGCCGTCCCGGCGCCGTACGAGGACGGACGCGGGTCCTTCGACGTCGAGCCCGGCCACCCGGTGCGCGCCGCCGGTGAACGTGTTCGCGGCGGTGAGCCCGAGCCCGTCGTGGCGGACGGCCTGCGTCCTCGTCGTATTGGTGAGCACGCGCGCGCCCTCGTAGGCCCGCACCGCCGCCTCCGACGCGTTCGGCAGCAGCGCGTACGCGAAGGAGACCGGTTTCGCCCCGGCCGGCTGCTCGACCGTCAGTGAGAACACCTGCTTGGTGACCGCCGTGTCGGGGTTGGAGACGCGCACGACGCGGCGGCTGCGGGTCACCGTTTCGAGCCGCGCCTTCGCCTCAGGGCCGGCGAGTCGTACGTAGCCGACCGCCGCGTTCCGCGTCCCGTTCGCCCAGCGCACCCAGCCGTCGCCCTCGGCCACGGTCACCGCGTCGCCCGCGGGTGCCACGCGCGCGTCGAGGGTCGTCGTCACGGCCCGCCCGCCGCCGGGAGCGTCCCCGACCCCTGCCGCGAGCACCACGATCTCGTCGTCGAGCAGGAACCACGACTTCGTGGCCCGCGCGCTCCGGTACGCGACGAAGTCCTCCGGCAGCAGCCCCGCCCGCTCGTCCCGCCACGGCACGTCGTCGGACGCGACCCAGCCCACCACCCCGTAGATGCGATCCAGGACCGCGCCGCCGGAGTAGGCCTGCGTGGCCGTCGGGAAGTACACGTACTTGTTCTGCGACTCGGACGACGCGGTGAAGTTCAGCGGGTGGCCCGGGTTGTCGTAGAAGAGCTTGCCGCCGTACAACTCCGGCACCGTGCCCCGGCGTTCCACGGGCGCGGTCACGCCCGCGAGCCCGTACGGGGAGACGGTGGTGAAGTAGTCGACGCCGAAGGACTGGGTCTGGTCCTGGCCCGCCAGATACAGATAGTGGGCGCCGTCGCCCTGGAACCACGGCATCAGGTTCTCGCCGCTCATGTACTCGTACTTGCTGATGCGCGACGAGCTGCGGGAGAGCGTGAACGCGTAACCGGGGCGGCGGTGCACCGTGCGGTCCATGGCGTTGAAGGCGACGGAGCGGGCGGGCGGGTTGAGGTCGGTGGCCGGGACGGCGGAGTCCGCGAGGATGTCGGCGTACCGGACGATGCTCAGCGGCGAGACGAACGTCGCCGGGTCGAGACCCGCCTTCGACGTGGCCCGGATGTGCTTCACGTACGACTTGAGGGCCCCGGCCTCCGTCCCCGTCGACAGCGACGCGAGGTCGACGACGGCCTCGACGATCGTGGCGGAGTCGGTGTACCCGCTGCCCGTCCGCGACACGGCGCGCCCCTTCACCGCCTCCATCATCCAGCCCTCGAAGATGAGCGGCGCGAACCCGTCGCGCACCCACTTCCGCACGGTGGGCACGAGTTCCTCGCCGTAGGCGAACCCGGTCCCGTCGAGCAGCTTCAGCGTCTGGATCACGCGGGTGAGCAGGCCCTTTCCGTACGAGCCCGTGTACGCGACGGAGGAGTGCTGGATGAAGGACCCGTCGGCGTAGTGGCCGTCGGTCACACCGTGCTGGAGGCGGTACGGGTCGACCGTCGCGAAGACGGTCAACTGGTCGGTGAGGGCCTTGCGGATGCGGGGCTCGTCGCCGGTGAGGGCGCCCTGGAGGATGCGGTTGGTGGTGATGTCGGCGAGGTTGGCGCCGGTGTGGAAGCGGGAGTCGAGGTCGACGTCGCCGTCCTTGCCGTTGCGCAGGTAGGCGTCCATGGAGGCGATGTACGTGGTCGTCAGCTCGGCGGGCGCCGCGTCCCCGAGCAGCACGAGCGCGCGGCTGACGTGCTGCGAGACGCCTATCTCCCAGGTGAACCAGTTGCCGTAATAGCCCTTGGACTGGTCGCCGTAGTACCGCTCGTGCAGCCACTTCAACGCATCGACGACACGGGCCCTGACGGCCGAACTCCCGTACAGCTCACCGGAGATACCGGGTGTCGCGGTCGCGAGCGCGATCTCGTACACCCGCTGATACGTGGTGTTGAGATTCGGGTCGCTGGTGCCGAGCGGCAGCCCCTTGAACAGTTCGCCGTCACCCGATGCCGCGTCCATGGCGGCGAGGTTCGTGCGGGCGGCCCTCTCGATCGCGGCGAGCTTGCCGGCGGTCTCCGGACGCGCGTTGGACGCGGCGTTCCCGGCGAACATCTCGGTCGCGTTGGCCAGCAACTTCGCCGCCCCGTCCGCGAGTTGAGCCGCACTCGCCCACTGCGTGGGCACGGCGGCGAGCAGCCCGCTCGCGGCGAGGACACTCAGCAGACGTCTACGGGTGATCTCCATCGGTCGTCCGTCCCTCCGTCGTTCGCCCACGATCGGCACGCGCGGCCGGAGTCAAGCAGACCGGAAGATCCAGTGGAAGGGGCGGCGCCTCAGAACGCCAGGTCCTCCCAGCCGATGCTCATGGCGAAGGGCTCGGGAAACTCGATACCGGGGCCGTCCGGCTCCCATTCGCCGGCGAGGCCGTACAGCGCGGGGCGCAGCAGCTTGACGGCGAGATCGGACTGATCGACGGTGACCAGCTCGTACGCCCGCACGACCGTGATGTCCCGGGTCTCGCCGGAATCGAGCTCGACCTCCCAGTACCAGGGGATACCGGCCTCCGCGTACCGGTCCATCTTCCACTGCTTGCGCTTGTCGGTGTCCGAGCTGGAGAGCACTTCACCCACCAGCACGGTGTCGGCGGCGAAGGTGTCGGCACTGAACGGGAGGCAACGGCGGACCAGGAAGTCGGGGGTGAGGAAGCTGGATTTGTCGGGTGCGAAGAAGACGTTGGTCTCGGTCTCGACCTGCCGGCAGCGCTGCTCCTCGCCACCGGTTTCCTCACGCATGGCCCGGCGGGCGTTGACCTCGAGCGCGTTGCACAGGCGCCGGGCGGCTCGCTGGTGCCCCATGGGGGGGCGCCGATTCCACACGACCCTGCCTTGCCACAGCTCGATGTCCTTGGCGATGTCGCCTGGGAGGTCGTCCAGCTCCTCCCAGGTCATGGTCTCGGGCAGGTTGAACCCGGATGCCTCGTGCGCACTTGCTGACATTCCGCCTCCACGGTTCGTGCTCCGCTCATCACAGTACTGGCCCCGAGGTGGCCTCGTCCGGCTTCGTCCACTCGGCACACTGCGGGCACGCGTACACGTTGAAGCCGGGGCCCGTGCCCTGGTGCACCTCGGCGACGAGCACGGGCTCGCGCGTCATCACCTCGCACCACACGCACATCCGGACGGGGCGGTGCTCGTGGTCGTTCATGCGACGGCTCCTCGGACGTGCCGGTCGAGATCGATGCCGTGATCGGCGGCCAGGACAAGGGCGAGGCGCCTGCGGCGGACCAGCAGCCATGTGTGGCCCCGGCGGATAAGGTCGGTCATCGTCAGCGCTCCGTTGTAAGCGTTGGCCGTGCCCCCGGACGTTCCAGCGTCGCGGGGGTCTTCTGTGCTCGGGACGCTACCCGCTGTCTAACGCGGTAGAACTCGGTTGAACGCTAGTGACAGATACTGGCAGTGCGTGACTCTGGTCGGTCGATTACGGTCGCAGTCGTGAGTGAAAAGATCGACCCCACCGCTGCCGAGTACCACTACGTCCAGCTCGCGGAGATCCTCGAACGACGCATCCGTGCGGGCGAGTTCGCTCCCGGTACCCGGATCCCGGGCGAGATGGTGCTGGCGCAGGAGTACGGAATCGGCAACCAGACCGTGCGCCGGGCCCTCGTGATCCTCCGCGACAAGGGCCTCGTGGTCACCGTCCACGCCCGCGGCACCTTCGTCGTCCGGGAGCTGCCTGACTCCTGATCAGGCCAATCGGGCGAAATGTCTGATAGACCGTCAATCATTCGGTGTGCCGTAACAGGGGCATAAAGAACAAAGCCCTAGCTTCGCCGTCATGTCCACGGTTGGAAGACTCTCGCGCACTCGTCTGTGGGTCGTGCTGGCGGCAGTGCTCAGCCTGCTGTTCGGTTCACAGGCCCTCGCGGCACCCGTCGCCGCTGCCGCCGACCCCATGAGCTCGGTCGGTGTCACCAAGACCAACGATGCCGACGGGCCGCTGGAGCCCGGTGACGAGTTCATCTACACGATCAGCGGGCAGTGCTCCGGCCTGGACGTGGACTGCGTGAACTTCACGGTCACCGACACCCTGCCGGAAGGCCTGGAGGTGACCAGCCTTCCGAAGTCGGACAGCACCCGCGACGTCACCTACGACGAGGCGACGCGGCAGCTGACGATCGTCTACAAGCAGCCGCTGCAGAACCCGGAGGGCGAGACCGGCCTGCGCGCGGGCCAGGCGGGCTCGGTGGAGATCGGGATGCGGGTGCCGGCCGACACGCAGCTGGAGGACGGCACCACCATCACCAACAGCGCGAAGGCCGACGCGGACAACGCGGACCCGAAGACCTCCGACTCCGACATCACCATCTCCATCCCGCGCGTGGTGAAGCCGGTGACGACGAAGTCGTGGGAGGACGGCTCGGCGGTCGCGCTCTCCGGAGAGACGTCCACGATCAAGCTGAACGTGCGCAACAACTCCTCGTCCTCCGCCGAGGTCACCGAACTGTCGGTGTCCGACGACACGGAGGAGACGTTCGAGTACTTCGACTTCACGGGCGCCAAGGTCACGGCTTATCCCAAGGGCGCCGACCAGGCGCATCTGGTGGTCACCACGGCCGACGGCCAGACGCGCACCGGTGGCACCATCACCGCGCCCACCGAAGACCTGCCGCTGCCCAGAGGCGTCGACCCCGGTGACGTGGTCGGCTTCGAGGTCGTCTTCACCAACAGCGACGGCGACCCGCTGCCGTACGACGAGAACGGCGGCAGCGTCGACGTCGGCATGAAGCTGCGGGACACCAAGCGCTCGGACGGCTCGAAGCTGGAGCCCACCGACAAGATCACGGTCAACAACTGCGCGACCCCGACGGCCAAGGAGTCGACGGAGGGCGACGTCGACGGCGACCAGGCCTGCGACACGTACGACATCCTCCCGGACACCCTGGTCCTGGAGACGAGCAAGAAGTACTACGCCGACACCAACGGCGACTTCTCCCACGGCGGCAACGAGCACGCGGTGATCGGCGAGAACTCGCCGGTCAGCACCGGGGTAGACCTGGTGAACAAGTCCCCGTTCAAGGTGAAGACGCTGACTATCACCGAGCCGGACGCGAACACGTCCAGCGAGTTCGACAAGCTCGACGTGGACAAGGTGCGGCTGCGGTTCCCCTCGGGCGCGACCGAGGCGAAGCTGACCGTCACCTGCGAGGACGGCAGCACCCGCACGGAGACGTACACGCAGAACGCGACCTACGAGGTCCCCGCGGACTGCAAGCAGGTCAATAAGGTCGAGGTCGTCTACACCGGCGTCGACGAGAACGGCGACCCGAGCATCGCCGAGGGCGCGACGGCTGGGCTCGACCTGCACGGCACCCTGACCGACGAGGTCGACGCACAGGACGTGGCCGACGGCGTCAGCAACTGCGCCGGCACGAAGGGCGACGCCGGCCGCAGCGACGGCAGCGGCACCGCCTCCGGCAGCGCCTGCGCCAACCTCATCGTCGAGAACCCGAAGGGCGGCGGCAGCGGCGTCAAGACCGTCAGCCAGACCGACGTGCCGCCGGGCCAGCCCATCGACATGCAGCTGAAGTTCACGAACACCGGCAACCTGCCGCTGAACGACGTCGTCATCACCGACCCGTCCGCCGACGCCGACGGCAAGCCCGGCAGCGCCAGCCCCTTCGACAAGCTGGAGATCACCTCGGTCTCCGTGTCACCGTCCGACGCGCCGGTCACCCTCCAGGTGTACGACCCGGACACCCAGAAGTGGGTCGACTACGAGGGCGTGGACCCCGACGTGCTCGCGCGGGCCACCGGCGTGCGCGGCGTCTACGACGAAGCGATGGCACCGGGCGAAAGCGTCACCATCAAGGTGACCGGCGAGCGCCGCGAGGGCGTCGAGAACGGCGAGACGTTCCAGAACTGCTTCTCGGTCACGGCGACGGACAGCCAGGGCGGCGACTTCAACGGCAGCGACTGCAAGACCCTCGAGACCGGGCCCGCCGCCGACGGCGCCTCGCTGAACAAGTCGATCTCCCCGGGCCAGCTCCCCGAGTACGTCGCCGGACTGCCCCGCCAGCACGCGGACATGACGCTCACCGTCCGCAACACCGGCAACATGTCGGCCAAGTACCTGAAGATCACCGACCAGGACGAGGACTTCTTCGACGCCGTCGACCTCGTCGGCATCAAGTCCAACCAGATGCCGGCCGGAGCCAACCGCGTACAGATCGACGCGTACGTGGACGGGAAGTGGGTCAACGGCACCCCGTCCTCCTCGGCCGCCCTGCCGCCCGGCGTCGACGCCGCCGACGTCACCGGCATCCGCGCCACGTACACCTCGACCAGCACCAGCAACGACGGCTACGTGATCAAGCCCGAGTGCGCGGACAACAGCTGCTCCGGCATCCTCACCCTCGACGTGAGCCCGCGGCCCGCCTCGCGCGGCACCGGCGAGCCGATCCCCGACCACCTGGAGGACACCGCCACCGGCCAGTTCCTCACCAAGGTCGAGGACGAGGACAAGCCCCGGGACATCGACCCGGTCGACGCCACCCTCGACCTGGTCAAGGGCGACCCCGAGCTGGACGTCGACAAGACCCCGGACACCGTGCTCTCGCCCGGCGAGGACGCCCCCTTCCATCTGAACGTCACCAACACCGGTACGGCCAACGTCCCGAACCTGGTCGTCAAGGACGACCTCCCCGAGGGCATCGCCTTCGACGACACCTTCGCGGGTGACAACGGCGAGCCGTACAGGATCGTCGACAAGAAGGAGCCGGACGGCACCGTCGCCATCCCGACGCCCGTCTTCTCGAAGACCACCGACGGCGACCGGGTCTCCGGGCTCACCTGGGACTTCTCCAAGGACGACGACGGCAGGGCGTGGAACTTCCCGCCCGGCGGCAGCTTCATCATCGAGATCCACGTGAAGCTGGAAGCCGGCATCCGCGCCGACGAGTCCGTCACCAACACCATGGGCGCCACCTCGTCCGACCCGGATCTGGCCTGCGAGGACCCGAGCGAGGCGGAGAAGGACGGCGCCATGTTCGGCTCCGGCCTGTACTGCGTCGACGACGCGAAGCTGACGGCCAAGTCCGGCGCCGCGTTCAGCGCCCGCAAATGGGTCTCGGGCAATGACGACCTCGGCTGGTACAACACCAAGACCAAGAAGACGGTCGACGTGGGCGACGACTCGTGCCTGATGACGACCGACTCCACCGGCCGCAGGTACACCGCCAACCCGTGCATCGCCCTGGTCAACCCCGGTGACCGGTACCACTACTTGATGCGACTGCGGAACGCGGGCACCGAGGACGGCACGAACATGCGCATCGTCGACCGGTTCCCGGTCCAGGGCGACAAGGGCGTCGTCCTCGACCAGGACCGCCAGACGGCCTGGGACAAGCGCCCCACGCTCGCCTCCGAGCCGAAGCTCGACGGCGACAGCCCCGGCGAGATGACCACCAAGTACGAGAACGACGAACCGCTGTGCACCGACGACCTGGACATGGGCGGCGCCGGTTCGAGCGCCGACCAGTGCCCGCCGGACACCTGGGACGACGCCTACAGCGGCAAGGCGGCCGGCGCCAACATGGACCTCAAGTTCCCGAAGCCGCTGGAGCCCGGTGGCACCGTCGACATCACCTACGCGATGGACACCCCGCTCGACGTCGAGCACAACGGCGACCCGACCATCGCCTGGAACTCCTACGCCCACAACGAGACCACCGACCGCGCGGGCTCCCCGCGCGTCCTGCAGAAGAACGAGCCGATCAAGGTCGGAGTCGCCCTCGCCTACGGCGAGTTGAGGCTCGTCAAGCGGCTCGGCAAGCACCCCGACGCGGCGACCGACCTGCTGAGCAAGATCCGGTACCCGTACCACGTCACCTGCACCATCCACCCCCAGGGCAGACTGCTCCGAGTGGTCCTGGACGAGGACTACCGGGTGTCCGCGAACAAGCCGGTGAACATCGACGGCATCCCCGCGGGCGCCGAATGCAAGATCTGGGAGACCTCGGCCCGCGGCGGCCAGACCGACCACCCGAAGTCCGACCCGGTCGAGGTCACCATCAAGCCGAACATCGACACGGAGATCGCGCAGCCCGCGCGGATCACCAACACCTATGAGTTCGGCGCGCTCCAGCTCTCCAAGGAACTCACCGGCGACGCGGCCGACTACGCCGACGACGGCCGCACCTACAGCGTCGACGTCTCCTGCGCCCTCCCGAAGGCCTCGGGCGAACCGAGCGACCGGATCCTGCACAAGACGTACGAGGTGAAGGCGGGCGAGCCCGTCACCATCAAGCCGCTGCCGGTGAACACCCGTTGCTGGGCGGAGGAGGTGGGCACCGGGGGCGCGGCCGAGGCGACCGTCGACCACGGGTCCGCCGACAACCCGGCGATGATCACGGCGGACGGCTCGGACGAGCAGGCGTCGATCAAGGTGACCAACACCTTCCCGGCGGCCGAGCTCACCGTCAGCAAGCACGTGGTCAACGGCGGCGCGGGCCCGTACGACTTCTCGCTCGCCTGCACCACCGACCAGGGCGATGTGGCGCTCTCCGGCGACGACAGCGCCTTCGAGCTGAAGGACGGGGAGTCGCGCACGATCAGCGTCCCGCAGGGCTCGACCTGCACCGTGACGGAGACGAACGTGCCCACCGGTGACACGGTGACGTACGAGGCCTCCGACGACGGCACGGACGGCGAGGTCACCGTCGACGACGCCGCATCGGTCCACGTCACCAACACCTTCCCGAAGGACGGCGGCACCGACGGCGGCACCGGCGGTACCGGCGGCCACGACGGCGGCGGCCACCTCGCCGACACCGGCTTCCGCGACTGGACGCTCCTGGGCGCACTGCTCACCGTCCTCGCCCTCGCGGCCGGCTTCACGGTCCGCGCGATGTCCCGCAGGAGCCGCGGCTGACGTCGACCGACAGGCCCTGATACGGCGACGGCCCCGGACGAGATCGACTCGTCCGGGGGCCGTCGCCGTGTGCCGTCCGCGCTGCTGTCGGCGCCGCGCTCAGGCGCCCCGGTTCTCCGACTCGGGACCCGGCGGCGGGACGACCCGCGTGTCGAACGAGCCGTCGACGATCGTCGAGGCGAACTCCGAAAGACGCAGATGGTGCGAGCGCGCGTACCGGCGGAAGGCCTCGAAGGCCTCGTCGACCGTCGTGCCCCAGCGCTCGGCGAGCACCCCCTTCGCCTGCTCGATCACGATGCGGCTGGTGAGGGCCCGCTCCACCTGGCTCTTCTCCAGATGCACCTGCTCCAGGGAGCGCTGCTGGAGCACGATGATCGTGGCCACGTCCGCCAGCGCCTGGGCGAGCGCGAGGTCGTCGGTCCGCAGCGGCGTCGTGGACGTCTGGAAGAGGCTCAGCGCGCCGATCACCTGATCACGCAGCCGCAGCGGCACCGCGTGCGTCGTGAGATAGCCGCTGGCGCGGGCCCGGAGCGTGAACTGCCCCCAATCGGCGGTGGCCAGGGGATCGGTCAGATCGACGTTCGGGAGGGCGCGGGCGGAGCGATGGGACTCCACGGACGGCCCCTGCTCGTATTGGAGCTCGAAGAGTTCGAGGGTCTTCGACCGCTCGTCGGACGCCGCGACGACCTGCAGCTGGCCGTGCACATCGGCGAGCATCACACCGGCCGCCGACACGTCGAGCAGTTCCACGCAGCGGGCCGTGAGCCGCTGGAGCATGTCGATGACGTCGAAGTCGTCGATGAGGGAGTCCGCCACCTCGACGAACACCTCCGCGAGCCGCTGCTCGCGAGCCATACCGCTCACTCCCTTCTGTCCTCGGGTGAGATGTCTCCGGGAGAGTCCGGCCCGCTCATGTCTCCTCCAGCCTCGTCGTCACGATCTTCCCCCTCGTGGTGGAACCGGATCCTGCGCGCCACCACGTCGGCGGCCACCTCGCCGAGCGGCCGCCCGGTGCCGAACGCGTGGGCTCGCAGCCTCAACAGGGCCTGGGCGACAGGCACTTCGAGCTGCACGCTGATCATCCCGGTCGCCTGATGCACGGCGGCGCGCCGGAGCCCGCCCGGCCCGTCCACCGGGCCCCCGCTCAGGACCGCGGAGGTGAGCGCCGCGGCGAGCGCGGTGGCGTCGGCGTACTGCTGGTCCGACAGAGGTTTGCCGTCGCACAAAACGGTGAGTACCCCGAGTCGTACGGCGCCAATGCCCAGCGGGAAGCAGTTCACGCCCAGCACGCCGAGCTCCCTGGCCGAGGGCAGCAGCGTCGGCCAGCGCTCGGCCGGCACGAGCCGCAGATCGGGTTCGAGGACGGGCAGCCCGTCGCGCAGCGCGTCGGGGCTCGGCCCCTCGCCCAGCGTGAACTGAAGATCCTCGAACCGCCCGCTCAGCTCGGGGTGGCACCACAGCGGCTCGGCCCCCTGCCCCGCCTTCACCAGCAACGACACCGCCACCCCCGGCACCCCGATGGCCCGTGCACAGGCCGCGCCGGGATCGCCCCCGCCATCCAACAGACGCAGGGAACGCAGCACTTCGGCCATGCCGTCACTGATCACCTGTCCCCGTTCCGCCCCACGGCTCGTACCTTGCGTCCATCAGCCAAGCGAAGAGTACTGGGGAGCCCGGATTCCGCGGCCGTTCCACGGCACAGGGTCCGTGTCTACGCTGCCCGGGTGGACGACAGACCTCTGGAGACCGGGGCCCGCGGCCGGGCCGACGTACGTGCCGATGTGCGTGCCGACGTGCCTGCCGACGCCGACGTGCATGCCGTGGTGCGGCGCCTCGCGGACGTGCTGGAGCCGCCGCCGGTGTGGTGCGGGCCGGACGAAGCCGAGATCCACGACGTGGTGATCGCCGAACCGGGCGAGGCGCTCGACGGGGCGGCCGGGGCCCTCGTGCTCGCGGTCGGCGCGCGAGGCGCCGAGGCCGTGGACATGGTGGCGGCGGCCGCCGAAGCGGGTGCGGGCGCGCTCGCCGTGCGGGTCGGCGGCGACGGGCTGCCGGAGGCCGTGCGGGCGGCGGCGGAGGCGGCCCCGATCGCCGTCATCGGGCTGCCGCGAGGGCTCCGCTGGGACCGCGCCGAGGCCGAGGTCCGAGCCGTACTGGCCGCGCCCGCGGGGGAGTTCGCCCCGAGCCGCGGCGGCGACCTGTTCTCCCTCGCCCAGACCGTGGCCACGCTCACGCAGGGCCTGGTCAGCCTGGAGGACGGCGCCCACCGCGTCCTCGCGTACGCCGGACCCGTCGACGAGGCCGACGAACTGCGCCGCGCCACCATCCTCGGCCGCAGCTGCCCCGAGCCGTACCTCGCGCTGCTGCGCCGCCTCGGCGTCCACCAGCGGGTCAGGGCCGGCGACGAGGTCGTCACCGTCGACGAACAGCCGGACCTCGGCGCCCGCCGCCGCCTCGTGATCGGCATCAACGCCGGGCGCCGCCCGCTCGGCACCATCTGGGTCCAGGAGGGCGCGCGGCCGCTCGCCGAACACGCTCCGCAGATGCTCCGCGGCGCCGCCCGGATCGCCGCCGTCCAACTCGTCGACCACTACTTCCAGGGCGACCCGGGCGCCCGCCTCGCCTCCCGCGAGGAACTCAGCCACGGCCTGCTCACCGGCCGCTTCGACGCCGCCGCGCTCGCCGCCCACCTCGGCATCGACCCGGCGGCGGGGGCCGATGTCGTCGCCGTGGACCTGCGCGAACCCGGCGAGGACGGCGACGCGGTGCGGGCCGACGCGCGGCGCGCGGAAGCGGCGGGGATCGTGTCCGTGCATGTGGCGGCGCACCGGGAGAACGCGCTGGTGGCGCAGGCGTGCGGCCAGATCTACGCGGTCCTGCCGACACCCACGACCGCTGCCCCGCCGCCGCCCGCCCCCTCGTCCCCGTACGAGGACGAAACCCCGCTCGTCCGCTGGGCCGACGAACTCGTGGTCACACTGCGCCGCCTCACGGGCACCCGCGTCCAGGCCGTCCTCGCGGGCCGCGCGGAGCGCCTCGCCGACGTCCCGGCCGTCAAGCTCCGCGGCCACCGCGCCCTGCAACTCCTCGCCCGCACTCCCGAGACGACCGTCGGCACCCACACCCGCCTCGCCCCGGCGCTCCTGATCCGCGACACCCTGGAACTCCTCGACCGCTCCCCGCGGCTCCGCTTCCCCGCGGTGGCCGCGCTCCTCACCCGCGACCGCGACCAGGGCACCGACCTCGCCCGCTCACTCCTCCTCTACCTCGACGCGTTCGGCGACGTCACCGCGGTCGCCAAGCGCCTCAACGTCCACCCCAACACCCTGCGCTACCGCGTCCGCCGGGCGGTCGCGCTGACCGGCCTCGACCTCGACGACCCCGAACACCGGCTCGCCGCGACCCTCCAGCTCCGCCTGGACCTGGACGCGCGGGACCTCACCGACCCGGCGTTCCCCGGCGCCTGACCCGAAACCCTGTCGGGCCGGACACCCGGGGACCCCGAGCACTGTCCGAGCGGACAAGGGGCGGGGCGCGCCTGCCGCCTTAGGTTCACACCCAGTTCGCAGTTGGCAGTTCACTCGCCTTCCGCGACGGAGTCCCTGACCCTCACCGCCCCTCCGGAGGCCGGCCCATGCCTTCATCCGCCTCGCCCGCCACCGCGGGCGGCACCGTCCCCGCCACACCGCCGTCCGGCATGCGCCGGATCGCGACGGCGAGCTTCATCGGCACGGCCATCGAGTTCTACGACTACTACATCTACGGAACCGCCGCCGCGCTCGTCCTCAACGAGGCCTTCTTCCCCGAACTGTCGGAAGCCGCAGGCACCTTGGCCACCCTGTCCACCTTCGCCGTCGGCTTCGCGGCCCGCCCCCTGGGCGCGGCGATCTTCGGCCACTTCGGCGACCGGGTGGGCCGCAAGGCCGTCCTGGTCGTCTCGCTCCTGATGATGGGCCTGTCCACGGGCCTGATCGGCCTGCTCCCCGGCTACGACACCCTCGGCGTGCTGGCCCCGGTCCTCCTGGTCCTGCTCCGCCTCATCCAGGGCCTCGGCCTCGGCGGCGAGTGGGGCGGCGCGGCCCTCCTCGCCGTGGAACACGCCCCCAAGGGCAAACGCGGCCTGTACGCCGCGGCCCCCCAAATGGGCTCGCCCGTCGGCTACTTCGCCGCCACCGTCACGTTCCTCCTGATGTCGACGCTCCTGGACGACGCGGCCTTCGACAGCTGGGGCTGGCGCATCCCGTTCCTGCTGTCCTTCGTCCTGGTCGCGGTGGGCCTGGCCATCCGCCTCAAGATCTCCGAAACCCCGGCCTTCGCCAAGGTCACGGCCGAACAAGAAACCGCCAAGGCCCCCCTCGCCGAAGCCTTCCGCAACCACCCCAAGGAGATGCTGCTCGGCGCGGGCATGATCACCGTCGTCTACGTGATGTTCTACACGGCGGCCACCTACTGCATGACGTACACGACCGACGACCTGGGCATCCCCAAGAACGACATGCTGCTCCTGACCCTCGTCGCCGTCACGGTCCTCGGCATCTCCACCTACGCCGTCGCCCGCTGGTCGGACCGCGTCGGCCGCCGCAAACTCATCATCGGCGGCGCCGCGTTCGGCGTCGTCTGGGGCGCGGTCCTCTTCCCGCTCCTCGACACCGGCAACTACGTCCTCATCGCCGTCGCCCTCAGCGGCGCCCTGCTCTGCATGGGCATCATCTACGGCCCGGCCGGCGCCTACATGCCCGAACTCTTCGCGACCCGCCTGCGCTACTCCGGCGCCGGCTTCTCCTACAACCTCGGCGGCGTCCTCGGCGGCGCAGCGGCCCCCCTCGTCGTCACGGCCCTGGCCGAGACCTACAGCGCCCCGGTCGGCGGCTGGTTCATGAGCGCCATGGCCCTCCTCTCCCTCCTCTGCGCCCTCGCCCTCCCGGAAACCCGCACCCGCGACCTCGACACGATCTGACCACACGAAAAAACCCCAGGCCCTCGGCCTGGGGTTTCAGTGGTTCCAGGCTGCCGTCTCCTACTGCTTCCGTGCACCGAACCGTCGGATCGCGATCACGCCCAGTCCGGCGACAACAGCAACCCCGACGAACACGGAAATGATCTCGCCCAGCCCCAGCACTCCGAACATGTGCCCCCCTTGTTTGACCGGCTTCGGGGTCTGCGAATGTGCTGCCCCGCTGCACGGTGGGATGACCGTGACAGATCATCCGGCTTCGCGGTACTCGCAACGGAGAGTCTTGAGCAACTTCTGAGCCATGTCGGATGTGGCACGCGACGCCTGAGCGAATCCGCACAGCAAAAAGGCCCAGGTCGATGACCTGGGCCTTAGCGGTGGAGCGGGTGACGAGAATCGAACTCGCGCTCTAAGCTTGGGAAGCTTATGTTCTACCATTAAACTACACCCGCGCGGTACGGCCGTTGAAGCGATCCGTACTGGCGACACTGTACCCCATGCCGGGCCCCGGGCGCTGAAGCCCCGGGGCCCGGCTGCGTTGTGAGGGCTGGAAGTGACTGCGGGTGAAGGGAGTTGAAGCGTACGGTGGGGTCTCCGGCCGAGGACGATTCACCTCGGGGTGCCGCCTGGATTGGCGTCCCTTTCATCCCGTAATGTTGCTTTCCGTCGTCGGTCAGGAAACTGGCCCAATGGCTCCGTGGGGAAGGGACTCCGGGACTTGATGGACTCGATGGATCGCACCGTCGTCCGATGTGCCGAAGGGCACGTGTTCAGCACCGCTTCGTTCCCGATGCAGCAGGCGGACCGACTCGGTCCCAGCCGGCTGATTCGGTGTCCGCGGTGCGCGCGACTTCGGCACGCCGTTCCTGTGGGACCGGACGAGCGGTAAGCGGCACCAGTGACAGTGGGCGCGGGCCCCGCCGATTGTGGCGGGCCCGCGCCCACTGCGTATCCTCGCTACGTGCTTCTCTCAGACAAGGACATCCGGGCCGAGATCGACGCCGGACGGGTGCGCATCGATCCCTACGACGAGTCGATGGTTCAGCCGTCGAGTATTGATGTGCGTCTCGACCGGTACTTCCGGGTGTTCGAGAACCACAAGTACCCGCACATCGACCCCAGCGTCGAGCAGTCGGAGCTGACGCGGATGGTGGTGCCGGAGGGCGACGAGCCCTTCATCCTGCACCCCGGTGAGTTCGTGCTCGCCTCCACGTACGAGGTCATCTCCCTGCCCGAGGATCTCGCCTCGCGCCTGGAGGGCAAGAGCTCGCTCGGCCGCCTCGGCCTCGTGACCCACTCCACGGCGGGCTTCATCGACCCCGGCTTCAGCGGCCACGTGACGTTGGAGCTGTCGAACCTCGCGACGCTCCCCATCAAGCTGTGGCCCGGCATGAAGATCGGCCAGCTGTGCATGTTCCGGCTGTCCTCACCCGCCGAGTTCCCGTACGGCAGCGAGCGCTACGGTTCGCGTTACCAGGGACAGCGCGGCCCGACGGCCTCCCGTTCCTTCCTCAACTTCCATCGGACCCAGGTGTGAGCAGCAGCGATATGAGCGACGTCAGCCCCGTGCGCGAGAACCTTACGTACGAGAAGTTCGGGGTCGCCATGCGCGAACTCGCGCAGACCATCGCGGACGACGGGTACCAGCCCGACATCATCCTGAGCATCGCGCGCGGCGGCGTCTTCGTCGCGGGCGGCCTCGGGTACGCGCTGGACGTGAAGAACATCCACCTCGTGAACGTGGAGTTCTACACGGGCGTCGGCACCACCCTCGAGATGCCGGTCATGCTCGCCCCGGTCCCCAACGCGATCGACTTCAGCGACAAGAAGGTCCTGATCACCGACGACGTCGCGGACACCGGCAAGACGCTGAAGCTCGTCCACGACTTCTGCCTCGACACGGTGGCGGAGGTCCGCTCGGCCGTCGTCTATGAGAAGTCCCACTCGCTCGTGAAGTGCGAGTACGTGTGGAAGCGGACCGATGAGTGGATCAACTTCCCGTGGAGTGTTGAACCGCCCGTCGTGAAGCGCGAGGGCCAGGTCCTCGACGCCTGAGCGGTGTGACGAGCAATGAAATGAGGGGCCCCGCGGGGCCCCTCATTTCGTGTGCCGGAAGGCGGTCGCCGGGAACCAGTTAGAACGTGCCCAGCTTGATGATCGAGAGCAGGGCGATCAGCTGGATCGCGGAGGCCGCGAGCGCCTTCGGCCAGGGCAGGTCGTGGGACTTGGAGACCATCGTGGTCAGCAGGGCGCCCGCCGCGATCCAGGTCGCCCAGCCGATGAGCTGCACGAACATCGCGTTGCCGCCGAGGAACATGCCGAAGAGCAGGCGCGGGGTGTCGGTGAGCGAGGCGATCAGCATGGACAGGCCGACCGTGGGCTGCCAGGCGCCGTCGCCGCCGAGCTGGCGGGCCAGGGTGTGGGTGACCACGCCGAGCACGAAGAAGCTGATCGTGATCGCGATGCCGGTCGTCAGGACGTAGGGGATCGCCGAGGACATCGTGGCGTTGATGACGTCCTCGCGGGCGCCGTCGAAGCCGAAGATCGCCAGGAGTCCGTAGAGGAACGTGACGATCAGGGCCGGGCCCCACATCGCGTAGTCGCGCATCTGGAGATACGTCGGCGCGGGGCGCAGGACGACTCCGGACAGCAGCGGCTTCCAGTGCAGGCGGGGGCCGATCGGTCCGGCCGGGGCGGCCGCGCCCGCCTGGTAGGTGGAGCCCTGCCCGTACGCGTACGGGTCGTCGCCGGGGTTCACCGAGAAGGCCTGGGTGTGGCCGGGGTTGTTCGCGGCGTACGGGTCGTGGGCCCGCGGCGCGTTCGGATCGCCGAAGTACTCCGGTTCCCCGTGCCCGCCGTTCGCCTGCGGCCACTGCTGCCGGTGCTGTTGCTGCTGCCCGTATCCGTGCTGCTGCTGAGGGGGCCCGTACGGAGGGTGCCCCTGGGGCGCTTCGCGGTTGTCCCGGCCGCGTCCGTTCCTGAATCCAGCCACGTACTCGAACGTACCTGGTTTCCACGCACGGAATGCCGGGCCCGGGGTTCGGGCCCGGCATTGCGGCTGACCTGTGACATCCCCTAAGGGAGTGCCCTGGGACGGCCCCTAGGGCTGGAGGAAGGCCTCGATCGGGAGCTCGTCGGCCGACGTCACTCCGGCCGTCGTGCTGCCGGCGGCCGAGCCCGGCAGCCGCAGCGAGCCGACGCCTGCCGATATGTACAGATCGGCGTACCCGTCGCGGTTCGTGTCGCGCAGTCGGACGAGGCCGCCGAACCCGTCGTCCGACTCCAGCGCGCCGGGCACCCCCGCACTGTTGCGGGCGAACCACTGCGAGCCGGTGCCGGTCAGGCCGGACGACCTGCCCTTGAGGACGTGGACGCCGCCCGCGCTCTCCTTGCCGTCGATCGCTTCGTTGCGCACGCCGACGGCGAGGTCCTGGTAGCCGTCCCCGTTGACGTCGCCCGCCGAGATCGAGGAGCCGAACTCGTCGTAGTTCTCCGGGGTTCCGGCCATTCCGCTGCTCGACTGCGTGATGCGGGTGCTGCCGGACGGGCCGCTGGAGGAGCCGGACCAGACGCTCAGGCGGCCCTTGTGCTTGGAGTAGAGGGCGGTGCCGATGGCGATGTCGCCGTAGCCGTCCTTGTCGAAGTCTGCGATGACGCCGTCGCCGCCGCGGTCGGCGCTGCCGCCGTTGCCGGTCTCGGACTCCAGGCGCAGGGTCGCTCCGGAGGTCAGTGAGGAGCTGCCGCCCTTGAGGAACCAGGCGTCCGAGGCGATGTACGAGGACGTGACGACGTCGCCGACGATCACGAGGTCCGTCTTGCCGTCGCCGTTGACCTTCCCCGCGATCAGGGCGGTGGAGTAGAAGGAGCTCGTCTTGTCGTGCTTGGTGACGGTGCCGGTGGTGCCGGAGCGGGTGAGCGGGCCTCGGTAGACGTAGGTGACGGCGCCGTTGACGAGGGCCAGGTCCTGCTTGCCGTCGCCGTTGAAGTCGCCGGTCGCCAGGTCCTTGCCCATGGCGTTGTACGAGTCCGGGTTCTTGTTCGGCAGCGTGGTGCCGGTCGCAAGGCCGGTGGCCGAGCCCCACAGGATCGTGACCGCGCCCTGGCCGACGCCGTGCGAGCCCTTCTCGCCGGTCGCGGCCACGGCGAGGTCGCCGTATCCGTCGGCGTCGAAGTCGGCCGCGGCCCGTACCTCGCCGAACATGTCGTCGGCCTCGTCGGCGCCGGGCACTCCGGTGCTCGCCTGGCTGATGCGCTTCGTGGTGGTGCCGGGGCCGTCGGCCGTGCCGTACACGACGGCGACGCTGCCACCGCCTTGGGCGCTGTAGCTCGCGTACGCGTAGTCGCGATGGCCGTCGCCGTTGAAGTCGTCGGCGTACTTGGCCGGGGCCGCGGTCGCGGGTGCCGAGGCGAGCGGGACGAGGAGGCCGGCGGCGAGGGCGGCGCCGACGGTGAGGCTGAGAGTTCTGGTGCGCAAGGCGGTGCTCCTGCGGGGGCCGGTGGTCCGGGGCGGGACTGGTGGAGGGGTGCGGATGCCACTTCGGGCGGATGCCACGTTGTGCGGACGCCACTGAGGGCGTACGCCACAGGGGCCGGACCCGCGAAGGGGCCCGGCCCGGTGGCGTACGGGCATGTGCGGAGGGTCAGTTGGCGGCGTTCGCGCCGAAGCGCGGGGAACCGTCGGTGCTGACGCCCGCGGCCGACGTGGAGATGGAGCGGGAGCCGGTCGCGGTGATCTTCGTGCCGTCGGACGGCAGGTAGGTCAGGGCGCCGTTGCTGCCGTTCTCGCCGATCGCGCCGACGACCAGGTCGGCCTTGCCGTCCTTGTTGGTGTCGGCGAGCTTCACCTCGCTGCCGAAGTAGTCGTCCTTCTCGTCGCTGCCGGGGACGCCGGCCGTGGACTGGGCGAAGAACTGGCTGCCCGAGGTGGTGTTCAGGCCCTCGGCCGAGCCGTAGAGGACGGTCACGGAACCGGCGTTGACGACTCCGTCCAGGTTCTCGCCGGCGGCGCCGACGGCCACGTCCACGTAGCCGTCGCCGTTGACGTCACCGACGGAGAGCTCGCTGCCGAACCAGTCGCCGCGCTCGGAGCCGCCGGGCACGTTGCCGGTGTCCTGGGAGATGTCCGTGGCGGCGGCGGGGCCCGTGCCCGAGCCGTACGTGATGTGGATCTGGCCGCCGGTGACGGAGCCGGGGACGGTGACCGTGCTGCCGTCGGCGTTCTTGAGGTCCGGGTCCCACTCCTGGCCGGTGACGATGTCGCCGAAGCCGTCGCCGTTGACGTCACCGATACCGGTGATGATGCCGCGCTTGAGCTGCTGTGCGCCGCTGGTGGTCAGGCCGGTGTCGGAGCCGGGCACGTAGTAGTTGGTGTTGTAGCCCATGTCGCTGTCGGTCTCGAAGCCGTTGACGACGAGGTCGGACCTGCTGTCGCCGTTGACATCGCCGGCGAACAGGCTGAGCGGGCCCGTGCCGCCGCCGCTGACGATGTCCGGCCGGACCGTGTAACGGCCGCCGAGCGACGCGGACTTGGTGGTGCCGCCCTTGTAGACGTGGACCGTGGCGGAGGACGAGCCGATGGCGAGGTCGTCCTTTCCGTCGCCGTCGAAGTCGCCGGAGGCGAGGGCCTTGCCCCACAGGTCGTGGGAGGAGACGGCCGGGTCGGTGATGGTGGTGCCGCCGGACAGGCCGCTCGCCGAGCCCCACAGGACGGCCACGGTGCCGCCGTTGACGTCGGTGCCGACCTTCTCCCACCGGGCGCTGACGGCGAGGTCGTCGAAGCCGTCGTGGTTGAAGTCGCCGTATGCGCTGGACCAGCCGAAGCCGTCGTCGGTCTCCGCGGTGCCGGGCACGCCGGAGGTGTCCTGGCTGATCGTGGTCCGCTTGGTGGACGTGGTGCCGCTCGCGGAGCCGTACAGGGCGACGATGTCGCCCGCCTGCTTCTTGCCGGACACGGTGGCGTCGCCCGCGGAGATCGCCACGTCGCCGTATCCGTCCCCGTTGAAGTCGGCCTGCGGGTGGTGCACGGAGTCCGCTGCTCCCGCGCTCGTGGCGGAGACGGCGAGGAGGCCGCCGGTGAGCGCGGCGGCGGTGGCCGTCGCGGTCGCGAGGCGGATGCGGGTCCGGGAAGGGGCGGGCGTGCGTCTGTGCTTGGCCATTGGGTTGGCTCCTGCGGGAAGGGGACGCCTGGCGGGAGTCCCGTCAACGGGGTGCCGTTCGCGGGGTGTTCGCCGGGAGTTGACCCGGGCATGACGCCGCGTTCGGCTAACAGGAGACCGTTGGTGGGGCAGGAGGGTTGTACGGGGAAGGGGTCGGGTTTCCCGGGTCAGCCGGCGAAGTCGCGGGTGGTGAAGGTGGGGTGGCGGGGGCTCTGAGGGGCGCCGGGGACGATGGTCAGGCGGTCGGGGGCGGTCGACTGGAGGGCCGCGTCGATGCGGCCGTCGCCGTCGTAGTCCGCCGCGGCGATCGCGTGGCCCTTCGCCGGGAGGCGGCGGGGCGTGCCCGCGTGGATCAGGTACGTGGTGTCGGCGTCGGAGACGAGTACGTCGCGGCCGGCCGGCAGCAGCCGGTCCCCGGTGACGTCGAGCGTGCGTCCGCCCAGGCGCAGTCCGTCCTTGCCCAGGACCGCCACCCCGAAGCGGCCGGCCACGGCTGCCGTGCCTGAGGGGTGCGTGGCGCCCGTCGTGAAGCCGGCGCGGCCGCCGAGGGCGATCGAGGAGCGGGCCGTGCCGGTGTGGGCGCGGACCAGGATGTCGTCGGCGCCGTCGCCGTTCAGGTCGGCGGCGGGGCCGGTCGGCACGTTGCCGCCGGCCTGGGCGATGCCGGCCGTGCCGCGCGGGGCGCCCGCGCGGGTGAAGGGGCCGGGCAGGACGCTGAGCCGGCCGCCGCTCGCGTGCACCACCAGGTCGTCGCGGCCGTCGCCGTCGAAGTCCCCGCACACCGGCTGGTCGGGCCACTCGTTGCCGAACCGGGCCCGCGCGGGGATCTTCAGCGTGACGCCCTTGGCGGAGATGCCGGTGGGCGAGCCGAAGAGGATCTGGAGCGGGACGGGCGGCATGCCCTGGCCGTCGTACGGCGGGTCGGTGGAGACCACGAGGTCGGTGTAGCCGTCCCGGTCGAGGTCGCAGCTCGCCTCGGAGGCGAACGTCGCCGGGGCCCGCCCCTTGGTCCGCGCCGCGTACTTCGCCGGGGTCAGCAACTGCCGGGTGGCGAAGACGAGTCCGTGGCCCTCGCGCCCGTAGACGACGCCGATGCCGGGGTCGTCGCCGAGCCCGTCGTGCGCGAGGTCGTCGATGACGAGGTCGGGGGCGCCGTCCCCGTTGAAGTCGCTGGGGACCTTGCTGCCCTTGCCGTGCGGGATCGGCAGCGGCGCGCTCCGCTGCTGCTCGCCCGCCGCGGTCGCGGGGCGGCGGCCCGCGCCGTCGTCGTGGCTGCCGCACGCCGTGAGGGCGGCGGCCAGCAGCACGGCGCACAGCATCCCGCCGCTTCTTCGTATGTGCCCCGGCATCAACAACGCCCCCACCGACAACGCCCCCATCGACAAAGCCCCCGCCCGTCACAAGAGTTCACAACGTCCACATGATGGCAGGGCGGGGGCCGGGGCCGTCAGCGCAGGGACGTGCCGAACTCGATGCCCGCGCCGGGCAGTCCGAAGTCCGAGCCGTTGAACGACGTCACGCCCGTCGTTGTCAGGTACGGCGACGAGCCCCGCAGCACCGTGACGGCGCCCGCGTCGGCGGCCGAGCCGATGTCCTCGCCGGACGCGGCGACGGACAGGTCCGCGCGGCCGCCCCCGTTGATGTCCTTCAGCCGGACGCTCGACCCGAAGCGGTCGCCGGTCTCCGCGACGCCCGGCACCCCGGCGGTGTCCTGGTGGTAGGAGCGGCCGGCGGTGATGTAGCCCTTGCCGCCCTTGAGGACGACGACCGAGCCCGTGCCGCGCACGCCGTCGACGGTCTCGCCGGGCGCGCCGACCGCGACCTCGTCGCAGCCGTCGCCGTCCACGTCGCCGACGGCCACGGACGCGCCGAACCCGTCCCCGGACTCCGTCGCGCCCGGGATCCCGTCGCTGTCCTGGGTGACCTTGTCCATGCCCTCCATCTCGTCGGTGAAGATGGTGGATCCGCCGTAGAACACCCAGACCGAGTTGTCGGCGGACTGGCCGGTGACGAGGTCCGGGTAGCCGTCGCAGTTCACGTCGCCGGTGGCGGCGGACTCGGTGGTGGAGCCGGCGTACTGTCCGTCGATCCGCCCGGAGTAGTAGCCGATGTCGCCGGGCCCGCCGTGCATCCACCCCGTGTAGGGGCTGCCGTCGGCGTGCTTGCCGTAGAGGACGTAGGTGTAGGTCTCGCCGACGCCCGGCTTGCGGAACTGGTCGGCGGTGAGGCCCTCCAGGGTCACGTCGGACGGTACGAAATCGACCTCGGGCGCGTAGGCGTCCTCCGGCTTGTTGGTTTCGGAGTACCACCAGTACTTCTTGGCGCTGACGACGGCGAGCTGCGCGTGGTCGTCGCCGTCGAGGTCGACGAAGACGGCGCCCTCGCCGAAGCGCCGGTCGTCGGCGGAGGGCGCGTGGTAGACGGTGGCGCCCTTGGTGAAGCCGTTCGCGCCGCCCCACACGACGTTCAGGGAGCCGCTCGCCCAGTCGGTGACCTGTTCGCCGGGGGCCCCGACGATCAGGTCGGCGTAGCCGTCGCCGTCGACGTCTCCGCTGGTGACGTTCTCCCCGAACTCGTCCTCCTTCTCGGTGGTTCCGGGGACGCCGGAGGTCGCCTGCGTGATGGTCACGGCCTTGCCGGAGCCCACGCCGGACGCCGAACCGAACGTGACCGTCACGGCGTTGGCCTTCGGCGTGCCGATGGCGAGGTCGCGGTACCCGTCGCCGTTGAAGTCGTCCTTGAGGTTCGTCGCGGCGGTCGCGGTCCCCGCGAGGGGGAGGGTGAGGCCGCCCGCGGCGAGGGCGGCCACTCCTGCGGCCATGGCGAGTTTTGTGAGACGCACGTCAACTCCAGCGTTGGGTGAGGCAGTTGTTACCGGTGTTCCGCTGGTGTGACGGCTGGGGGCCGGTGAATGGTTGTACGCGAGCACCGGCTCCGTCGTCGGTCGGGCGCCGGTCAGTCGTCGATCGCCGCCCCGAACCGCGCGTCCAGGGACGGAGCGGACAGCGCCCCCGCCCCGTACGTCCACGACCCGGCGGCCGTGACGCCGCCGGACCCCGCGGAGAACACCCACACGACACCGTCGTTGGTGTTCTCGCCGGGCGCCGCCGCGAGGAGACCGAAGCGGCCGTCGTCGTTGGGGTCGGTGAAGGAGACCTGGCCGCCGAACTTGTCGCCCTTCTCGGCCGCGCCGGGCACGTCCGCCGAGTTCTGGTTGAAGTCCCGTACGTCGCTGGTCCGCAGGCCGAGGGTGGTGCCCCGCATCACCGTCACGGCGCCCGCGTCGACGACCGTCCCGATGTCCTCGCCGGGCGCGCCGATCGCGACGTCGGCGTACCCGTCGCCGTTCGTGTCGCCGACGGACAGGTCGGCGCCCCAGGCGTCGCCCTTCTCGGCGGTGCCGGGCACGCCGTCGGAGTCCTGCGTCCACCACTGCGGTTCCCCGGTGAGGCCCGAGCCCGAGCCGTAGTGGACGCCGAGCATGCCGCCCGTGGTCCACGGGCCGCCGTCGTCGGGGCTGTTGGGCTCACCGGTGACGAGGTCGTCCTTGCCGTCGCCGTTGACGTCCCCGGAGGCGGCGACCGGGCCGCCGCGCAGCGTGAGGTTCGGCAGCGGTTCGGCGTCGGAGGCCGTGCCGGGGATGACGTACGACCAGCCGTCGCCGGACTCGTCTCCGACGGAGAGGCCGGACACGACGAGGTCGGCGAAGCCGTTGGCGTCGTAGTCGCCGGTGGTCAGGGACTTGGGCTGGATGCCGGTGGGCGCGGCGAGGGTGGCGGCCCGCGCAGTGGCGGTCGGCGCCTTGCCCTTGGGGGCCTTGGCCTTCGGTGCCTTGGGCGCGAAGTCGGTCCGGGAGTCGCGGACCAGGTTCTTGCCCGCGCCCGCGGTGGATCTGGCGGCGGGCGCGGCCTCGTAGCGGAAGATCGCGAGGCCGACCGAGTCGAGGACGGCGAGCAGGTCGCCGTCGCCGCCGTCGGTGAAGCGGGCGGCGGCGAGCGACTGGCCGAACTTGCCGCCCGCGGCGGGCTCGTCGGCCTCCAGGCCCGTACTGGCGCCGCCGGACAGGCCGCTGGGCGTGCCCCACAGGACGACGCCGCCGCCCGAGTCGGTGACCGTCCCGAGGTCCTCGCCGGGCGCGCCGACGATCGCGTCGTCGTAGCCGTCGCCGTCGAGGTCCCCGGTGGCGACGGCCTGCCCGAACGCGTCGCCCTTCTCCGCGGCGCCCGGCACCCCGGCCGTGCTCTGGCTGAGGACGGCGGAGCGGGACGTCCCCATCCCGCTCGCCGCGCCGTACTGGACGGTGACGAGCCCGGCCCCGGCCTGCCCGCTGACGGTGGCCCCGGGCGCGCCGACGAGCACGTCGTCGTAGCCGTCGCCGTTGAAGTCGGTGTTGCGGTCGTTCGCGCGGGTGCCACCGGGTGTGCCCGCGTACGCGGACGGGGCGGCGGCGATGTACGTACCGGCGAGAAGAAGGAACGTGGCCGCGGCGAGGGCGGCCGGACGGTTCTTGCGCACGTGCGGCTCCTTGACTGAAGGAAGACCGGGCAGCGCGGGGGGATGACCGGAAAGGGCCCGTTCCTTGTCCGGCGCACCGTTTGACACGGGATCGGCCGCAAGGGTTGTACGGGACGCAACAAAAGAAGAGGGCGCCCCGTTCCAGGAGATTCCAGGAACGGGGCGCCCAAATCGGCGTACGGGGCCGGGAGTTACTTCACCGGCTCCGGCTCCGGCGCGTCCTCGGTCTCCGCCTCGCCCGCCGGGTCGACCGGCGTCTTGACGGAGTCGAGCAGCAGCTGGGCGACGTCGACGACGGTGATGGACTCCTTGGCCTTGCCGTCGTTCTTCTTGCCGTTGACCGAGTCGGTCAGCATGACGAGGCAGAACGGGCAGGCGGTGGAGACGATGTCCGGGTTCAGCGAAAGGGCTTCATCGACGCGCTCGTTGTTGATGCGCTTGCCGATCCGCTCCTCCATCCACATCCGGGCACCACCGGCGCCGCAGCAGAAGCCGCGCTCCTTGTGGCGGTGCATCTCCTCGTTGCGGACGCCCGGGACGCTGGCGATGATCTCGCGCGGCGGGGAGTAGATCTTGTTGTGGCGGCCCAGGTAGCACGGGTCGTGGTACGTGATGATGCCCTCGACCGGCGTGACCGGCGTCAGCTTGCCCTCGTCGACGAGGTGCTGGAGCAGCTGCGTGTGGTGGATTACCTCGTAATCCCCGCCGATCTGCGGGTACTCCTTGCCGATCGTGTTGAGGCAGTGCGGGCAGGTCGCGACGATCTTCTTGGCGGTCCGGGGCTTCTTGGACTCCTCGGTGACCTTGCCGTCGTCGTCGTACTCCTCGCCGAAGGCCATGTTGAGGGACATGACGTTCTCCTGGCCGAGCTGCTGGAACAGCGGCTCGTTGCCGAGGCGGCGGGCGGAGTCACCGGTGCACTTCTCGTCGCCGCCCATGATCGCGAACTTGACGCCCGCGATGTTGAGGAGCTCGGCGAAGGCCTTGGTGGTCTTCTTGGCGCGGTCCTCGAGGGCGCCGGCGCAGCCGACCCAGTACAGGTACTCGACCTCGGTGAGGTCCTCGATGTCCTTGCCGACGACCGGGACCTCGAAGTCGAGCTCCTTGAGCCACTCCAGGCGCTGCTTCTTCGCCAGGCCCCAGGGGTTGCCCTTCTTCTCCAGGTTCTTGAGCATCGTGCCCGCCTCGGACGGGAACGCGGACTCGATCATCACCTGGTAACGGCGCATGTCGACGATGTGGTCGATGTGTTCGATGTCGACCGGGCACTGCTCGACGCAGGCGCCGCAGGTGGTGCAGGACCACAGGACGTCCGGGTCGATGACGCCGTTCTCTTCGTGCGTGCCGATCAGCGGGCGCTCGGCCTCCGCGAGGGCGGCCGCGGGCACGTCCTTCAGCTGCTCCTCGGTCGCCTTCTCATTGCCCTCCATGTCCTTGCCGCCACCGGCGAGCAGGTAGGGCGCCTTGGCGTGCGCGTGGTCGCGCAGCGACATGATGAGGAGCTTGGGGGAGAGCGGCTTGCCGGTGTTCCACGCGGGGCACTGCGACTGGCAGCGGCCGCACTCGGTGCAGGTGGAGAAGTCCAGCAGGCCCTTCCAGGAGAACTGCTCGACCTGGGAGACGCCGAAGGTGTCGTCCTCGCCCGGGTCCTCGAAGTCGATCTCCTTGCCGCCCGAGGTCATCGGCAGCAGCGCGCCGAGGGAGACGTCACCGTCGGCGTTGCGCTTGAACCAGATGTTGGGGAAGGCCAGGAAGCGGTGCCAGGCGACACCCATGTCGGTCTTCAGGGCGACCGTGATCATCCAGATGAACGAGGTCGCGATCTTCAGACCGGCGAAGAAGTACGTGAGGGTCTGGAGCGTGGAGACGTCCAGGCCCGACAGCGCGTTCACCACGGGGTACGAGATGAAGAAGGACGCCTCGTAGCTGTCGACGTGGTGCTGGGCGCCTTCGAGGGCGTGCAGCATGAAGATGCAGACGCCGACGATGAGGATGACGGCCTCGACGAAGTACGCCTGGCCGAAGTTCGAGCCCGCGAAGCGGGACTTGCGGCCCGGCTTGTTCGGCCTGCTGAGCTGGCGGATCACGATGAGGACGGCGATGCCGAGGACCGTCATCGTGCCGATGAACTCGACGAAGATGTTGTACGGCGCCCATTCGCCGATGATCGGCAGCAGCCAGTCGGCCTTGAACAGCTGGCCGATGGCGTTGACGATCGTCAGCAGCAGCGAGAAGAAGCCCACCGCCACGAACCAGTGCGCGACGCCGACGATGCCCCACTTGTTCATGCGGGTGTGGCCGAGGAACTCCTTGGCCACGGTGACGGTGCGCTGCACGGGTTCATCGGTGCGAGTACCTGCGGGTACGTTCTGACCGAGCCGCATGAAGTTGTAGATCTGCAGGAGGGCACGGACGAACAGTGCCGCGCCGACCACGATCGTAACCAGCGACACGATGATCGCGGCGAGTTGCATTGGGGGCTCCTCGGGCCTGCGAGGGAAGTCTTCTCGGGGACGTCATTACTAAGCGGTAACTTAGGTTGTCCGTCTGAGACTACCCACTTACCCGGACGCAATGTAGTCGCCGGGTTGGTGATCTGTGTCGCCCAGGTAACCCTGTGCGGAGCCGTGTGGGGCGCCAAAGCGGATCGTGTTATTCACCCCATATTTGGACATAACGGAATAACTTATGGGGATGAGCGCACCGACGACCACTGCATCCTCCACCTATCTGGTCACCGGAGGCGCGGGCTTCGTCGGCTCGCACCTCACCGATGCGCTGCTCGCCCAAGGGCACACCGTCGTCGTCCTCGACGACCTGTCCACCGGCGACCGCGCCAACCTCGCCGCCGCCTGGCCCAGCCCCCGGCTCCGCTTCGTGCGCGGCTCGGCCCTCGACACCCGGCTCGTCGCCGAACTCGCGGGCCGCTGCGAGGTGGTGGTCCACCTGGCGACCGAGGGCGCGGGGTCCGTCGCCGAGGCAGCGCGGCGGCACGGCCGCCGATTGCTCGCGGTCGCGGAGGGCCGGGACCACGACGGCCGGGGCCACGGTGAAGAAACGATCCTGGTCCGGCTCCGGCACACCGTCGGCCCGCGCCAGTCGGCCGCGTCCGGCGCCGTGGTGCCGCGCCTCGCCGAACAGGCCGTCGCGGGCCTGCCGCTCACCATCCACGGCGACGGCACCCGGCGGCTGCGCCTCACGCACGTCGCCGACACCGTCGACGCGCTGCTGCGACTGCTCGCCGAACCGGGCGCGCCCGGGCGTGTCTTCGACGTCTGCGGCACGCAGGAGACCGCCGTCGCCGACCTGGCCGGCGTCCTCGTCGAACGCTCCGGCTCCCCGTCCCCACTCCGCTTCGTCCCGTACGAGGAACTGGACGCGGGGGAGGGCGAGGAGGCGTACGAGCCGGACCCCGGGCCCCTGCGCGAACTCACCGGCTGGGAGCCGGCGCTGGGGCTGCTCGACATCGCGGACGCGGCCCTCGTCGACGCGGGCGGCGCGTTCGGCGTGGTCACGACCGCCGCGGCCGGGGTCTGACCATGAGGATCGCGGTCGTCCACGGTTTCGGCGCCCCCGGCGGCGAGGACGAGGCCGTCCTCGATCAGGTCGCCGCGCTCACCCGCGCCGGGCACGAGGTGCGCCTCGTCTCGGCGAACGGCCGTGGCCGCGGCCCCCTCGCCACCCTGCGGGCGTTCGGCCCGGACGTCGTGCACGTCCACAACCTGTTCCCCGCCTTCGGCCGTGCCTGGATCAGCGAGTGGACCGGCCCGGTGGTCGCCACCCTGCGGCACGGCCCCCACCGGGGCTCCCGGTTCGCCGCACTGCAGTTCCCGTGGGCGCCGCGCGGCGGGCTGCGGCAGGACCCGCTGCTGCGACGGGCCGACCGGCTCGTCGTCCTCTCGGAGGCGAGCCGGGACGCGTGCGTGCGCGCCGGGCTGCCCCGGGAACGCCTCGACGTGGTGGCCGACTTCGTGCCCACGGTCGCGGAAGCGGCGGCGGAGGCGGGATCCGGTGCCGGTGCCGCGGCTGGGTCCGGGTCCGGGTCCGGGGCCGGCGGGGCGGGTGACGCCTGGGTGTGCGTCGGGCGGCTCGCGCCGGAGCGGGGCGTGCTCGAACTGCTGCGCCGCTGGCCCGCGGGTGAGCGGCTCGATCTGGTCGGGGCGGGACCGCTGGAGGCGCGGTGCCGGGCGGCGGCGCCGGCGTCGGTGCGGGTGCGCGGGGCCGTGGGGCGGGGGGAGCTCAGGCGGGCGCTGCCGGGGTACCGGGGGCTCGTGCTGCCGGGGCGTGAGGCGCGCAGGGCGGTGCCGCTCGTGTACGCGGAGGCGCTCGCGGCGGGGCTGCCGGTGCTGGCCTTCGAGGGGACGGGGACGTCGGCGGTGCCGCGTGCCGTACGGTCCGAGGGCACGGGGACGGTCACCGCCCCGGACGCGTACCTGCCCGACGCGCTCGACGTCGCGGCGAAGGTCTTCCCGACGCTGCGGGAGCACTGCCGCGCGGTGTACGCGAAGCGGTACGGGGAAGCCGTGTGGACCGAGCGCACCGAGTGCCTCTACGCCTCGCTCGTAGCGTAATCATCTCCGTACGAGCTTCCGGAGCCTTTTAAAAGCCCAGGTCAGACGCATGTCTCCAGTCTGTTTGCCGATAAGGGCAGGATAAAACTTGAGTGGGTGGGACTCAGGTCTGTTGACGCCGAGGGGGAGGGTGTTGCAGTCTTGAGCCAGTTCCACTCAAGTAGGTAGCTGGAGGAATCGAAATGGCACGTGCGGTCGGCATCGACCTGGGCACGACTAACTCCGTCGTCAGCGTTCTGGAGGGCGGTGAGCCCACCGTCATCGCGAACGCCGAGGGCGCCAGGACCACGCCGTCCGTCGTCGCTTTCGCGAAGAACGGCGAAGTTCTGGTCGGCGAGGTCGCCAAGCGCCAGGCGGTCACGAACGTGGACCGGACCATCCGCTCGGTGAAGCGCCACATGGGCACCGACTGGAAGATCGACCTGGACGGGAAGGACTTCAACCCGCAGCAGATCTCCGCGTTCATCCTGCAGAAGCTGAAGCGCGACGCGGAGTCCTACCTCGGCGAGAAGGTCACGGACGCGGTCATCACCGTCCCGGCCTACTTCAACGACTCCGAGCGGCAGGCGACGAAGGAAGCCGGCGAGATCGCGGGCATGAACGTCCTGCGCATCGTCAACGAGCCGACGTCCGCGGCCCTGGCCTACGGCCTGGACAAGGACGACCAGACCATCCTGGTCTTCGACCTCGGTGGCGGCACCTTCGACGTCTCGCTCCTGGAGATCGGCGACGGCGTCGTCGAGGTGAAGGCCACGAACGGCGACAACCAGCTCGGCGGTGACGACTGGGACCAGCGCGTCGTCGACTACCTGGTCAAGCAGTTCAACAACGGCCACGGCGTGGACCTGGGCAAGGACAAGATGGCGCTCCAGCGCCTGCGCGAGGCCGCCGAGAAGGCGAAGATCGAGCTGTCCTCCTCCACGGAGACCACGATCAACCTGCCGTACATCACGGCGTCCGCCGAGGGCCCGCTGCACCTGGACGAGAAGCTCACGCGCGCCCAGTTCCAGCAGCTGACGTCCGACCTTCTGGAGCGCTGCAAGACGCCGTTCCACAACGTCATCAAGGACGCGGGCATCAACCTCTCCGAGATCGACCACGTCGTTCTCGTCGGTGGCTCGACCCGTATGCCGGCCGTCGCCGAGCTGGTCAAGGAACTGACCGCGGGCAACGAGGCCAACAAGGGCGTCAACCCGGACGAGGTCGTCGCCATCGGCGCCGCCCTGCAGGCCGGTGTCCTCAAGGGCGAGGTCAAGGACGTCCTGCTCCTCGACGTCACCCCGCTGTCCCTCGGCATTGAGACCAAGGGCGGCATCATGACCAAGCTCATCGAGCGGAACACCACGATTCCGACGAAGCGCTCCGAGATCTTCACGACGGCCGAGGACAACCAGCCGTCGGTGCAGATCCAGGTCTACCAGGGCGAGCGCGAGATCGCGGCGTACAACAAGAAGCTCGGTATGTTCGAGCTGACCGGTCTGCCGCCGGCCCCGCGCGGTGTCCCGCAGGTCGAGGTCGCCTTCGACATCGACGCGAACGGCATCATGCACGTCACGGCCAAGGACCTCGGCACGGGCAAGGAGCAGAAGATGACCGTCACCGGTGGCTCCTCGCTGCCGAAGGACGAGGTCAACCGGATGCGCGAAGAGGCCGAGAAGTACGCGGACGAGGACCACGCCCGCCGCGAGGCCGCCGAGTCCCGCAACCAGGGCGAGCAGCTCGTCTACCAGACGGAGAAGTTCCTCAAGGACAACGAGGAGAAGGTCCCGGGCGAGGTGAAGACCGAGGTCGAGGAGGCGCTCACCGAGCTGAAGGAGAAGCTCAAGGGCGACGACTCCGCCGAGATCCGCACCGCCACCGAGAAGGTCGCCGCCGTCTCGCAGAAGCTGGGCCAGGCCATGTACGCCGACGCCCAGGCCGCGGGCGCCGAGGCTCCTCAGGGTGACGCCCCGCAGGGCGACGCCAAGGCCGACGACGACGTCGTCGACGCCGAGATCGTCGACGAGGACAAGGACCGCAAGGACGGTGCCGCGTGACCGAGGAGACCCCGGGCTTCAGCGAGAGCGAAGAGCCTGACGTCCCCTCCGGCGCCACCCCCGACGACGCCGAGTCGAAGGCCGCCGCCTCGCCCGAGAAGGGCGAGGGGGCGGCCCCGGCCGGGGACTCAGCCGCTTCCGCTTCGGATGTGGCCCTGACAGCACAGCTGGACCAGGTGCGCACCGCGCTCAACGAGCGCACCGCGGACCTCCAGCGCCTGCAGGCCGAGTACCAGAACTACCGGCGCCGTGTGGAGCGGGACCGCGTCACGGTCAAGGAGATCGCCGTCGCGAACCTCCTGACCGAGCTGCTTCCCGTTCTCGACGACATCGGCCGTGCCCGTGAGCACGGCGAGCTCGTCGGCGGCTTCAAGTCGGTGGCCGAATCCCTGGAGACGGTCGCCGCGAAGATGGGCCTTCAGCAGTTCGGCAAGGAGGGCGAGCCCTTCGACCCGACCGTGCACGAGGCCCTGATGCACTCCTACGCGCCGGACGTCACCGAGACGACCTGTGTGGCGATCCTGCAGCCGGGTTACCGGATCGGCGAGCGCACCATCCGCCCCGCGCGGGTGGCCGTGGCCGAGCCGCAGCCGGGCGCGAAGGCGGACGAGGCAGCCGACAAGGATGCCGAGAAGGAGAACGGTGGCCCGGAAGAGGGCTGACGTCACACACACGGGTAAGGAGGGACGTCGAGGCCGATGAGCACCAAGGACTTCATCGAGAAGGACTACTACAAGGTCCTCGGCGTCCCCAAGGACGCCACCGACGCCGAGATCAAGAAGGCGTACCGCAAGCTCGCCCGGGAGAACCACCCCGACGCCAACAAGGGCAACGACAAGGCGGAGGAGCGCTTCAAGGAGATCTCCGAGGCGAACGACATCCTCGGTGACCCCAAGAAGCGCAAGGAGTACGACGAGGCGCGCGCCCTGTTCGGCAGCGGCGGGTTCCGTCCGGGACCCGGCGCCGCCGGCGGCAACGGCTCGTTCAACTTCGACCTGGGCGACCTCTTCGGAGGCGGCGCCCAGGGCCAGGGCGGTCCGGGCGGCTTCGGCGGCGGCATCGGCGATGTGTTCGGCGGCCTGTTCAACCGGGGCGGCGCGGGCGCGGGCACGCGTACGCAGCCGCGCCGTGGCCAGGACATCGAGTCCGAGGTGACGCTCAGCTTCACCGAGGCGGTGGACGGGGCGACGGTCCCGCTGCGGATGTCCTCCCAGGCCCCCTGCAAGGCGTGCTCCGGCACCGGCGACGCGAACGGCACACCGCGCGTGTGCCCGACCTGCGTCGGCACCGGACAGGTCTCGCGGGGCGGCGGTGGCGGCTTCTCCCTCACCGACCCGTGCGTGGACTGCAAGGGCCGCGGACTGATCGCCGAGACGCCGTGCGAGGCCTGCAAGGGCAGCGGGCGGGCCAAGTCCTCCCGCACCATGCAGGTGCGCATTCCGGCCGGGGTCAGCGACGGGCAGCGCATCAGGCTGCGCGGCAAGGGCGCTCCCGGTGAACGGGGCGGCCCGGCGGGCGACCTGTACGTCGTCGTGCACGTCGACGCCCACCCGGTCTTCGGCCGCAAGGGCGACAACCTCACGGTCACCGTCCCGGTGACCATCACGGAGGCGTCGCTCGGCGGCGAGGTCAAGGTGCCCACCCTCGGCGGACCGCCGGTCACCCTGAAGCTGCCCGAGGGCACGCCGAACGGGCGGACGATGCGGGCCCGCGGCAAGGGCGCCGTCCGCAAGGACGGCACGCGCGGCGACCTGCTGGTGACGGTCGAGGTGGCCGTCCCCAAGGACCTTTCGGAGGACGCCCGCAGCGCCCTCGAGTCGTACCGCAAGGCGACTGAGGACACCGACGTGCGGGCAGAACTGTTCAAGGCCGCGAAGGGAGCGTGAGGGTGATGGACGGGCAGCCGGGTCGTCGGCGCAGCAATCCGTACGAACTGACCGACGAGACGCCGGTGTACGTCATCTCGGTGGCGGCACAGCTGTCCGGCCTGCACCCGCAGACCCTGCGCCAGTACGACCGGCTAGGCCTGGTCTCGCCCGACCGCACGGCCGGGCGCGGCCGCCGCTATTCGGCCCGCGACATCGAACTGCTGCGCACCGTCCAGCAGTTGTCGCAGGCCGAGGGCATCAACCTCGCCGGTATCAAGCGCATCATCGAGCTGGAGAACCAGGTCGCCGCGCTGCAGTCCCGGGTGGCCGAACTCTCCTCGGCAGTGGAGAGCGCGGCCTCCGCGATCCAGCAGCGCGAGGCCGCGGTGCACGCCTCGTACCGCCGGGACCTGGTCCCGTACCAGGAGGTCCAGCAGACGAGCGCGCTGGTGGTGTGGCGGCCGAAGAACAGGCGGTCGCAGGACCAGTAGCCGTACGCACGTGAAGGGCCCCGGAGGCGTCGTCTCCGGGGCCCTTTGCGATGCCGCAGGATGGACCCATGACCGAGATCCGCACCCCCCGCCTCCTGCTGCGCCGCTGGCACCCCGACGACGACCTCGCCCCGCTCGCGGACATCCAGACCGACCCCGCCGTGATGCGCCGTATCGGCGACGGCGTTCCGCGTTCCCTCGACGGGACCGCCGAGGACATCGAGCGCTGGGAGGAGGAGTGGGACGACGAGGGCTTCGGGGTCTTCGCCGTCGAGCTTCTCGGCTCCGGCGAGCTGGCGGGCGCCGTCGGCCTGTACGTTCCCGATGCCCCGCCGCAGGTGGCGGGCCACGTCGGCATCCAGTGGCGGCTCGCGCGGCAGTTCTGGGGCCAGGGGTACGCCTCGGAGGCGGCGCAGGCCACGCTGGAGTTCGCGCTTCAGGACCGGGGCATCGACCGGGTCGTCGCGGTCGTCGCGGAGGACGACGCCTCCTCGCTGAAGGTTGTCCACAAGCTGGGGATGACCTCGCTGCCGGGCGGGGCGGAGGGCGGCCTGCGGGTGCACGCGATCGACCTGACCGAGTTCGAGGCCTGAGCGGGCCGGGTGGCCTGATCGTTCTGTGAAGTTCCTGTGTGGCTTGCGGGAAGGTGTCCGGTATTCGCCGTCTTCGGCTTCATGTGAAGAAGTAATGGACCCGTTTTCGTTGCGGTGTGGCTTCACCTCTTGACGGTCCGTGGGCGGGCGAGTTGGCTTTCGAGCCACCTCGGCCGCACCGTCGCGGCCACGTCAGGGAGGTATCCGCACATGAACACGCGTATGCGTTGTGCCGCCATGGCCGGCGCCGCATCCGTCCTGGTCGCCTCGCTCTCGGCCTGCGGCGGCGTGCTGCCGGGCGACGACAGCGAGCCCAGCGCGTCCGCCAGCAAGGGGAACGACGTCAAGATCGGTCTGCTGCTCCCGGAGAAGGAGACCGCCCGCTACGAGAAGTTCGACCACCCCATCTTCGAGCGTCAGGTGGCGAAGCTGACGCACGGCAAGGGGGAGCTGGTCTACGCCAATGCCAAGCAGGACGCGGCCCTCCAGCGCAAGCAGCTGCAGGAGATGATCGCCGCGAAGGTCGACACGATCGTCGTCGACGCCGTGGACGCCAAGGACATCGCCCCGGCCGTGCGCAAGGCGAAGAGCGCGGGCATCCACGTCATCGCGTACGACCGGCTCGCCCAGGGCCCCGTCGACGCCTACGTCGGCTTCGACAACGAGCTCGTCGGCCAGACCCAGGGCAAGGCGCTGATCTCCGCCCTCGGCGGGGCCAAGGCCACCAAGCGCGACAAGGTCGTGATGGTCAACGGCTCGCCCAGCGACCCCAACGCCGCGCAGTTCAAGGCGGCCGCCCGCGCGGAACTCGGCAACGCCGTGACCGTCGCGAAGTCGTACGACACCGCGGGCTGGAAGCCGTCCAACGCCAAGGCCAACATGGAGCAGGCGATCAGCGCGCTGGGCGTCGACAGCATCGCGGGCGTCTACGTCGCCAACGACGGCATGGCGGGTGGCGTGATCGAGGCCCTGGAGGAGGTCGGCGTCCGCAAGCTGCCGCCGATCACCGGGCAGGACGCCGAACTGGCCGCCGTGCAGCGGATCCTGACCGGCGAGCAGTACATGAGCGTCTACAAGCCGTACCCCGACGAGGCGCAGACCGCCGCCGAGATGGCGGTGCGGGTCTCGCAGGGCCGCGACATCGAGTTCGAGGCGCTGGCCATGGACCGCACCGACAGCCCGACCACCAAGCAGATCAGGACGGCGAGCGTCAGCGTCGTCGCGCTCACCAAGGACAACATCAAGAGCACCGTCGTCAAGGACAAGATCTTCTCGGTCGCGCAGATCTGCACGCCGAAGTACGAACAGGCGTGTGTGGAGGCCGGGTTGAAGTAGCCCCCCACGTACCGCGTGACCGGCTAGTCGGTGTCTTCCAGGATGCCCGAGCGGCCGATCAGAAAGCCCAGTTGCGCCCTGCTCTCGCTGCCCAGCGTCGCCGCGAGCTTCGCGATGTGCACGCGGACCGTGCGGATGTTCATGCCGAGCCGCTCCGCGATCACCGCGTCCGTGTGGCCCTCGATGAGCAGCGTCGCGATGGTGCGCTGGCGCGTCGTGACGCCGTCCGAGGCCGGTTCCTCGACCGCCGTCTGCGGGAACATCGGCGTGGCCAGCCGCCACAGCCGCTCGAACGTGGTCGCCAGGTAGGAGATCAGCGCCGGATGCCGCAGTTCCAGGGCCACCGTACGGTCCTGGTTCGCGGGGATGAACGCGACGGTGCGGTCCAGCATGATGAGCCGCTCGGTCACTTCGTCGAGCGTGCGGACCTGCACGTCACCGGCCAGCTGCTCGAAGTGGGCGAGCACGGCCTGCGAGTGGCGTGACGTGTGCTGGTAGAGCGTGCGCATCCGGCAGCCGCGGGCCAGCAGTTGCTGCTCCTTGGGCAGGGCCGAGGCGAGCAGGGGGGCCGGGCGGTGGCCGCCCGGCTGGATGGTGAGCAGCTCGGTCGACGAGGTGGACATGGCCTCGCCGATCGCGTCGTTGATGCGCTGGAAGCCGAGCAGGACGGTGATCATGGGCGCGTCCGGGACGGCCGCCCGCTCCGCGTCCAGGGCCATCAGCGGGGCGAAGGTCTCGGCCAGCTTCGCCTCCTGGCTGCGGCGCAGGGCGATGTTCTCCTCGACGGCCCGCAGCAGCCGGGGCAGCGCGATCGCGGGGGGAACCGGTCGCAGCCACCCGGGGTCCCCGGTGTCCGGGCGCAGCAGCGCGTGCGCTTCGAGGCAGGGAACCGGCTCGGAGTCCGCGCGCGGTACGCGGCCCTCGCGCAGGGCGCGGGTGTAGAGCCGCATGCCCGCCTCGCACACCTCGCCGACATCGTGCGCATGAGCCCTGAGGGTCACGACTCGCTCCCTCTGCTCGGTGCGGGGGTGTTTGTCTCGAGCATTCCGGACTGCGCGATGAGATAACCGAGTTGGGCCCGGCTTCCGCTGCCGAGGGCGGCCGCGAGTTTGGCTATGTGGGCGCGGCAGGTGCGTACGTTCATCCCGAGCCGGCGGGCTATCGCCTCGTCGACGTGGCCTTCGACGAGGAGTTTGGCGATGGAGCGCTGGACGCCCGTGATGCCGTCGGTCGGTGGCCCGTAGGGGGTTTCGTCGAGCAGCGGGACCCCGCGCTGCCAGAGCTGCTCGAAGACATTGGCCAGATATTCGACAAGACCCGGGTGGCGCAACTCCAGGGCGGCCTGCCGGTCTTCGCGCGCGGGAATGAACGCGACCGAACGATCGAAGATGATCAGCCGCTCGACGAGCTCCTCAAGGGTGCGGATGTCGACGTTTCCCTGGGCCAGGGCTTCCGCGTAGGCGAGGGTGCCGTGACTGTGCCGCGCCGTGTGCTGGTAGAGCGTGCGCATCGTGATGCCGCGATCGGTGATCTCCCTGCCCATCCGCAGGGCCTTGGTGAGCGTGTGCTCGTCCCGGCCCCCTCCGGGCTGGACGGTGAGCATCTCGGTCTTGCACTCGGCGAGGGCCGCTTCGATGGCGCTGTTGATCCGCTCCTTGCCCTCGAGCACCGTGATGGAGTGGGTGGTCGGTTGCCGCTGGGCGCTGATGGCCAGGAATGGCTCGAAGGCATCGGTGAGTTCGATCGCGAGAGCCCTTCTTTCCTGTATCTCGCGTTCGAGCGGATGCAGTCGTTGCGAGAGCGCCGCCGTCGGCGGAACCGGCCGGAGCCAGGCGGAGTCATCAGGATCGGGATGCAGGAGCGCGAAGTCCAGCAGGCAGGGAGCCGAGGAGATTTCGCTGCGCGCGATGCGTCCTGAGCGCAGGGCCGTCGCGTACAAATGCCTCCCGGCGTCGCACAGCTCGGTCATGGCGTGTGGATGTGCCTGATTTGAGCTGGTATTGGGCATAGCTCCACCCCCCAGGGTCCTGAACGTGCAGGAACATGATGCATCGACCCTGTGGTGTTTGCGTGGCCGAATGAGCCATCGTCGTGGAGAGCCGGGGGAGAGAATCCATGAAAGCGAGGACGGGACCCGCTATGCGTAAGGGAATACTTCGCGCCGTTGTTGCCGGCGCTTTTTCCGCCGGGCTGGTCCTCGGCGCGATCGGGCCGATGGACGCCATCTGGAACTCCGCGCCCACGACCCAGGCGGACGCGATCTGGAACGTGGCGCCCACGACCGTCCAGGCACTTCCCGCCGATGCGATCTGGAACTCCGCGCCCACGGACACGGGCGCATGATCACCCCGCCCGACGACCGGTCGTTACGCCGGGAGATGGCGATCGCCTACCGCTCCGGTTGGCACACCATCGACCTCGTGACCGCGGTTCCGAGCGACGGTGACTCCCTCATGGTCACCCTGTTCGGAGAGCCCATCATCGTGGTCCGCGAGGGCGACGACATCAGGGCCTACCGGTGTCTGCGCCGACCGCGCGGAGCCCCACAGCCGGTACGTACGGTCGTCCGATACGGAATGATCTTCGTCAACCTCGACCAGCGGGACCATGAACTGGTCGGCGAGGCGGCACCCGAGCCCTCGCAGTCCCACCCACGCTCCACAGCCACCCCCCGCAGTGCCTGACGCGATGCCCCCGTCGTTGTAGATCGCGCAGGTGCTTCCCCCCTGCAGCGGCGTCACCGTGTACCTGACACGGTGGCGCCGCTGCGGTCGTTCTACGCGTTGTCCGGGGCCGTCGTTCTACGCGTTGTCCTGCGGCTCCTTCGGGAGGTTCGCCGTCGCCCGGTCCACCGCGATCTCGATGACCACCCGGTCCGGATTCGGCCGCGGCGTCTTGTAGCGCTCGGCGTACCGGCGCTCCGCGTCCGCGACCTCCGCCGGCTCCGTGCGCACCGTCGCCGCGCCCTCCAGCGTCGCCCACCACCGGCCGTCGACCTGGCACACCGCGACCCGCCCCGAGCCCTCGACGACGTGCGCCGCCTTCCGGGTGCCCTTGCCCGTGATGACCCGGGCGACCCGCGCCTCGGCGTCGTACGTCACCCCGACCGGGACCACGTGCGGCGTGCCGTTCGCCCGCAGCGTCGTCAGCGTGCACAGGTGCCGCTCCCGCCAGAAGTCGAGAAACGCGGAACCGGGGGCGTCGAGGTCGATGCGCTTGGCCATGAACGGGAACCTATCCGAGGTACCGGGGAACCCGTCCCGGAGGTCAGGGCCCGGGGCGCTGTCGCGACCGGCCTTGAGTGGAATAGACTCAACTTTGTGCACGTTGGAAGAGTCAGAGTGAGTTTCCCTAGTACACAGTTTCCCTAGGACACGGAGGAGAACAGGCACGTGGACGCCGAGCTGACGAACCGGAGCCGCGACGCGATCAACGCGGCGAGCAGCCGGGCCGTGTCCGGGGGCAACCCGGATCTGACCCCGGCCCACCTCCTCCTGGCCCTGCTGGAGGGCCAGGACAACGAGAACATCACCGACCTCCTGGCGGCCGTCGACGCCGACCAGGCACAGGTGCGGGCCGGCGCCGAGCGGGCCCTGGCCGCCCAGCCCAGCGTGACCGGATCCACCGTCGCGCCGCCCCAGCCCAACCGCGAACTGCTCGCCGTCATCGCCGACGCCTCCGAGCGCGCCAAGGACCTCGGCGACGAGTACCTCTCCACGGAACACCTGCTCATCGGCATCGCGGCCAAGGGCGGCGCCGCCGCCGACGTGCTCACCCAGAACGGGGCCGGTGCGAAGAAGCTGGCCGAGGCATTCACCAAGAACAGGGGAGGGCGCCGGGTGACCACACCCGACCCCGAAGGGTCCTACAAGGCGCTGGAGAAGTTCGGCACGGACTTCACGGCAGCCGCCCGCGAGGGCAAGCTCGACCCGGTCATCGGCCGTGACCAGGAGATCCGCCGCGTCGTCCAGGTCCTGTCCCGGCGCACCAAGAACAACCCCGTGCTCATCGGCGAGCCCGGCGTCGGCAAGACCGCCGTCGTCGAGGGCCTCGCCCAGCGCATCGTCAAGGGCGACGTACCGGAGTCCCTCAAGGACAAGCGGCTCGTCTCGCTCGACCTCGGCGCGATGGTCGCCGGCGCCAAGTACCGCGGCGAGTTCGAGGAACGCCTCAAGACCGTCCTCTCCGAGATCAAGGAGAGCGACGGCCAGATCATCACCTTCATCGACGAGCTGCACACCGTCGTCGGCGCGGGCGCGGGCGGCGACTCCGCCATGGACGCCGGCAACATGCTCAAGCCGATGCTCGCCCGCGGCGAACTCCGCATGGTCGGCGCGACCACCCTCGACGAGTACCGCGAACGCATCGAGAAGGACCCGGCCCTGGAACGCCGCTTCCAGCAGGTACTGGTCGCCGAACCCTCCGTCGAGGACTCCATCGCGATCCTCCGCGGCCTCAAGGGACGCTACGAGGCGCACCACAAGGTGCAGATCAACGACAGCGCCCTCGTCGCCGCCTCCACCCTCTCCGACCGCTACATCACCTCCCGCTTCCTCCCCGACAAGGCCATCGACCTCGTCGACGAAGCGGCATCCCGCCTGCGCATGGAGATCGACTCCTCCCCCGTCGAGATCGACGAACTCCAGCGCTCGGTCGACCGGTTGAAGATGGAGGAGATGGCCCTCGCCAAGGAGACCGACCCGGCCTCCCGCGACCGCCTCGACAAGCTCCGCCGCGACCTCGCCGACAAGGAGGAGGAGCTGCGCGGCCTCACCGCACGCTGGGAGAAGGAGAAGCAGTCCCTCAACCGCGTCGGTGAACTGAAGGAAAAGCTCGACGAACTCCGCGGCCAGGCCGAACGCGCGCAGCGCGACGGCGACTTCGACACCGCGAGCAAGCTCCTCTACGGCGAGATCCCCACCCTGGAAAGGGACTTGGAGGAAGCCTCCGAGGCCGAGGAGGAGGCTTCAAAGGACACCATGGTCAAGGAGGAGGTCGGCCCCGACGACATCGCCGACGTCGTCGCCTCCTGGACCGGCATCCCGGCAGGCCGCCTCCTCGAAGGCGAGACCCAGAAGCTCCTGCGCATGGAGGACGAACTCGGCAAGCGCCTCATCGGCCAGACCGAAGCGGTCCGCGCGGTCTCCGACGCGGTCCGCCGCACCCGGGCAGGCATCGCCGACCCCGACCGCCCCACCGGCTCCTTCCTCTTCCTGGGCCCCACAGGCGTAGGCAAGACAGAGCTGGCCAAGGCCCTGGCCGACTTCCTCTTCGACGACGAGCGGGCCATGATCCGCATCGACATGTCGGAGTACAGCGAGAAGCACAGCGTCGCCCGCCTCGTCGGCGCGCCTCCCGGCTACGTCGGCTACGAGGAGGGCGGCCAGCTCACCGAATCGGTCCGCCGCCGCCCGTACTCGGTGGTGCTGTTGGACGAGGTCGAAAAGGCCCACCCCGAGGTCTTCGACATCCTCCTCCAGGTCCTCGACGACGGCCGCCTCACCGACGGCCAGGGCCGCACGGTCGACTTCCGCAACACGATCCTGATCCTGACGTCGAACCTGGGCAGCCAGTACCTGGTGGAACCCCTCACGTCGGCCGAGGAAAAGAAGCAGCAGGTCCTGGAGGTCGTCCGCGCATCCTTCAAGCCCGAATTCCTCAACCGCCTCGACGACCTGGTCGTCTTCTCGGCCCTCGACAAGGACGAGCTGCAGCGCATCGCGAACCTCCAGCTCAACCGCCTCGCGAAGCGCCTCGCCGACCGCCGCCTCACCCTGGACATCACCGACGAGGCCCTGGCCTGGCTCGCGGACGAGGGCAACGACCCGGCCTACGGCGCCCGCCCCCTGCGCCGCCTCATCCAGACCGCCATCGGCGACCGCCTCGCCAAGGAGATCCTCTCCGGCGAGATCAAGGACGGCGACACGGTCCGCGTCGACACATTCGGCGACGGGCTGATCGTGGGGGCGGCGACGGGGAAGACGCTGTAACCCGGACCGCCGCGAAACGCCCGCGTCCCTGTGAAGGGGCGCGGGCTTGCCCTTGGGGGGCCTCGGTGGGAGAGGATGGCGGCATCCGTACGAAGGGACCAAGCAAGTGAGCATCGACCCGTCCTCGATTCCCAACTTCGGGGGACAGCCCGACCCGCAGGAGGGCGCGGGACCGGCCGGTCCCGTCGTTCCCGACCAGGAACTGGTCAAGCAGCTCCTGGAGCAGATGGAGCTCAAGTACGTCACCGACGAGGAGGGTGACCTCGCGGCGCCGTGGGAGGAGTTCCGTACGTACTTCATGTTCCGCGGCGAGGGTGACCAGCAGGTCTTCTCGGTGCGGACGTTCTACGACCGGCCGCACGGCATCGAGATCAAGCCGCAGCTGCTCGAGTCGATCGACGACTGGAACCGCCGCACCCTGTGGCCGAAGGTCTACAGCCACACCCACGACGACGGCACCGTCCGCCTCATCGGCGAGGCGCAGATGCTGATCGGCACCGGGGTCTCGCTCGAGCACTTCGTGTCGTCGACGGTCAGCTGGGTGCGCGCCGCGATCGAGTTCGACCGCTGGCTGGTGGAGCAGCTCGGCCTGGAGGCCGACGTCGACTCCGCGGAGAAGCCGGAGGACGGCAACGACTCCCAGTGAGCCGCTGAGCCGTGAAGGGTGAAGCGCCCGGTCCCGTGAGGGGCCGGGCGCTTCGTCGTGCCTACGATCCGTGGGCCGTCGGCTTCGGGTCGATGCGGAACAGGTTCTCGCCGGACTGGCCGATGAGGCCGTGGCGTCCCGCGGTCATCAGCTCGGGGGCGATGCCGCCGTCCACCGGGCGCTTGGGCAGGTCCGCCTTGCCGCGCCAGCGCACCGTGCCGTCGTCGAGGTCGAGGCCGACCATGTTGCCGGTCGGGTCGAGGAAGTAGGCGATCCGGTCGGCGAGGTTCACGGCGGCGGCGGAGGGCAGTTCGTAGGTGTCGGGGCCGGTGGGGTCCTTGCGGAGCCTGAGGCCGGTCGGGGTCGCCCACAGCTGCTTCCCGTCGGCGGCCGACCATGCGAGGGCCGTGCCGTCCGTGCGGACCAGGAGCATGACGCCGTCCGCGATCACGCCGCCGCGCGGTCCGTCGGCGCGGTGCCGTGTCACCTTCCCGGTGTCCGTGTCGACGCGGATCAGGTAGGTGGGGCCGGGGTCGCCGGCGTACCCCTGTTTTCCGGCCGGGGCGCTGAGCAGCACCGTGTCGCCGTCCCTGCCGACGTATGACGTCATGCCCTTGATCGTCGCGACGGTGTGCGGGCGGCCGGTCGCCGGGTCGAGGCGGACGACGGTGCTGCGCTGCGGTGTCTTCTCGCTGTCCGGTGAGCACATCAGGTGCGGGGCGCCGTCGATCGCGGCCGCGGTGCAGTCGGCCTGCTTCCACTTGTGGGTCCACAGGGTGCGGCCGGTCCTGGGGTCGAGGGCCGCCGTGCTCTTGAAGGTGGGGGTGTTGGCGAGGATGCCGCCGTCGAAGAGGACGGCGGAGTCGGCGTCGCGGCTGTCGTCGGCCAGCTTGTGCTTCCAGAGCACCTTGCGGCTGTCGAGGTCGATGGCGACGACGTCGGTGCCGGGGTACGAGGTGCCCGGGGCGTGGTCGGCGTAGGAGTAGAGGATGCCGTCGCGGACGCCGGGGACCGAGCCCGCCGGGGCGCCGCCTCCGTCGGGGTGCGCGGCCTTGCGCTGCCAGACGGCCTTTCCGGTGCGGGTGTCGATGCCGACGCCGTCGTAGCCGGCGCCCCGGCAGTACACGGCGCCGGGCCCGGTGGCGCAGGCGTCCCACGTGGTCCTGCCGGGCAGTGTGGTCTGCCAGCGCAGTTTGCCCTCGCGGCTGACGTGGGCGGGCGACGCGTGGTCGCGGCCGCCCGTGCCGGTGACGACGACGGTGCCGAAGACGACGGCGGTGAGGCCGAGGGCGGCGCCGGTGACGCGCAGGGTGGTGCGGCGCCTGCGGCGGCGTACGAGACGGCCGGCGAGGTCCGTGGGGGCGGCGGTGGTGGTGTCGGGGGTCCAGGTGCGCAGGACGTCCCGGAGGGTGCGGTCGAGCTGGTCGGCGTTCATGCGTGGGCTCCCTTCGGCGCCGTGCCGTTCGCGGGGCGGTCGGGATCGGTGGCCGGGGCGGGGTGCCGGGCGTCGAGTTCCGGCGCGAGTGCGCGCAGCCGGGCCAGGGAGCGGTGGGTGGTGCTGCGTACGGTGCCGATCGAGCAGTCGAGGGTGGTCGCCACTTCGCTCTCGGACAGGTCCTCGAAGTAGCGCAGGACGAGCATGGTGCGCTGGCGCGGGGTGAGCCGGGCCAGGGCCTTGGCCATGGTGATGCGCAGATCGGCGTCGGCGGTGCCGTCCGCGGTGCCCTCCTCGCGCCACACCGTGCGCGAGGCGTCGAAGGTCGGCTCGCGGTGCGGGCGGCGCAGTCGCCAGCGGCTGACCTGGTGCCGGTACATCACCTTGCGGACGTACCCCTCGGGGTCGTCGATGTGCCGCCAGCGCCCCAGCGTCTTCATCAGGGCGGTCTGCACGAGGTCTTCGGCCTCGTGCCGGTCGCCGCCGGTGAGCAGGTTCGCCAGGCGGAGCAGGGTGCCCCACCTGGCGTCGACGAAGTCCTGGAACCTGAGCTGATCCTGCGGATCCATTGGCCCTCCCGTTCTCTGACGCCCACAAGGACGCGTGGAGCACGGGACATCTATGCCTGTCGTGCGGGCCTTCTTCTACCGGTTGCCTACTTTGGCGAGCCGTGCCGTCGCCTCGCTGAGGACCTCGTCCTGCTTGCAGAAGGCGAAGCGGACGAAGGGGGCTCCGGCCGTGCGGTCGTCGTAGAAGACGGCGTTCGGGACGGCGACGACGCCGCAGCGTTCGGGGAGGGCGCGGCAGAAGGCGAAGCCGTCGTCGAAGCCGAGGGGACGGATGTCGGTGGTGATGAAGTAGGTGCCCTGGGGGCGGAAGACGGTGAAGCCGGCGTCCTCGAGGCCGGTGGCGAGGAGTTCGCGCTTGGCCGTCATGGTGGCGCGGAAGTCGGAGAAGTACGTGTCGGGGAGGGCGAGGGCCTCGGCGACGGCGTACTGGAAGGGGCCCGCGGAGACGTAGGTGAGGAACTGCTTCGCGGAGCGGACCGCCGTGACGAGCTCGGGCGTGGAGGTGATCCAGCCGACCTTCCAGCCGGTGAACGAGAACGTCTTGCCCGCGCTGCCGATGGTGACGGTGCGCTCGCGCATGCCGGGGAGCGTGGCGAGCGGGATGTGTTCGGCGTCGCCGTAGGTGAGGTGTTCGTAGACCTCGTCGGTGACGACCAGGAGGTCGCGTTCGACGGCGAGTTCGGCGATGGCGGTCAGTTCGGCGCGGCTGAGGACGGTGCCGGTGGGGTTGTGCGGGGTGTTGATGAGGAGGAGGCGGGTGCGGGGGGTGATCGCGTCGCGCAGTTCGTCGAGGTCGAGGCGGAAGGAAGCGTCCCCGTCGGTGGTCGGGCGCAGCGTGACCGGGACGCGGGTGCCGCCGGCGAGGGCGATGCTCGCCGCGTACGAGTCGTAGTAGGGCTCGAAGGCGATCACCTCGTCGCCGGGTTCGACGAGGGCGAGGAGGGAGGCGGCGATGGCCTCGGTGGCGCCCGCGGTGACCAGGACCTCGCGGTCGGGGTCGAACTCCATGCCGTAGCGGCGCTGCTGGTGGGCGGCGATCGCGGTGCGCAGCTCGGGGATGCCGGGGCCGGGCGGGTACTGGTTGCCGTGCCCTTCGCGCAGTGCCCGTACGGCGGCCTCGCGCACCTGCTCGGGGCCGTCGGTGTCGGGGAAGCCCTGGCCGAGGTTGATGGCGCCGGTCTTGACGGCGAGCGCGGACATCTCGGCGAAGATCGTGGTTCCGAACTCGGCGAGGCGGCGGTTGAGGAGGGGGCGTGCGCTGGAGGTCATGGCGGCCATCCTGCGCCGAACCTCTGGACTTGCTCAACTCCTGCTTGGCCCGGTTCGGGCGGGGGCATTTCCCTGTCACGCCCGCTCGGGGCGGCCCCTCGGGGGATACGGGGGAAGAGAGAGGAGGGCCGGTGATGGACGTGTTCTTCATCGTGGTCTTCGTGGCGCTGGTTGTCGCCATCGTGCTCGGAACGGCCAGGGCGGGCGGCAGTGGCCGTTCGCGCAGTACCTCATTGAAGAAGAACCGGGCCGGCCGGAGCAGCTGGTGGGCCGGTGGTGGTGCCGCGAGCGGCGGCGGTTCCTACGCGTGTTCCTCGTCCGGTGACTCCGGCGGCGGGCATCACGGTCACTCGTGCGGGGGTGGTTCCTCCTGTGGCGGAGGCAGCTCGTCGTGCGGTGGCGGTGGCGGTGGCGGTGGCGGCGGTGGGTGCGGGGGCGGCGGAAGCTGACGCACGCCGACACACCTTGAACGGGCGTGCGGCCCGCGCGGAGGCGACTGACACGGGGCAGTCGGTCCGCGTGGGCCGCACGCTTGTCCGGTTGTGCCCTCGGAGGTTGTGCGCCGGGCGCGAAAGATGCTCGTGGAAGTTGAACAATTGAGCTGTGCTGCCCTCGGGGGGATGGAAACCCTCCGAAGTTGGGTAAAAACGCTGTGGCGGCGTCGCCCCCCATGATTCCCTTTAACCGTCAACGCAGCCCTCGTACTACGTAGTTATCGCGTTCTCGTGGGCACGAGCCGGCCCCTTTGATCCAGCCGGCCCCACCTCCCTTTGCGTGCTAGCGGAGCCGACCCATGCTCACGACCCTGAACACCGCCTATACCGATACGAGTGCGGCCGATCTGGCCTGGGCCCTCGGCCGGGAGCCCTTGCCCGCGCTCGCCACGCTTGACCTCGACATCGACGATGCCAGGCTTCAGCTGAGGCTACTCGGGGCCTCTCACCAGGTACTTCTCGAGGAGGAGCGCGGCACCTGTTCGGAGACCGTGGCGTGCATCCCCGGCAGCAGTACGCCGCTCCCGCTGGGCGTCGCGAAGCGCCTCGGCGACTGGGAGTACGAATTCGCGGCCCGCGTCGAGCATTTGACCGCGGGTCAATTCGCGGGCCGTGCACAGGAGTTGCTCGCCCTGGTCGCCGACCACCCGCACGGACTCGCCGGCGTCTTCCCCGGCAGCCCGCACGCGTTCACCGCGATGCTCGCCCAGCGGCACGAGGGACAGGTGCACTGGCGCACCTGGCACGCCTACCCGCAGGACGGCCAGTTGGTCGCTACCCGTACGCGGGTGGGTGCGCGGATGCCGGTGGCCGCCGCGCTGTAGCCGCGCGGGCCGGCTCGCGGTGGAAGGGTGGGTCGCGGGTATGCCTGCGGTACGTCGGTTCCACACGTGTGGGTGACCGGGTGGAGTCGTGCGGTGACGTAGCGTTCCAGGGTGATCGAACCGCACCCGCCCGTGACGACCTCAGGCCCCAGGCCCTTGGGTGGTCCGGTCCGGGCCCCGCTCCCGGTGAAGCCGCGCACCGGCCGCTTCCTCGTCCTCGCAGGAGTCTTCGTCTGCGCGGCCTGCGGTCTGGTCTACGAGCTCGAACTGGTGGCGCTCGCCTCGTACTTGATGGGCGACTCGGTCACCCAGGCCTCCGTCGTGCTCTCCGTCATGGTCTTCGCCATGGGCCTCGGTTCGCTCGCCGCCAAGCGGCTGCGGCTGCGGGCCGCGGTCGGCTTCGGGATGATCGAGGCGCTGCTCGCGCTCGTCGGCGGCTGCAGCGCCATGGCGCTGTACGCGGTGTTCGCGTGGACCGGGGACTGGGGCGGGGCCTGGGCGGACGGGCCGCGCTGGCTGCTCGTCGCGTTCTCGCTGGCCATCGGGGTGCTGATCGGGGCGGAGGTGCCGCTCCTCATGGTGCTGATCCAGCGGATCAGGCGGCAGGACGCGGGCGGGGCGGTCGCCGACCTGTTCGCGGCGGACTATGTGGGCGCGCTGGTCGGCGGGCTTGCCTTTCCGTTCCTCCTCCTGCCGCTGCTCGGGCAGTTGACGGGGGCGCTGCTGACCGGGGCGGTCAACGCGGTGGCGGGAGCGGTGCTCGTCCTCGGGCTGTTCCGGCGGGACCTGAGCCGGCGGGCCCGCTGGCTGCTGATCGTCGCGAACGTCACGGTGCTCGGCGTGCTCGCCACGTCCTGGGTGCTCGTCGACGACTTCGAGCGGGCGGCGCGGCACGCCCTGTTCGGGGCGGATGTGCGGGTCGCCGTGCAGACCGGGGCGCAGGAGGTCGTGCTCACGGGCGGCGGGCGGCGCCCCACGTCGCTCTTCCTCGACGGGCGGCTGCGGGCGGACGGTCGTGAACGGGGCCGTCCCTACCGGCAGTTCGTCGGGCCCGCGCTGCACGGGGGGCCGCGGGCGCGGGTCCTGATCCTCGGCGGGGGCGACGGGCTGGCCGCGCGCGAGGCGCTGCGCGCGCGTGGTGTGCGCAGGGTCGACGTCGTCGACCCCGACCCGGAGGTGGTGCGGCTCGCCCGGACCGACCCGGGGCTGAGCCGGCTGAACGGGCGGGCGTTCGGGGACCCGCGGGTGCGGGTGATGACGGGGGACGTGTTCGCGTGGCTGCGGGGCGCGCCGCGGGCGGTGCCGTACGACGTGGTGGTGTGCGATCTGCCCGACCCCGGCAGCACGGCGAGCACGAAGCTGTACTCGCAGGAGTTCTACGGGTTGGTGGGGCGGGTTCTCGCGGACCGGGGGCGAGTGGTGGCGCGGGTGGGCGGGGGCGCGGCGCCGCTGGGGACGGCGACCGCGACGGTGCGCTCCGCGGGGTTGCGGGCGGTGGCGTATCGCGGCGACGGGGGTGTGGGGTTCGTGGTGGCCGGGTGGGTCAGGCCGGGGCCCCTGGCGGGTGAGCGGATGGTGCGGACGGGGTCCGGGTTCGCACCGTCGACGCTGGTGCACCCCCGCTTCACCGACTGACGCCTGGCTGGCGGGGGCGGGTGGGTGGGGTCCGGGTGGGTGGTGTTGTTGCGGGGCGGCGGGGTTGTGGGGCCGTGTCGGGGGTGGGGTGGGTGGTGCTGGTTCACGGTGGCGTGGCTTTCGGCTGCGCCGGGCTTCGGTCGTCTCCCACCCTCCCGCCCCCTTCCGGGGGCTTCGGTCCGCCGGGGTTGTGCCCGTGGTGCGGTGTCCGCCGGTGTTGTTGTGCGGCGGCGGGGTTGTGGGGGCCGTGTCGGGGGTGGGGTGGGTGGTGCTGGTTCGCGGGGGCGTGGTTTTCGGCTGCGCCGGGCCTCGGTCGTCTCCCACCCTCCCGCCCCCTCCGGGGGCTTCGGTCCGCCGGGGGCGGGCGTGGGGGGTGCTGGCCTGGGCGTCGAGCTGGCCACTCAGCGTTGCTGGGCCTGGGGCGTTGAGGCGACGGCTCGGTGTGGCTGGGGCCTGGGGCGTTGAGGCGACGGCTCGGTGTGGCTGGGCCCGGGGCGTTGAGGCGCCGCTCGGTTCGCTGCCCCTCCTGGTATTGAGCCGGTCGCGCGGTCCCGCTGGCTCCTCGCGGCGTCGAGCCGGTCGCGCAACCCTGCTGGCTCCCTCCCAGCGTCGAGCCGGTCGCGCGGCCTTGCTCGGTTCCCCGGTGTTGAGCCGGTCGCGCGGCCCTGCTGGCTCCCTCGCGGCGTCGAGCCGGTCGCGCGGCCCCGCTGGGTTCCCCGGCGTTGAGCCAGTCTCGCGGCCCCGCCGCCCCCTCCCCCGAACATCGAGCCCGTCGCGCCGTGGCCGTGGGTGGTGCCATCCGTGTCGTCGCGGTCCAAGGCGGGCAGGGGTCGTTGCGGTAGCACAGGAGGAGTCGTGTCCGCCGGAAAGTCGAAAGGTGGGCCGCGAAGGGGGTACACGTGAGCGATGGGGTCGCTAGGCTCGGCGGCATGGAGCATGAGGTGTTCGTTCCGGTTCCGGCGGAGTCCCTGCGGGCGGTGCTCTGCGATTCCCAACGCGTCGACCGGGCCCTGCCCGGGTACCAGCGTGACGCCGCCGGTGGCGGAGGCCGCCTGAAGGTACGTATCGGCGGGCACACCATCACGTACCGCGGCAGCGTCACCGTGACGCAGTCGGCGGACGGGTCGTTCGCCGTGACGGGTGACGGCAGCGAGGCCCGCGGCACGGGAGGCGTGAAGTTCGCCCTGACCGCGCGGGTCGCCGCGGCGGCGGGCGGCTCCGCGGTCACCTTCTCCGGCACCGGATCGGGCGACGGCCGCGTCGCCGAGCTGCCGCGCGAGGCCGTGAAGGCGGCGGCCCACCGCCTGCTGAACCGGTTCGCGGAGAATCTCGGGGCGACCGGCCAGGAGCCGGGTTCCGATCCCGACGACGACACCCAGGACGGAGAGGGCATGGGCGCTGCCGCCGGGCCCGTCGATGACACCGTCGAGGGCGCGGGGAGCAGCCCGGTCGGTGAACCGGTCGTACCGGAGCCCCAGGAGGACGCCGTCCACGACCACTCCTCCGTCTTCGACGCCGAGATTCCGCCGCCGTCCCTCGACCCCGTCGCGGGATCCGGGACCGAGCTCCCGGCGGAGCCGGTCGCCGCGCACGCCCGGCGCACCATGATCGGCCGCAGCGCGGAGGAGGTCGACCACGCGCCGCCGCGCGGCCGGTACGCCCCGGTGCCCGCCCCCGAGGGCGTCACGACCAGCGCCACGCTGCGCTGGGCCGCCCCCGCGGCCGCCGTCGCGCTCGCCTCGGCGATCGTCGTCGGCCGGGCCCTGCGCAGGCGCCGCTGACGGTCCCCGGCATAGGCTCAGGAGCCGTGACGACACAGGAAACGACGCTGACCGCGGGCGACGCGGAAGTGACCGTGGCGCCGGGCAACGGCTGCCGTATCAGCAGCCTGAAGATCTCCGGCACCGAGCTGCTGCGGCAGGGCGAGAAGTACGGGTGCTTCCCGATGGTGCCGTGGTGCGGGCGCATCAGGGAGGGACAGTTCCGCAACGGCGGCCACGTCCACCAGATGCCGCTGAACTCCCCGCCGCACGCCATCCACGGCTTCGGCCGCGGCGCCGAGTGGACCACCGCCCGCGAGACCCGCACCGAGGCCGCGTTCACGTACGACCTCACCGACCCGTGGCCGTACAGCGGACGCGTCACGCAGCTCGTCTCGCTCTCCGAGGACTCGCTGACCCTGTCGCTGGGCATCGAGACGTACGGCGACTCGTTCCCGGCGCAGGCCGGCTGGCACCCCTGGTTCAACCGGACGATCACCGACGGCGGCAGCAGCGTGCAGATCGCCTTCGACCCGGCCTGGCAGGAGGAGCGCGGCGCGGACCACCTGCCGACCGGCAAGCGCATCGAGGCGACCCCGGGCCCGTGGGACGACTGCTTCGGGATGCCCGACGGCGTCGACGTCACGCTGAACTGGCCGGGCGCCCTCCAGGTCGAGGTGACCAGCCCCGAGCAGTGGGTCGTCGTCTACGACGAGCAGGACGCGGCCGTCTGCGTCGAACCGCAGACCGGCCCGCCGAACGGGCTGAACACGGCGCCGCGCCTGGTCACCCCGGTCGAGCCGCTGGAGGCGAGCACCACCTGGACCTGGCGTCACCTGTAAAACGCGCCCTTTAAGCTCGTAGGCATGACGACGAACGACGTGCGCGACGCGCTGCTGACGCAGATCAAGAACAAGGCCGTGGTGCACGGCAAGGTGACGCTGTCCTCCGGCATCGAGGCCGACTACTACGTCGACCTGCGCCGCGTCACCCTCGACGGCGAGGCCGCCCCGCTGGTCGGTCAGGTCCTGCTCGACCTGACCGCCGACCTGGAGTTCGACGCGGTCGGCGGCCTCACCATGGGCGCCGACCCGGTCGCCGGCGCCATGCTGCACGCGTCCGCCGCCCGCGGCGAGCGCCTCGACGCGTTCGTCGTCCGCAAGGCCGCCAAGGCGCACGGCATGCAGAAGCGCGTGGAGGGTCCGGAGATCAAGGGCCGCCGCGTGGTCGTCGTCGAGGACACGTCCACCACCGGCGGTTCCCCGCTGGAGGCCGTCCAGGCGGTGCGCGAGGCCGGTGCCGAGGTCGTCGCCGTCGTGACCATCGTGGACCGGGCGACCGGCGCCGCCGAGAAGATCACCGAGGGTGCCGGGGTGCCGTACCTCTTCGCCTTCTCGAAGGACGAGCTCGGCCTCGACTGAGACCCCGGACCCGGGTCCCGTACTTCGGGACCTTCGCCGGACTGGAGCATCCGCACAAGTCTGGAAAGATGGGGTCGACGATGATGTCACCCCTTGACGCTTGGTGAGGGTCACCGAGAACGACAACCCGAGCCCCGCAACCCGCGCGCTTTACGAGGAGACGGCAGATGGCCATCGCAACCCCGGACCAGTACAACGAGATGCTCGACCGGGCCAAGGCGGGGAAGTTCGCCTACCCGGCCATCAACGTCTCGTCGACGCAGACCCTGAACGCGGCGCTGCAGGGCTTCGCCGAGGCCGAGTCCGACGGCATCATCCAGATCTCCACCGGCGGCGCCGAGTACCTCTCGGGCCAGGGCGTGAAGGACATGGTCGTGGGCGCCGAGGCGCTCGCCGAGTTCGCGCACGTCGCCGCCGCCCGCTACGGCAACAAGATCGCGCTGCACACCGACCACTGCCCCAAGGGCAAGCTGGACGGCTACGTGCGCCCGCTGCTCGCGATCTCGCAGAAGCGCGTCGAGGCCGGCGGCCTGCCGCTGTTCCAGTCCCACATGTGGGACGGCTCGGCGGAGACGCTCTCCGACAACCTGGAGATCGCGCAGGAGCTGCTCGCCAAGGCCAAGGCCGCGAACATCATCCTCGAGATCGAGATCACGCCGACCGGTGGCGAGGAGGACGGCGTCTCGCACGAGATCAACGACAACCTCTACACCACGGTCGACGACGCGCTGCGCACCGCCGAGGCCCTGGGCCTGGGCGAGAAGGGCCGCTACCTGCTGGCCGCGTCCTTCGGCAACGTGCACGGCGTCTACAAGCCGGGCAACGTCGTGCTCCGCCCCGACCTGCTCAAGGAGCTGAACGAGGGCGTCGCCGCGAAGTACGGCCAGCCGGCCGGCTCGAAGCCGTTCGACTTCGTCTTCCACGGCGGCTCCGGCTCGACGGTCGAGGAGATCACCACCGCGCTCGAGAACGGCGTCGTGAAGATGAACCTCGACACCGACACCCAGTACGCCTTCACGCGCCCGATCGCGGGCCACATGTTCGAGAACTACGACGGCGTCCTGAAGGTCGACGGCGAGGTCGGCAACAAGAAGACGTACGACCCGCGCGTGTGGGGCAAGAAGGCCGAGGCGAGCATGACCGCCCGCATCGTCCAGGCCTGCGAGAACCTGCGTTCGACGGGTACGCGCATCAAGTAGTCCTTCCGCCAGTACTTGCGCTCGCGGGCCCGGCGTCCCCCTTCGGGGAGCCGGGCCCGTGGCATGTCGCCGCATGCAGACGCATGTCACCGGGGCGCTCGACGGGCAACCGGGAAGGCGCGTCACACTTGACCCCATGAACCTTCACGAGAACCTCCTCGGCGGCCCGCCCCCGACCGAGCTCCCGGACGACCCGGAGCCCCGCGAGCTGCTCGCGTCCGGCACGGCCCCCGCGGACGTCGCCGCGAAGTACCCGACCTCCTCGCTCGCCTGGGCGCAGCTCGCCGACGACGCGTACCAGCGCGGCAGCATCGTCGAGTCGTACGCCTACGCCCGCACCGGCTACCACCGCGGCCTCGACTCGCTGCGCCGCGCCGGCTGGAAGGGCCACGGCCCGGTGCCGTGGGAGCACGAGCCGAACCGCGGCTTCCTGCGCGCCCTGCACGCCCTCGCGCGGGCCGCGGGCGAGATCGGTGAGCAGGAGGAGTACGAGCGCTGCACGCAGTTCCTGAAGGACTCCTCGGAGTCCGCCGCGCAGACGCTGACCTGAGCGTTCTTCGCACGGCAAGGCCCGCCCGGTCCATTGTGACCAGGCGGGCCTTGCCGTTTGCGGGGACGATTGCGGAGGATGCACGTGGGGACCGGGGCCCCGTGTCGGTAACGGCAGGGCGGACCGCTACCCGGAGTACAAAACAGGAGACAGCGATGTCCCACGACGCGGATCACGAGGCGGGGCGCGACACAGAGGCGCCCGCCACCCCGCATCTCGACTTCGCGGGCACCACGCCCTACGAGGACTACGTCCAGGCCGACGTCCTCACCCACCTCCAGCACCTCCGCTCGGACGATCCCGGCGAGATGGTCTTCCTGGTCACCACCCAGGTGATGGAGCTGTGGTTCACCGTCATCGTGCACGAGTGGGAGACGGCCGCCCGCGCCCTCGGCACGGACGACGTGCCGACCGCGGTCGCGGCGCTGAAACGGTCCGTCAGGGAACTGGACGCGCTCAACGCCTCATGGCGGCCGCTCGGCCAGCTCACGCCCGGCCAGTTCAACTCGTACCGGTCCGCGCTCGGCGAGGGCAGCGGCTTCCAGTCGGCGATGTACCGGCGCATGGAGTTCCTGCTCGGCGACAAGTCGGCGTCCATGCTGGTGCCGCACCGCGGCGCGCCGCGGGTGCACGCCGAGCTGGAGAAGGCGCTGCACGAGCCCAGCCTGTACGACGAGGTGCTGCGGCTCCTTGCCCGGCGCGGGCATCCGGTGCCGCGCGCCGTCCTCGACCGTGACGTGTCGCAGAAGTACGTGCCGTCGCCGGAGGTCGAGGCGGTGTGGACGCGCCTGTACGCGGGCGACGAGAACGACGAACTCGCCCGTCTCGGCGAGGCGTTGACGGACGTCGCCGAACTGGTGTGGCGCTGGCGCAACGACCACCTGGTGGCCACGCGGCGCGCGATGGGCGCGAAGGCGGGCACGGGCGGCTCCGCCGGTGTGGCGTGGCTGGAGAAGCGGGCGCAGAAGAACGTGTTCCCCGAGCTGTGGACGGCGAGGTCCCATGTCTGATCTGCAAGAGCGGGCGAAGGAGCTGGATGCGGCCGATCAACTCGCCGGTGTGCGGGGCGAGTTCGTACTCGGTGATGACCACGGCGGTGTCTATCTGGACGGGAACTCGCTGGGCGCGCTGCCCGCGAACGTGCCGGGCCGTGTCGAGGACGTCGTGCGGCGGCAGTGGGGCGAGCTGCGGATCCGGTCCTGGAGCGAGTCGGGGTGGTGGACGGCGCCCGAGCGGATCGGGGACGTGATCGCTCCGCTCGTGGGCGCGGGCGAGGGGCAGGTCGTCGTCGGCGACTCCACAAGTGTCAATGTTTTCAAGGCACTTGTGGGTGCGGTACGGCTCGCCGGCGGTCCCGGGGCCGGGCGGGACGAGATCCTCGTCGACGCGGCGACGTTCCCGACGGACGGGTACATCGCCGCCTCCGCGGCCCGGATGACGGGCTGTTCGGTGCGGGCGGTGGAACCGGGAGAGGTGCCGGGCGCGCTGTCGTCGCGTACGGCGGCGGTGCTGCTGAACCACGTCGACTACCGCAGTGGCCGGCTGCACGATCTGCCGGGGCTCACGGCGGCGATCCGGGCGGCCGGGGCGGTCTCGGTGTGGGACCTGTGCCACAGCGCGGGCGCGCTGCCGGTCGGGCTCGACGAGCACGGGGTCGACCTGGCGGTCGGCTGCACGTACAAGTTCCTGAACGGGGGGCCGGGTTCGCCTGCGTACCTGTATGTGCGCAGGGACCACCAGGCGGCCTTCGACTCGCCGCTGCCGGGGTGGAACTCGCATGCCGAGCCGTTCGGGATGCGGTCCGAGTACGAGGCGGCGGACGGGGTCGTGCGCGGGCGGGTCGGGACGCCGGACATCCTGTCGATGCTGGCGCTGGAGGCGGCGCTGGAGGTGTGGTCGCGGCCCGACGTCTCCGTCGACGCGGTGCGGGCCAAGTCCCTCGGCCTGACGGACTTCTTCCTGGAGTGCGTCGAGGCGTACGTTCCCGGGGGCCGGGTCGAGGTCGTGACGCCGGTCGGGCACGGGCAGCGGGGGAGCCAGGTGGCGTTGCGGTGTGCCGATGCGGGGGACGTGATGGGGCGGCTGATCGGGGCCGGGGTCGTCGGTGACTTCCGGGCCCCGGACATCCTGCGGTTCGGGTTCACGCCGTTGTACCTGTCCTATGCGGATGTGGAGCGGGCGGGGGCGGTGCTGGGGCGGGAGCTCTCCGCGTAGCGGTACCCGGTTGGGGCGGGTGGGGAGCGGTTGGCTGGTGGGTGTGGCCGGGGCCGACTCGGTCGACCGGGGCCCGGGGCGGGGGCGGGTCCGGGGTTGGGGTCGGCGGTGACGGGTGCGCGGCACCGGGGTCTTGGCCCGGCTGCGCGCGGCACCGGCTCTTACCGGCTGCGCCGATCCCGGCTCATCTCCCACCCGCCCGCCCCCTCCGGGGGCGTAGGCCCCCCGGGGCCCGGGGCTGTACCGCGCTTGGCGCCTGTGGCGATGGACGCGCGGCACCGGCGTCTCGCCGACTGAGCCGTTCCTGGCCGTTCTCCCATTCGTCAGCTCGTCCGGGGTCCGGGGTCCGGGGGCTGTACAGGGTTTGTCGTCTGCCGTGACGGGCGCGCGGCACCGGGGCCTTGCCCCGGCTGCGCCGGTCCCCGCTCATCTCCCACCCACCCGCCCCCTCCGGGGGCGTAGGCCCCCCGGAGGCAGCGCTCTGTGGTGGTCGGCTGCTGCGGGACGGCGACGGCTCGTCCGGTCCCTGGTGCTGCACCGGGCTTGGCGTCCGTGACGACGGGTGCGCTGCACAGGCGTCCTGCCCCGGCTGCGCCGATCCCCGCTCATCTCCCACCCGCCCGCCCCTTCCGGGGGCTCCGGTCGTCCGGACCCCGGGCCGCTCTGCCGGGGGGGGGGCAGGGCCCGTCGTCCGTCCCTGTTGCGCGGCACCGGGCGCCGCCTTGCCCACCCTGCCGCCCAAGGCGGCAGATTGCCCAAATCGGGGGTCGTTACCGGGCGGGGAGCCGGGCTGGATGGTTCGGGGCGGGTGGGGGTGTCCAAGGTGGCAGATTGCCCGTGTCGGGTGGGGCCGTCGTTACGGGTCGGTGGGCCGGGCTGGATGGTTCGGGGCGGGTGGGGAACGGCCGAGGGGGCGGACCGCCCTGGGCCCTGTCTCCCCGATCACGGGGTCTCGTGGCGAATATCAGGAGGAGGCGGGTCGGTCGGCCGGACACAATGCGGCCATGGGTGATCACGTTCGAGATGCTTCCCGCCCGGATTTCCTCAGCAAGCCGTCGCTACGAGGGGACCAGGTGCTGCTCCGGCCGGTCACGGTGGATGACGTGCCTGCGCTGATGCCGATGTTCCTGGACGCAGAGGCATCACGGCTGACCGGCAGTCATGACGACGGCGTGCCCGATGAGGGGCGGATACGTACCTGGTACGACAGTCGTCGAGAGCAAGACGACCGGCTGGACCTTGCCGTGGTCGAGCCGGCGTCGGGAAACGTCGTCGGCGAGGTGGTCCTCAACGAGTGGGACCCGGACAACGAAAGTTGCAGCTTCCGTATCTGTCTGGTGCCCGGCACGTACGGATCTGGTCTGGGGACGGAGGCGACCCGTCTGATCGTGGGGTACGGCTTCGAGGAGCTGGGGCTGCACCGCATCTCGCTGGAGGTCTATGCGTTCAATCCGCGAGCCCGCCGCGCTTACGAGAAGGTGGGGTTCGTCGCTGAGGGCGTACTGCGTGACGCACTGCTCTGGGAGGGCGAGCGGGTGGACGCGACGGTGATGTCGATCCTGGCGCCGGAGTGGTTCCAGCACGGTGGACGCCCGGAAAACACTGGTCACGCGTCGGTCTGACCGTGCTGCTCGGCATCGGAGTGCAGTGGAGAGAGCGGCGACCGGATTGTCGCCGGAGACGTACGAGTCCGAGGTCGGCGGAGGCCAGTCGGGGGAGAGGGGAGAGGGGCTGTGGTGCGGTCACGGTCACTGGGCTCGTTCACGGTGCGGTCCTTCCGCGGCGCACCCCGCCCCCTCACCCCACGTAAACCCCCGCCACCCCCGCCGCCACGGCTCCCGCGACCGCGCGTTCCGCGTCGGACGGGGTGGGGGCGGTGCCCGTGGTGAGCAGCCGGTAGTACAGGGGGGCGGACACCGCGCGGATGACCTCCGACGGGTCCGTCCCGGAGGGAAGTTCGCCGCGGGTCACCGCCTGTTCCACGCAGGGGGCCCACTCGGCCACCCGTACCTCGTAGAAGCGGGCGAGGGCCGAGGCCGTGCGCGGGTCGCAGGCGGCCGCGGCGATCACCGCGCGGAACAGGGGGCCCTGCCGGGGGTCGGCCAGGGTGCGTTGGACGAGGCGGGCGTTGGCGGTCAGGTCGCCGTGCAGGGTGCCCGTCTCGGTGCGGGGCAGCGATTCCTGGGCCATCTGGTCGAGGAGGTCGGCGACGAGTCCTGTGGGCGAGCCCCACCGCCGGTACACGGTCGTCTTGCCGACGTCCGCGCGCCGCGCGATGTCGCCCAGGTCGAGCCGGTCGAAGCCGTGCTCGGCGAGGACGTCGCCCGCCGCCTCGAGCACCGCGGCGCGGACGCGGGCGGTGCGCCCGCCGGGGCGGAGCGTGCCGGGTTCGTGGGCGTCGGTCGGGTTGGCGGTCATGACCGCCAGGGTAACGGGGTAACGGTACGAAGGAACCGTTTGTGCGGTCACTGTACGTGTTGACGCACGTCACGGGCCTGGTAGCGTCCGCATACCGCGACGCACCGGCCGCCCGCCGGTTCGTACGCATTTGGCCAAGTTCCGCACGATGTCGAGAGGTTGGAGCATGCCAGACCCCGACAAGTCCGGCGCCACCCGCGAGGAGGCGGAGGAGGCGTCGGCCTTCTCGCATCCCGCCGTGCCGCCGGACGTCAGCGCCGCGTACGGGGATCACCCGGACCAGGTCGTCGACTTCTACGCCCCGAGGGACGGCTCGACCGCGGCCCCGCTGGTCGTGGTCCTGCACGGCGGCGCGTGGCGAGGGCCGTACGACCGGCAGTATCTGACCCCGTTCTGCGACTTCCTCGCGCGGCGCGGCTTCGCCGTCGCCAACGTCGAGTACCGGCGGGGGAGTTCGAGTCCGGTGCCGCATCAATCTGTGCCGCATCAAGGCGTCGAGGGACCCGTCGCGGGGCGTTGGCCCGAGACCTTCGACGACGTGGCGACCGCGCTCGACGCGATGCCCGCGCTCGCGCGGGAGCACCTGCCGTCCGCGGACCCGCGCCGCACCGTCGTCACCGGGCACTCGGCGGGCGGCCAGCTCGCGCTGTGGGCGGGCGCCCGGCACGTGCTGCCGGAGGGCGCTCCGTGGCGCACCCCGGACTCGGCGGCGCTGCGCGGCGTCGTCGCCATCGCCCCGCTGGTGGGCTTCGCGCTCGCCGAGGAGCTGGGTGTCTGCGGCGGCGCGTGCGTCCAGCTCCTGGGCGGTATGCGGGAGTTGTTCGACGAGCGCCGGCCGTACGCGGACCCGGTGGAGCTGCTGCCGACCGGCGTCGCGACGACCGTGGTGCAGGGTCGCGCGGACACGACCGTGCCGTTCGAGCTGGCCGAGGCGTACGCGGACGCGGCGGCGAAGGCGGGCGAGGTCGTGGGTGTCACGCTCCTGGAGGAGGTCGGCCACTTCCCGGTGATCGACCCGGCCGCGGACGCCTGCGCGGTGGTCGCGGAGGAGATCGCGCAACTGGCCTGGTGACCGTGGCCCCGGGGTCGCAAAGCAAGGCTCTAGTCCTTGCGACGGACCCCGCCGAACCCTCCTCCGTACGGACGCGGAGCGCCGCCCCCGCGACCTACCGTGAAGGGCATGACCGACACGACCATCGTCCAGGGCCCGCGGGAACACAGCCCTGAGATCAATCTCGCCAAGGCGGCGCTGCGGGGGCTGCGCGAGGACCTGTTCCGGGGGGTGCTCGCGTACCGGCCGATGCCGCGGGCGGGCACGGACGGGCCGTGGGCCCGGCAGTTCCCCGAGCGGTTCCGCCGTCGCCTGGGGCTCCTGCCGCACGCCGTCGTCCTCGGCCTCGCCGGGTTCACGCTGATCACCGGCATGGCGAGCTACGGTGCCCTCGACGACGGCTTCTTCGCCCTGGTCGCCGGACTGATGGCCGCGGTCCCCGTGGCACTCACCCTGCTCCGCCCGGTCCTCGCCTTCTGGCTCTCGCTGGGGGCCGCCCCGCTCCTGGTCTGGGCGACGGGCGACGGCCTCTACCCGTGGTCGGGCGGCAGCATCCTGGGCCACACGATCGTGATGATGGTGGTCGCGGCGCGCACCCGGCCGCGTACGGCGGCCTGGATGTGGGCCCTGTCCACGCTGTACTCGCTGCTCTCCGCGGCGGTCTTCGGCAGCCTGAACGGCGGCATCGCGGTTCCCATGACGGTGCTCTCCGGCATGGGGGTCGGGATCGTCGCGCTCGTCCAGGTCAACCGGAACGCGCGCCGCGAGGTCGTCCAGGAGCGCACGGTCACCGCCGTCGAGCGGGACCGGCGCACGCTCCTGGAGGAGCGCACGAACATCGCGCGCGAGCTGCACGACGTGGTGGCGCACCACATGTCGGTCGTCGCGATCCAGGCGGAGGCCGCCCCGTACCGCGTCGAGAACCCGCCGCCCGAGCTGGAGCAGGCGTTCGTCACGATCCGGGAGAACGCGGTGGCGGCGCTCACCGAGCTGCGCCGTGTCCTCGGTGTCGTACGGGCCGAGGACTACGAGGCGCCCGACGCCCCGCAGCCCACCCTCGCCGACCTCGACAAGCTCCTGGAGAACGTGCGGGAGGCGGGCCTGGCCGTGACGCGGACGGTGACCGGCGCGGCCCGTGAACTCCCGCAGGGCGTCGAGCTGTCGGCGTACCGGATCGTGCAGGAGGCGCTGAGCAACGCGCTGCGGCACGCCCCGGGTTCGCAGGCCGCGGTCGAGGTTTCGTACGTCCTCGGGGGCCTCGGCCTCAGGATCGTCAACGGCCCGTCGACAGGGCTGGTGAAGCCGAGCCCCGGCGCCGGACACGGCCTCACCGGGATGCGCGAGCGTGTGTCGATGCTGGACGGCGAGATGACGGCGGAGGGGACGGCCGACGGCGGGTACGAGGTGGCGGTCTTCATCCCCGTCGCCCGCGCCGCGGCCGCCGGGACGGAGGACGAGGCGTGATCAGGGTCCTGGTCGCCGACGACCAGATGATGGTCCGTGAGGGCTTCTCGGTCCTGCTGAACGCGATGCCGGACTTCGAGGTCGTCGGCGAGGCCGTCAACGGCGTCGAAGCCATCGCCAAGGTCCGTGAACTGCGCCCCGACGTCGTCCTGATGGACATCCGGATGCCCGAGCTGAACGGCATCGAGGCGACCCGCGAGATCGTCGCGGCGGACGCGGGCACGAAGGTGCTCGTCCTGACCACCTTCGACCTGGACGAGTACGTGTACCAGGCGCTGCGGGCCGGGGCCTCCGGCTTCCTCCTCAAGGACGCCTCCGCGCGCGAACTCGCCGACGGCGTACGGGTGGTGGCGAGCGGCGAGGCCCTCCTCGCGCCGACCGTGACCCGCCGCCTGATCACCGAGTTCGCCAAGCTGTCCGAGGCCTCGCCGGTTCCGGCGGGGCGGCAGCCGGGGGCGTACGGGGAGCTGACCGAGCGCGAGACGGAGGTGCTCGTCCTGATCGCGCAGGGCCTGTCGAACATCGAGATCGCGGAGCGGCTCGTGGTCGCCGAGTCGACGATCAAGACGCATGTGAGCCGGGTCCTGGTGAAGCTGGGGCTGCGCGACCGGACGCAGGCGGCGGTGTTCGCGTACGAGGCACGACTGGTCACGCCGGGCTGAGCGGGGCTAGCGTCCGCGCATGGATGCCGCTGTGTTCGATCCCTGGTCCCCGGCCTTCGTCGCCGATCCGTATCCCGCCTACGCGGCCCTGCGCGAGGCCGGCCGGGTCCACTGGTTCGAGCCCTCGAACCAGTACCTGGTCCCGCACCACGCCGACGTCTCGGCGCTCCTGCGCGACCGCCGCCTGGGCCGCACCTATCAACACCGGTACGCCCACGAGGACTTCGGCCGCACCGCCCCGCCGCCCGAGCGCGAGCCGTTCCACACCCTCAACGACCACGGCATGCTCGACCTGGAGCCCCCGGACCACACCCGCATCCGCCGCCTGGTGTCGAAGGCGTTCACGCCGGGCACGGTGCGCCAACTCCAGTCTTACGTAGAGAAGTTGGCGGGCGAACTCGTCTCCGGTCTCGTCGCCGACGGTGGCGGCGATCTGCTCACGGCCGTCGCCGAGCCGCTGCCCGTGGCCGTCATCGCGGAGATGCTCGGCATCCCCGAGTCGGAACGGGCGCCGCTGCGGCCGTGGTCGGCGGCGATCTGCGGCATGTACGAGCTGAACCCGTCGCAGGAGACGGCGCGGGCCGCGGTCACCGCGTCCATCGAATTCACCGAGTATCTAAGGGAGTTGATCGCGCGGCGCCGGGCGTGCCCCGCCGACGACCTGATCTCGGGGCTCATCGCCGCCCACGACGACGAGGACGGCACGGGCTCGGGCTCCGCGCCCGCCCGCCTCACCGAACAGGAGATGATCTCCACCTGCGTCCTGCTCCTCAACGCTGGGCACGAGGCCACGGTCAACGCGACCGTCAACGGCTGGTGGGCCCTGTTCCGGCACAACGAGCAGCTGGCGGCCCTGCGTGCGGACCACTCCCTGGTCCCCACCGCGATCGAGGAGCTGATGCGCTACGACACCCCGCTCCAGCTCTTCGAACGCTGGGTGCTCGACGACATCGAGGTGGCGGGCACCACGATCCCGGCCGGTTCGGAGGTGGCCCTGCTGTTCGGCTCGGCCAATCACGACCCGGCGGTCTTCGACGCCCCGGAGAGGCTGGACCTGACCCGCCCCGACAACCCGCACATCTCCTTCTCGGCGGGCATCCACTACTGCATCGGCGCCCCGCTCGCCCGCGTCGAACTCGCGGCGTCCATGCGGGCGTTGCTGACGCGGGCGCCGACGCTGCGGCTCGCGGCGGAGCCGGAGCGCAAGCCGAACTTCGTCATCCGCGGCCTGGAGGGTCTGCGTGTCGAGCTGTGAGGAGACGGGTCAGCAGCACCCCGGCCAGCGCTCCGGCGAGGGTGCCGCCGGCCAGGCACAGCGGCAGGTCCACGGCGAACACCCGCCAGTCCGGGCCCTGCTCGAACCGGTGGATCCGGCCGTCGGCACGGACGTTCCAGACGGCGATCCCGGCGCCGAGACCGGCGAGGGTGCTGAGGCAGCCGACGGCGGCCTGAGTGCGTTGTCCCATGTCAGGGGGACGCACTCGGGCCGCTGAAGGGTTCCGCGGGCGAGGTGCCGCTCAGCTGGACATGTCCCGCCTGCGCAGCCCGGCCAGGCCGACGGCCACGAACACGGCCGCGAGCGCCACCTCCACGAGCACCGGGCCCCACGTCATCTCCCCGCCCGGCAGCTTCGGCAGATGTCCGAACGGCGATACGTCCATGACCGCCTGCGGCAGCTTCAGCGCGGGGCCGATCCAGCCGATGAGGAGCGCCGCGCCCGCCACCGCCCACGCGGCGACGGCCGCCCGCGGCAGCAGCCCGTACAGCAGCACGGCCACCCCGCCGAGCGTCCAGATCGCGGCGAGCTGGACCAGGCAGGCGCCGACGACGGGCCCGAACTCCTTGCCGTGGCCGAGCGCGAGGCCGACCCCGCCGAGCAGCATGATCAGCGCGGCGCCCGCGAAGGCGATCACCAGGTGTCCGGCTGCCCAGGCGGTGCGGCCCACCGCGTTCGCCAGGATGGGTTCGGCGCGCTGCGAGGTCTCCTCGCCGCTGAGCCGGAGCACCGCCTGCACGATGTAGAGCGCGGCGACCATTCCGAGCATGCCGACCATCGTGGCGAGGAAGGCGTCGGTGATGCCGGACTGGCCGCCCATCCGCTCGATGAGCTCGACGGTGTTCTCGCTGTCGCCGACCAGTTCGGCCGCCCCCTCGGTCATGCCGCCGAAGACGACACCGGCGGCGAGGAACCCGATGGACCAGCCGATGACGCTGCCCCGCTGGAGCCGCCAGGCCAGCGAACCGGCCGTGCCGAGGCGCCCGTCCGCGGGCCCCGGGCGGGTCGGCAGGAAGCTCATGCCGATGTCGCGCCGCCCGGCCAGTTCGTAGCCGACCGCGCCCTGGATCAGGACGGCCGCGAGGAGGAGACCGAGCACCCACCACCGTTCGTCGGCGAAGGCGCGGACGTTCTCGACCCAGCCGATGGGCGAGATCCAGGTCAGCGGCGACGAGCCGTCGTTGGTGCCGGAGTCGCCCGCCGCGCGCAGCACGAAGGCCGCGCCGAGCACCGCCGATGTGGCGCCGCGCGCGAGCCGCGCGCTCTCGGTGAACTGGGCGACGATCGCGCCCATCGTCGCGAACACCATCCCGCAGCCGCCGATCGAGAGCCCGAGGGCCAGGGCCCCCGCGCCGCCCTGGGCGGCGAGGCCGCCGGTGACGAGCAGCGCGAGCACACCGTTGGCCACGAGGGCCGCGAGCAGCGCGGCGGTCAGCGGCGCGCGCCGCCCCACCATCGCCGACGACACCAGTTCCTGCCGCCCGCTCTCCTCCTCGTCACGGGTGTGCCGCACGACGATGAGCAGGCTCATGATCGCGGCGAAGACCGCGGCGAACGTGCCCGCGCGCCAGGCCGTGAGCGCGCCGAGCGAGTCCCCGAAGACGGGCCCGTACATGGCGCGCATCGAGCTGTTGGTGTTCATGGAGGCCGCGATGTCGGCCCGGTCGGCGGCCGTGGGCCACACCGACTCCAGCGAGCCCGGCATCGACACGACCATCCCTGCGGTGATGGCGACCCATACGGGCATCATCACGCGGTCGCGCCGCAGCGCGAGCCTGAGGAGCGTCCCGGTGCCCGCGAGGTGCCGCGCGCCGCCGGACCTGGAGACGTAGCGATCTTCGCTCAGGAGGGTGGTCATCGCGACACCGCCGCTTCGGGAGTGCGGACGTCGTCCTGGTAGTGCCGCATGAACAGCTCTTCCAGGGTGGGCGGGGTGCTGGTCAGCGAGCGCACACCGGACCCGGCGAGCGAGCGGAGCACGGCGTCGAGCTTGTCGGTGTCGACCTGCAGCTTGACGCGCTTGCCCTGTACGTCGAGGTCGTGCACCCCGGGGAGGTCGCCCAACCCGCCCGGTTCGCCCGCGAGTTCGGCGGTGACGCTGGTACGGGTCAGATGCCGCAGGTCGGCGAGCGAACCGCTCTCCACGGTCACGCCCTTGCGGATGATGCTGACCCGGTCGCAGAGCTCCTCGACCTCGCTGAGGATGTGCGAGGACAGCAGCACCGTCCGCCCGTGCTCGCGCGCGGCCTCCTCGACGTAGGACTGGAAGACGTCCTCCATCAGCGGGTCGAGGCCGGAGGTCGGCTCGTCGAGGATCAGTACGTCGATGTCGACGGCGGCGAACGCGGCGACCAGGGCGACCTTCTGCCGGTTGCCCTTGGAGTACGTGCGGCCCTTCTTGGTCGGGTCGAGTTCGAAGCGCTCGATGAGCTCGGCCTTGCGCTTCTTGTCGAGGCCGCCGCGCAGCCGCCCGTAGAGGTCGATGACCTCGCCGCCGCTGAGGTTGCGCCACAGCGTCACATCACCGGGCACGTACGCGACCTTGCGGTGCAGTTCCACGGCGTCGGCCCACGGGTCGCGGCCGAGCAGCTGGACGGCGCCGGAATCGGCGCGCAGCAGGCCGAGCAGGACGCGGATGGTGGTGGACTTCCCCGCGCCGTTCGGGCCGAGGAAGCCGTGCACCTCTCCTGCCTCGACGTCCAGGTCGAGGCCGTCCAGCGCGTGGGTCCCGCCGAACGACTTGTGCAGTCCGGAGACCGTGATTGCCTTCGTCATGTTTCTGAAGCTACGCGCACTTCACAAATTTGTGAAGTTAAGGAAACGTATAAACTGGCTTCGCAGGCCGGGCAAGGGGAGAGGATCGGGACATGGGTACGCAGGGCATGGACGAGACGCAGGCACGGGCGGCCGAGGAGGCCCGATCCCGGTTCGTCGAGCGCTTCGCCGCCCAGCTCGTCGAGGCCGGCATGGCCCGGATGCCCGCCCGCATCTTCGCGGCCCTCCTCGCCTCCGACTCCGGGGCCCTCACCTCGGCCGAACTCGGCAAGCAGCTCCAGGTCAGCCCGGCCGCGGTGTCCGGGGCGGTGCGCTATCTGACCCAGCAGCACATGGTCACGCGCGAGCGCGAGCCCGGGACGCGGCGCGACCTCTTCCGGGTGCACAGCAACCAGTGGTACGAGGCGCTGGCCAACCGCGACAGCATCATGAAGCGCTGGGAGGACGCGCTGCGCGAGGGCGTCGACAACCTCGGCGCGGACACCCCCGCGGGCCGCCGCATCGCCGAGACCCTGGCGTTCTTCGAGTTCGTCCAGTCCGAGTTCGACGGCCTCCTGGAACGCTGGCGCGCCCACCGCAAGACCTTGGGCTTCTCGGACGGCTGAGCAAATTAAGCCCCGCCGGCGATTGAGGCGCGGGGTCCGGGGCAGCGCCCCGAGACCTCAGCCACGGTGCCGGTCAACAATCCCGCTACGGAAGCGCCAGCGCCCACGCCCTCGCCCGCACCGACCACGTCCGCCTCCGCACCGGCCCCCCGATCGTCACCCGGTCCGCCCGGTACCGGAAGTCCGCCCCGGTCACCGTGACCGTCCGCGCCCGCACCGAGACGGGGCCCTCCGCGGCCCTGCGCACCTCCACCCGCGCAAACCCGTCCCCCGCACAGGGCGTCACCGAGACACCCCGGACCGGCTGGTCGAGGTCGACGAGCGTCGCCCCGTCCGCCTCGATCCGCAGCCGCGCGGCCTGCGCCTCGCCCGCATCGGCGCCGCGCGGCGAACGCGCCGCGAGGTTCCGCACCAGCGAGCCGCACGTCCGCCACCAGGCCCGGCCGCCCTGTGGCCCCGAGCCCGCGGGATCGGCGATCGGCGGGATGCACAGGCCGCCGAGCACCACCCCGTCGCTGTCGTCCACCAGCAGATCGAGCCGCCGCGGCGCCCCGTCGAGCGCGGCCCGCGCCGCCTCGACCGTGCCGCCGGGCACGCCGAGCGACCGGGAGAGCGACACCGCCGCCCCCACCGGCACCATCGAGAACACCGCGTCCGCCAGCTCCCGCTCCCGGTGCAGCAGGGACACCGCACGCAGCAGCGCCCGGTCGTCGCCGACCACGACGGGTCGTCTCACACCCCGCTTGGCCAGCGCTTTCGCGAATTCCGCCGGGCCCTCAGGCAGACACACCTTCGCCGTCGAACCCGCGCACAACACGTCCTTGGCGATGCGCACGGACTCCCCGTCGGCACGCATCGCGAGCGGATCGACGATCACCAGAAGCTGCCGCGACAGCCCCTCGCTCGCGCCGTCCGTACGGTCAGATGGATGGTCCAAAGCCGCCACCTCGGCCTTGCCTCGCTTCCTCGGGTAGCATCTTTGTGCAAGAGCCCCTTGCGCTATTGCGCCAGGGGCTTGGTCTATTCCGGGGCACCCCAAGGCTTACGAAGGCACGCCGCAAAGGAGCGGCCACGGCCCCTGACCTTGGACATGCCCCGCCCGGAAGGGGTGTACGCCTGTGCCCGCACTTGTGCTGCTCGGTGCTCAGTGGGGTGACGAAGGCAAGGGAAAGGCCACCGACCTGCTCGGTGGATCCGTGGACTATGTAGTGCGCTACCAGGGCGGCAACAACGCCGGCCACACGGTTGTCGTAGGCGACCAGAAGTACGCGCTGCATCTCCTCCCTTCCGGAATCCTCTCGCCGGAGTGCACGCCGGTCATTGGAAACGGTGTCGTCGTCGACCCGTCGGTCCTGCTCTCCGAGCTGAGCGGTCTGAACGAGCGCGGCGTCGACACGTCGAAGCTCCTGCTCAGCGGTAACGCGCACATCATCACGCCCTACAACGTGACGGTGGACAAGGTCACCGAGCGCTTCCTCGGCAAGCGCAAGATCGGTACGACAGGGCGCGGTATCGGCCCGACGTACGCGGACAAGATCAACCGCGTCGGCATCCGCGTCCAGGACCTCTACGACGAGTCGATCCTCACCCAGAAGGTCGAAGCGGCCCTCGAGGTCAAGAACCAGCTCCTGACGAAGCTCTACAACCGCCGCGCCATCGAGTCGCAGCAGGTCGTCGAGGAGCTGCTCGGCTACGCCGACAAGATCAAGGGCTACGTCGCCGACACCACCCTGGTGATCAACGACGCGCTCGACGAGGACAAGGTCGTCCTGTTCGAGGGCGGCCAGGGCACGCTCCTGGACATCGACCACGGCACGTACCCCTTCGTCACCTCCTCGAACCCGACCGCGGGCGGCGCCTGCACGGGTGCGGGCGTCGGCCCGACGAAGATCAGCCGCGTCATCGGCATCCTCAAGGCCTACACGACGCGGGTCGGCGCGGGCCCGTTCCCGACCGAGCTGTTCGACCAGGACGGCGAGGACCTGCGCCGCATCGGCGGCGAGCGCGGTGTCACCACCGGCCGCGACCGTCGCTGCGGCTGGTTCGACGCGGTGATCGCCCGTTACGCGACGCGCGTCAACGGCCTCACCGACTTCTTCCTGACGAAGCTCGACGTGCTCACCGGCTGGGAGCAGATCCCGGTCTGCGTCGCGTACGAGATCGACGGCAAGCGCGTCGAGGAGCTCCCGTACTCCCAGACCGACTTCCACCACGCGAAGCCGGTCTACGAGTACCTGCCGGGCTGGTCGGAGGACATCACGAAGGCCAAGACCTTCGCGGACCTCCCCAAGAACGCGCAGGCCTACGTCAAGGCGCTGGAGGAGATGTCCGGCGCCCCGATCTCCGCGATCGGCGTCGGTCCAGGGCGCGACGAGACGATCCAGGTCAACTCGTTCCTGTAGGCCGCTGCGGCCTTGTGCGCCCCGGTCCGCTTCGGCGGGCCGGGGCGTCGCCGTTTTCACGGGGCGCCCGTCCGGCGGGCCTCACCCCGACCTGTCGTACGTCACCGGCGCCTCGCCGCCCGCCATCGCGCGCTCGAGTCCGCCGGTCGCCGTGAGGGAGAGCGTGCTGGATCCGCCCGGGCTGCAGGCGCCCGCCGGCCGGGCCGTCGTCGGGACGGTGGGGCCGATGCGGACCGTGGCGGACGTCGCCGACTCCAGCCGGCCCTGGAAGACGCAGTGGTAGGGCTCGCCGTTCCGCTGGTAGCCGTCCGCCGTCAGGGAGAAGACCGTGTCCCCGGAGGCGCCCTGCCGGAGCGTGATGCTGCGCGGGTGGTGGCCGCCCGCGTTGTCGATCGCGCCCTCCCACGTGCCGAGGAACGTGGTCGGTATGTCGCCCGCGGCGGACTGCGGGGACTCCTCCTGGGAGGTCGTCTCCTGGGTCGGGGGACTCGGGTCGGGGGCGGCCGGGGCGGAGCCGGGGGACGTCGCGGACGTGGCGGAGGCCTTGTCGTCGGCCCGGTCGGACGGCTTGCCCGTGCCGTTCATCAACGCGTACACCGAACCGCCCGCGCCGAGAGCGACGATCAGTGCGACCACGATGAGCGCCGGAGTGGAGCGACTGCGGCGCGGCGGCTGCGGAGGCGGCGGGCCGTACGGCGGGGTCTGGCCCCAAGGGTGGCCGTAGCCCGGCGCGGGTGGGGGCGCCGGGGCCGCGTGGGAGACCACGGTCGGCAGGTGGTTCAGGGAGGCCGCGCCGGGCGTGCCGGGCGGCGGGGGCGCCACCGGTTCGGGGTCGGGCGGCGGTGCGGGCGCGGGGACCCGGGCCATCTGCTCCGGGTTCTCCGTGTCCAGCAGCTGCACCGCGTGCCGGGCCAGCTGGGCGACGAGGGCGCCCGGCAGCCACGGGTCGCGGGTGCGGCCGCCGTCGCCCAACGCGTCGTCCACGCCGCACCGCTGGAGTATCTCGTCGAGCGTGGGACGGTCGCCGGGCTGCTTGTGCAGACAGTCACGGACGAGATCCTGGAGGCCCTCCGGCAGCCCCGCCAGGTCGGGCGGCTCCTCCGCGATGCGGTACATCAGGGCGTGCACCCCGCTGTTGCTCGTACGGAACGGCAGCCGTCCCGACGCCGCGAAGGCGAGCACCGACCCCAGGCAGAACACGTCGCACGCCGGGGTGATCCGGTCGCCGCGCACCTGCTCGGGCGCCATGAAGCCGGGCGAACCGACGAGCGCCCCGGTACGGGTCAGCCCGCCGTCGGTCACCGTCTCCAGGGCGCGCGCGATGCCGAAGTCGATGACGCGCGGCCCGTCGACGGTGATCAGCACGTTCGACGGCTTCAGGTCGCGGTGCACGATGCCCGCCGCGTGAATGTCCTTGAGCGCGTGCGCGAGGCCGCCCGCGAGGATGCGCACCGAACGCTCGGGCAGCGCGCCGTAGTCGTGCGACACCACCTGCTGGAGACTGGGCCCCGCCACGTACCCGGTCGCCACCCAGGGGAGCTCCGCGTCCGTGTCCGCGTCGAGCACCGGAGCCGTCCACGCGCCGCCGACCCGCCGCGCGGCCGCCACCTCCTGCCGGAACCGGTGCCTGAACTCCTCCTGCTCCGCGAGCTCTTCGCGGATCACCTTCACCGCCACCGTGCGACCGCGCTCCGAGCGCGCGAGATACACCTCGCCCATGCCACCCGCGCCGAGCCGGCCGAGCAGCCGGTACGCGCCGATGCTCTGCTTACCCTCCATGTCGCGCCACCCTCCCCCGGTATGTGTGCAACGAACTGAGAATAATGCGGACATACGACAGAGAGGCTTCCCGCGGGCCGAGCGGTTCCGTTCGTCGACCCACGTTGACGCGGACACCGGGGCGCGGATCGTTAACCGTCACCAAGCGCGGCGTTAACCCGGCCGTTCGTAGCGTCAGGGGCATGGACAACCTTCCACCCGTGGCGGAGCTCGGCGCCCATCTCGGCCTCGACCTGCTCGCCGTGACGCTGCTGACCTTCGGCATCTTCTACCCGCGGCACCGCAGGCGAGAGCTCGTGCCCGCGTATCTCGCGCTGAACGTCGCCCTGTTCGCGGTCGTCGCCGCGCTCGGCGAGGTCGGCAAGGGCGGCGGGCTCGCCCTCGGGTTCGGCCTGTTCGGCGTGCTGTCCATCGTGCGGCTGCGCTCGGACGCGCTGCGGCACCAGGAAGTCGCGTACTACTTCGTGACGCTGGTGCTCGGGCTGCTGTGCGGGCTGCGCGCACTCGGCCTCGGCGTCACCGCCGCGCTCGCCGCGCTGCTCCTCGCGGTCGTCTACGTGGCCGACCATCCGCGCCTGTACGCCCGTGACCGCAGGGCCGTCGTCACCCTCGACGCCGTGTACGTCGACGAGGACGCGCTGCGGGACGAACTGGCGAGGCGCGTGGGGCAGCCCCATGGTTGGACCGTGCAGGAGATCGACTACGTACGCGACCTCATGGTTGTGGAAGTCCGATTCCGCCAGCCGGAGGCACGGGAACGATCGGAGGCGCCCATACGTACCTCTCGTACCCACAGGGGCGCTCATGACCGTCATGAGCCTCGCAGTACGACGAAGACCGCAGCCGCCTATCACCAGGAGACCGTGTGATCCCCGCCGTACGCGCCATCGGGCGCGCCGCACTCGCCGCCAAGCCGTTGTCGCTCGATGAACTGAACAACAGGGCAGAGCTGTTGGCCCGCTACGACAACAGCTATCTGGTACCGGTCGAGGTCTTCGAGGACTTCGCGGCGCTGCTGACCGACCCGCGGCGCCCGGAGGGGCCCTTCCGCTCGCTCTCGGTGAACGGCCGGCGCTGGTTCTCGTACAGATCGACCTACTACGACACTGCCGACCTGCGCACCTATCACGACCATCGGCAGGGGCGGCGGCTCCGCTACAAGATCCGCGAGCGGCTCTACCAGGACACGGGGGAGCGGCAGTTCGAGATCAAGCTCAAGAACGGGCGGGGCGAGACGGTGAAGCACCGCCGCAGGATGGTGGGCGAGGAGCGGCCGCTCGACGCCGCGCAGCAGGGCTTCCTCGCCGGTGTGCTCGGCGGGGCGTACGGCATCGAGGCGCCCGAGGAGCTGGAACCCTCGCTGGTCACGGACTACCAGCGCGCCACGTTCGTCGCCGACGGGCAGCGGATCACCTGCGACGCGGGGCTCGTGGTGCGGGACCTCGCCGACGGGCGGACGGTCCGGGCGGACGGGGGGCTCGTCCTCGTCGAGACCAAGACGCGCGGGTCGCTGACCGAGGCGGACCGGGTGCTGCACCGCTTCGGTGTGCGCACGGCCGAGTTCACGAAGTACTGCGGCGGATTCGCCGCGCTCCGACCCGAGTTGGGCATCAACCGGTGGTCGCGTGCGGTACGGGAGGCGTTTCCCCGGGTCAGCCCCACCGGAGCGTGACCACCGCCCCGCTCTCCCCCGAGCCGAAGGAGACCGTCCCCCCGGTCTCCTCGGCCGTCCGCCGCACGATCGAGAGGCCGAGGCCCGTGGAGCCGCCCCCGCTGGCACCCCGGGTCTCGGCCTCCGCCGGAAGACCCGGCCCGTCGTCCGCGACGACCAGCTCCACGACGGAGCCCTCCGTGTGGACGGAGACCCGGAAGCCGACGCCCTGCGGCGTGTGGTCCAGTACGTTCCCGATCAGCGCGTCGAGCGCCGCGACCAGCTCGTCCTCCGGCACCGGCACCGCCACCGCGGCCTCGGGCACCGACACCTCCAGGTCCCGCCCCTGATCGGTGGCGAGCGGCTCCCAGAAGTCCGCGCGCTCCCGGGCGACCGCCGCGAGATCCGCCCCCGCCACCCCGCGCAGCGGCTTGCGCGCCTTGCGGATGACGTCGTCCACGCCCAGTTCGAGCGCCGCGACCCCCGCCGCGATCCGCTCCGCCTCCTCCGCGTCCCGCAGCCCCTCCGCGTCCAGACGCAGCGCCGCGACGGGCGTGCGCAGCCGGTGCGCGAGGTCGGCCGCGTTCTCCCGCTCGGCGGTGAGCAGCTCGTCGATGCGGGCCGCGAGATGGTTCAGCTCGGCCGCCACGGAACGCAGCTCCGGCGGACCCTGGGGCTCGGCGCGGGCGGTCAGATCGCCGCCCGCGAGCCGGTCCGCCGTCCCGGCCAGCGCCCGCGTCGCCCCGACGAGCCGCGCCCCGAGCCGGTCCGCGAGCAGCAGCCCGATGAGCACGAGGCCGAGCCCGATACCGGCGAGCGTCAGCCACGACGAGAGCATCCCGTCGTACAGCTGGCGGCTCGTCAGGCTCACCTGGACGACGGCCGTGCCGCCCTCCGCGCCCTGCACCGGCACCAGGACCTGGCGGCCCCCGCCCGGCGGCTCGTACGTGAACGCGCGCCCGGCCCGCGCGAGGCGCACCGCGTCGGTGACAGGAGCCGGGGCGCCGATGACCTTGCCGTCGGCGAAGATGAGTGAAGTGTCGGGCTGGGAGCCGGAGTTGACGCTCTCCACGGCCTGTTCGGCACCGGCCCGCTCGTCCGGACTGTGCAGCGTGGGGCCCATCGCGGCAGCCACCCACTGGGCGCGGGCGGTCGCCTCCGCGGTCGTGCGGTCCGCGGCGTGACTGCGGGTGAGCAGGGTCAGCGGGACGAGCAGCGCCGTCAGGACGAGGGCGGTGGTGGCCGCGGTGAGCAGCAGCAGGGTGCGGCGCACTACGAGGCCGCCCCGTCGTCGGGGGCCATCAGCTTCACACCCACCGTGCGCACGGTGTGCAGATAGCGCGGCGACTGCGCCGACTCGCCCAACTTCCGTCTCAGCCACGACAGATGGACGTCTACGGTCTTGTCGGCTCCGCCCAGCGGCTGCTGCCACACCTCGGCGAGCAGCTCCCGGCGCGAGACGACCTGCCCCGGGCGGTGGGCGAGGTGGGCGAGCAGATCGAACTCGCGGGGCGTCAGATCGAGCGGCCGCCCGTCGAGCGTGACCTCGCGGGACGCGGGCGTGATCACGAGCCCGCCGACAGTGAGCGGCTCGTCGGCGCCCTCGGGCAGCCCGAGGCGACGCAGCACCGCCTTGATCCGGGCGTCCAACTGGGCCGCGCCGAACGGCTTCACGATGTAGTCGTCGGCCCCGTCACCGAGCACCGCGACCATCTCGCCCTCCTCGTCGCGGGCCGTTGCCACGATCACAGGTACGTCGCTCACCGCGCGCAGCATCCGCAGTATTCGGCCGCCGTCCACATCGGGCAGGCCCAGGTCGAGGACGACCAGATCGGGCCGGTCGGTGACGGCGGCGTCGAGCCCGGCCATGCCGGTGGCGGCGGTGGCGACGGCGTGACCCCGGTCGCGCAGGGCGCGGACCAGGGCGTTCCGCAGGGCGGGATCATCTTCGACGACCAGGAGATGTGGCATTTGATCACCGTATGTGTGGGGCGCCGGAGGCCCCCGTCCGGGTCCTGCCGACGTCAGCCGACGTTAGTCATCGTCAGCCGTCGTTAGGCATCGTCAGTCGTCGTCAGTCGTCGTCAGTCGTCGTCAGTCGTCGTCAGTCGTCGTCAGTCGTCGTCAGTCGTCGTCAGTCGTCGTCAGTCGTCGTCACCGTCGTCGGGGACCAGTACGGCCCGGGGTGAGCCCGAACCCTCCGAACAGCGAATCTCGTAATGGCGGTCGGGACTGTCGTCGTCGGAGGGCTCCGCCTCAAGGCGGGCCACGCGCCCCGGACCGCGTACGACGTCGTCGTCGATCTCGTAGCCGTCGGCCGGGCTCCACGCCACCAGGTACACGCTGCCGTCCGTCCCGCACTCGACGGTCGCGGAACCGCCCGTGAAACGGAGCGTGCGGCGCTGGTCGGCGGGGGACGGGGCGGCGGACGAGGTGTCGGCGCGGGGCGTCGAGGCCTGCGCGGACGCCAGGGCGCGGTGCACCGCCGCGTCGTCGAGCGGATGGCCGTGCGTGCCGGTCCCGGCGTTCGCGTCGGAGCCCGCCAGCTGCCAGGCGCCGAGCGCGCCCGCGGCCGTACCGACGGCCACCCAGGCCGCGGTCACGGCGACGTTGCGCCAGCGGCGCGCGTTCGGCTTGGTCATGCGGACAAGACTGCCCGACGGTTTCCTAACGCCACGCTAAAAGCAGCCCCGGAACGGCGGGCCCGGAGGCGGGGCGACAGTCTGTCGGGTTCGGCGGCGTCCCACAGACAGGACGCCGATGGTGTGCCGGTGCGGCGCCCCCTTACCCTCGGCCCCATGACCCCTCAGCCGAATCCCCAGGTCGGCGCCGCCGTGAAGGCCGCGGACCGCAAGCACGTCTTCCACTCCTGGTCGGCACAGGAGCTGATCGACCCGCTGGCCGTCGCCGGCGCCGAAGGCTCCTACTTCTGGGACTACGAAGGAAACCGCTACCTCGACTTCACCTCCGGCCTCGTCTACACGAACATCGGGTACCAGCACCCGAAGGTCGTCGCGGCGATCCAGGAGCAGGCCGGGAAGATGACGACCTTCGCCCCCGCCTTCGCCATCGAGTCGCGCTCCGAGGCCGCACGCCTCATCGCCGAGCGCACCCCCGGCGACCTCGACAAGATCTTCTTCACCAACGGCGGCGCCGACGCCGTCGAGCACGCCCTGCGGATGGCCCGCCTGCACACGGGCCGCCCGAAGGTGCTCTCCGCGTACCGCTCGTACCACGGCGGCACCCAGCAGGCCATCAACGTCACGGGCGACCCGCGCCGCTGGGCCAGCGACACCGGCACCGCGGGGGTGACCCGCTTCTGGGCCCCGTTCCTCTACCGCTCGCGTTTCTACGCGGAGACGGAGGAGCAGGAGTGCGCCCGCGCCCTCGAGCACCTGGAATCCACGATCCAGTTCGAGGGCCCGGGGACCATCGCGGCGATCATCCTGGAGACGGTCCCGGGCACGGCGGGCATCATGCTGCCGCCTGCGGGTTACCTGGCCGGGGTCCGCGAGCTCTGCGACCGCTACGGCATCGTCTTCATCCTCGACGAGGTGATGGCGGGCTTCGGCCGTACGGGCAAGTGGTTCGCCGCCGACCTCTACGACGTGACGCCCGACCTCATGACCTTCGCGAAGGGCGTGAACTCGGGCTACGTGCCGCTGGGCGGCGTCGCGATCTCGGGTGCGATCGCCGAGACGTTCGCGAAGCGCCCCTACCCCGGCGGCCTGACCTACTCCGGCCACCCGCTGGCCTGCGCGGCGGCCGTCGCCACCATCAACGTGATGGAGGAGGAGGGCATCGTCGAGCACGCCGCGAAGCTCGGCTCCGAGGTCATCGAGCCGGCCCTCCGCGACCTCGCCGAGCGGCACCCGTCCGTGGGCGAGGTCCGCGGCGTCGGCATGTTCTGGGCCCTGGAACTCGTACGTGACCGCTCCACGCGCGAGCCGCTGGTCCCGTACAACGCGGCCGGCGAGGCCAACGCCCCGATGGCCGCGTTCGGCGCCGCCGCCAAGGGTGCCGGCCTGTGGCCCTTCATCAACATGAACCGCACCCACGTGGTCCCGGCCCTCAACATCACGGAGGCCGAGGCCAAGGAGGGCCTCTCCGCGCTGGACGCTGCGCTGGCGGTGGCGGACGAACACGTGGCGTGATCCCACGGGGGACCGGGGGCGGGGTTCGACCGGGTGGTCCGGGCGCCGGGGTCGACCAGGTGGTCCGGGCCTGGGTCTGATTCGGCGCCCGGGCGCCGGGGCTCGACCACGTGGGTCGGGCGTCGAGGTGTGACCGGGAGCCGGGGGCGTGACCGGGGTCGTTCGTGCGCGGCCGGGTCCCCCGGGGCTCGGCCCCGTTCCCCCGCCTCTTTCCCACCCGCCCGCCCCCTCCGGGGGCTTCGGTTGGGCGTCCTCGGGCCTGTGTCCTGCCCGGTTCCGGGCTTGGGTCGTGAGGGCTGCGCCCTGAACTCTTGGTCGCCCGGGGCTCGGCCCGTTCCTGCGGCCTCTCCCACCCGCCTGCCCCTCCGGGGGGTCGGTCGGGAGCCCCGCGCCTGGGGTCTGCCACCGGTACCGGGCTTGGAGCGCGAGGGTTGGGCCCTGGACCCGTGGCCCCTTGGACCCGTGGCCCCTTGGACCCGTGGCTCCTTGGCCGCCGGGGGCTCGGCCCTGTTCCCGCGCCTCTCTCACCGGCCCGCCCCCTCCGGGGGCTTCGGTTAGGCGTCCCCGGGCCCGGTTTCCGGCATCGGTGCCGGGGTGAGCCGTGAGGGCTGCGCCCTGGTCGCCGGGGGCACGGCCCCCTTCCTGCGGCCTTCTCTCACCTACCCGCCCCTCCGGGGGCTTCGGTCGGGCGCCCCCGGGCCCGGTTCCTGCCACCGGTGCCGGGTTTGAGCCGTGAGGGCTGTGCCCTCAACTCCTCGTCGCCGCAGGACCAGTTCTGCTGCCCCTCGACCCTGCACAGGGCCCTCTCGTTGCGGCGCGACAGGTATTGCCCCAGTCGGGGTGGGCGAGCGGGTCGGTGCGGCAGGGGAGGCGCGGCGCCGAGCGACGGTCACGAGGGGCGTCTCGACGAACCCCGTGGCCCCGGTGCGGCGTATCCATGTCGGCCGGCGCTGGCCTCGGCACGGTTCCAGAACCCCGTTGCGGCGTTATAGGTCCTGCCCCGGTCGGGGCGGGCGGGTGGGAGGTGAGCGGGTGTCGGCGCAGCCCGGGGAGGCACGGTGCCGCGAACCGCACCACAGGCGCCGAGCGGGCAAGCCTCGGATCTCCGGTGCTGCGAATCGTTGCCGGTAGGCGTAGCCCCGGCAACGTTCCGGAGGCACGGTGCCGCGTAACCATCACTACGGAACCCCGGAGCCGTGGATGGAAAGCGGCGGGCGCCGACCCGGCACGGTTCCAGAACCCCGTTGCGGCGCAGCAGGTTCTGCCCCGGTCGGGGCTGGAGCCCCCGGAGGGGGCGGGCGGGTGGGAGATGGGCGGGGCCCGGCGCAGCCGGAGACGGGGAGGCGCCGCGCATCCATCGCGGCAGGCGCCGCCCCCGGAAGAGCCCCGAAATCCGGTACGGCGTACCGGTCACGGCGGGCCTGGGCCCCGGTCGGGCCCCGTGGCGTACCGATAACGGCGGGCCTCGGCCCCGGCCAGCCCCGTGGCGTACCGGCAACGGCGGACCCCGACCCCGGTCGGGCCCCGTGGCGTACCGATAACGACGGACCCCGGCCCCGGCCAGGCCCCGCAACCCCGTTGCCGCGCACCCGTCACAACCGGCCCCGACCCGGCCCAGCCCCAGAACCCCGCCTCCGCGCCACGATCCCCGGGGACACCGACCCCGCCGCACCCCGCCCCGCACCCCGCAGGCGTAACCTGACCAGCCACACCGGACCAGCCACACCGGACCAGCCACACCGGACCAGCCACACCGGACCGACCACCAGACCGACCACGCCAGCCGAACCGGGGGACCCGACCCGTGCCCGTTCCAGACGGCCCCGCCGTCACCCGTTCCACCCTGCGCCAGCAGATCGCGGACGCGCTGCGCGACGAGATCCTGGCGGGACGCCTCAGCCCCGGCCAGGAGTTCACCGTCAAGGAGATCGCCGAGGGATACGGGGTGTCGGCCACCCCCGTCCGCGAGGCCCTCGTGGACCTGTCCGCCCAGGGACTCCTCGACTCCGCGCAGCACCGCGGCTTCCGCGTCCACGAGTACTCGCTCCCGGACTACCGGGCGATGATCGAGGCCCGCAGCCTCGTCGCGGACGGCATCTTCCGCGGCCTCTCCGCCGACCCGTCCCGCGCCCCGCAGACCGCGGACGACCTGTCCGGCGTGCGCCGCCGCGGCGAGGAGGCGGCCCGCGCCGCCCGGGGCGGCGACCTGAACGTCCTCATCGGCTACGACCTGCGTTTCTGGCGAGAGCTCTCCGCCCTCTTCGGCAACCCGTACCTCTCCGACTTCTTCCACCGCCTGCGCGTCCAGTCGTGGATGTGCGCGGTCCCGCACCTGCGCGCCGCGGGCGACCTGCGGGGCCGGCTGTGGGCGGGCCACTGCGAACTGGTCGACGCGCTCGTGAACCGCGACCCCGATGCCGCGCAGGCGCTCATCGACTCGTACAACGACGACTCGCTGTCCTTGATCGAGGCTCTGACAGGCGCGTGAGCGGGTACTTCGGGGAGAACGGGTACGCGCAAGACAGGTCAACCCTGCCCCGCGTCCCACTACCCTGATGACGACGCCGATACCGTCCACCGCGCCGGAGCACTCCGGAGCACTGAGGAGCCCCCTTGGCCTGTGACCTGTGGCTCGTCCCCCTGGTCGACGTGCTGTGCCACAGCCCCGACAATCCGTTCGCCGAGGAACTCGCGCTCTACGACAAAGCGTTGAACGAGGCAGGACTGCCACCGGTGCCGGTGCACGCGTACATGCCGGGCCTGTCCGGGGACGTGGCCCCGATCGCGGGCTTCGACTACGACGCGCTGCACTTCCTGCGCCGCGCGTACCTCCTGCAGATCTGCGGCCTCGCCGTGACCCCGGTCGACGAACTGGGCGGTGACTACGAGCAGTTGCTGGAGATGTTCGAGTCGACGGCCCAGAGTTCCCACCTGGTGTGGCATTACGACCACGCGGGCGCGTACGTGCCCGTGGATTTCCCCGAGCCGTTGTCCAACGACGAACTCCTCGCGGGGGGCGGCCCGTTGGGCTCGTCGCACGCGCTGTTGCGGGAGCTGGAGTTCGTGGCACCGGCGATCGGTATCGATCCGGCCAATCCGCCGCAGCCGCCGGCTCCGCCTGTCGCGCCGACGTCGCTGGAGGAACCGGCCGCGGCGGTGCCGCTGGACGACAATCCGTTCGCCCGGGAGCGGCACGTGTGGCTCGGCCTGCACCAGGCGGCCACCCGGAGCCTGGCCCAGAGCTCCATGCTCATCTTCAGCTGACCGGACCTGTTGCGGCCGACCGTCCCCCGGTCCCGGGGCTCCGCCCCGGACCCCGCGCCTCAAACGCCGGCGGGGCTTTATTTACCGGCACCCCGGTGCCGCGCAACGGGCGGTGGGGCCCGGCCCCGCCTACCGCGGCTCCGGCGGTCGCTGCCGCGGCATGTTCGGCCTGGTCCCCGGCGGCAGCGGAAAGCGGCTGCTCGGCTGGTCCGCCGGGCGGGCCGCCGGGACGGACGCCTGCATCGTCAGCGGCGCGGGGCCGGACTTGAACTCGACCATCCAGTCCGCCGTCTCGGCCCGCACCAGCTCCGTCACGTCGTCCGAGAACCGCCGCAGCACTCCGAGGCACCGCTCGGCCGCCTCGCTGGCCGTCCCCTCGGTGGGCCCGAGGACCTCCCGTACGTTCTCCGAGGCCCAGTCGAACTGCAGGACCTGCAACCGCCGCTGCACGGCCTGCGCCGTGGCCACGTCCCGTATCCAGCCGGACGTCAGCCCGAAGTAGCGGTCGCACCCGACGCACGCCACCGCGAGCAGCAGCGACAGATAGCCCCAGGGGGCCGCGCCGCCGAGGACACCCGTCAGGTCGAGCAGCGGCAGCACCCCGCCGCAGACCGCGCCGAGGACCGTGCCGGTGCGCAGCGCCCGCGCGCCGCGCCGCTTCCAGACCCGGTCGGAGAGGTACCAGTCCGCCGTGTTCAGGGCGCCCTTCTCGACCCAGCGGTACAGCTCGTCGAGCCGCTCGGCCGGTTCGCCCCAGTCGCCGAGCGGGAGCGCGCGGCCGGTGAGATCGCCCTGCCGGGGCACCTGCTTGCCGTGGCCGCCCCGGTCGCCGTCCTCGCCCGCGCCCGCCCCCTCCTGGGGTGCGCCTTCGGGCTGCATCTCCGGCTGACTCACCCGGAACTCCCTCGACAGATCACGGCTGGGCCAGGCCCCGCACGGGTCGTCGGGGCCTGATGTGCAGCATCTTCCTACCGCCCAATGGGTGGCCGAACCCCAGTTTTCACCGGATCTCCGCCCGGAAGTGGTCCCGCATCAGGTATAGAAAGCAACCCATCTCACTCGAAAGAGTGCAGAGCGGAAATGCGGCCCCGCATGCCCCGGAAGGCTTCAGGTCACCGGGGCGGGCGGCCCCCCGACCACGTAGGCTCGGATCCAGGGGCACCGGCGGACAACCGCAGACATACGCCCCGCCCCGACGACGTGCACGGACCGGAAGCGGACCGGAACAGGAGCTGATCGTGATCCCCGGTGGTGGCCAGCCCAATATGCAGCAGCTGCTCCAGCAGGCCCAGAAGATGCAGCAGGACCTCGCGCAGGCTCAGGAGGAGCTGGCGCAGACCGAGGTCGAGGGCCAGGCGGGCGGCGGTCTCGTCAAGGCGACGGTGACGGGTGGCGGTGAGCTGCGCAATCTCGTGATCGACCCGAAGGCGGTCGACCCGGAGGACACCGAGACCCTCGCCGACCTGGTGGTCGCGGCGGTCCAGGCGGCGAACGAGAACGCGCAGAACCTCCAGCAGCAGAAGCTCGGCCCGCTCGCCCAGGGACTCGGCGGCGGTGGCGGCATTCCGGGTCTCCCCTTCTGACCCCGCCGCCAACTACCGTACGTACCAAGCGACAACCGTAAGCAGCAGGAAGGCAATCCGTGTACGAGGGCGTGGTCCAGGACCTCATCGACGAGTTGGGCAGGCTGCCCGGCGTCGGTCCCAAGAGCGCGCAGCGGATCGCCTTCCACATCCTGCAGGCGGAGCCCACGGACGTACGGCGGCTCGCGCAGGCCCTGATGGAGGTCAAGGCGAAGGTCCGCTTCTGCGCGACGTGCGGAAACGTCGCGCAGGAGGAGCTGTGCAACATCTGCCGCGACCAGCGGCGGGACGGTTCCGTGATCTGTGTCGTGGAGGAGCCCAAGGACGTCGTGGCGATCGAGCGCACCCGTGAGTTCCGCGGGCGGTACCACGTGCTCGGCGGCGCGATCAGCCCGATCGAGGGCGTCGGCCCTGACGATCTGCGGATACGGGAGCTGCTCGCCCGCCTCGCGGACGGCACGGTCACCGAGCTCATCCTCGCCACCGACCCGAACCTCGAGGGCGAGGCCACAGCGACGTACCTCGCCCGCATGATCAAGCCCATGGGCCTGAAGGTCACCCGCCTGGCCAGCGGCCTCCCCGTCGGGGGCGACCTGGAGTACGCGGACGAGGTGACCCTCGGCCGCGCCTTCGAGGGGAGAAGACTCCTAGATGTCTAAGACGCCACAGAAGTCGCCGGTGAAGGCGCCGGCGGCCCAGCAGCCGTCGACGCCCGACGCGGTCACGCTGCACTCCACGACCCAGGACCCCGACGACTTCGCCGTTCAGATCTCGGATCAGATCGAGTCGTTCATCGTGGCCGTGACCGAGATCGCCAAGGGCGACGAGCCGGACTCGGCGGTGCCGTTCCTGCTGCTCGAGGTCTCTCAACTGCTGCTCGCGGGCGGCCGGTTGGGCGCGCACGAGGACATCCTCCCGGACGAGCGCTACGAGCCGGACCTGGGCGCCGAGCCGGACATGGACGACCTGCGCGAGCGGCTCGCCGTGATGCTCGACCCGGTCGACGTGTACTCCGAGGTCTTCGACCCGTACGAGCCGCGCAAGGCGCCGGTCGCCGCGCGGATCTCGGACGACCTGGCGGACGTCGTCTCCGATCTGCGGCACGGCATGGCGCACTACCGGGCGGGCCGGATCACCGAGGCGCTGTGGTGGTGGCAGTTCTCGTACTTCTCCAACTGGGGCTCGACGGCCTCGGCGACGCTCCGCGCCCTTCAGTCCCTGGTGGCCCACGTCCGCCTCAACCAGCCGCTCGAGGACCTCGACGGCCTGGACACGGACGAGGACCTCGCGACGGCCGAGGACACGCTGGAGGAGGAAGCGGGCCAGGTCATGGCGGAGGAGATCGCCGGCCCCTTGGGCCTCCGCCCGGTGAAGTAAGAGGGCTACGGCGCAGTGACCAGCGCCCCTTCAGGGGCGCGGGGAACTGCGCACGCCGACCCCGGCCGACCGCAACAACGATGTGACCCGCCCCACGTTCCCGGTTACCCCGGCAGGGGCCGGGCATGCGACTGTCCGGAGCGGCCGGAGATCGGCAAACGGAAACCTGGTGATCAAGTCGTGGGCGGGACATCTCACGGAGTGATACGGCCGGGGCGGATTTCGGCCGCTCGTTAGACTGAGCCGACCGCAGTGCGCATACGTACATGCGGTGACAGACGGACTGAGCGAGGAGCGCACGTGGGCCTTGTCGTGCAGAAGTACGGAGGCTCCTCCGTTGCAGATGCCGAGGGCATCAAGCGGGTCGCCAAGAGGATCGTCGACGCCAAGAAGAACGGCAACAAGGTTGTCGTTGTGGTGTCCGCGATGGGCGACACGACGGATGAGTTGATCGATCTCGCCGGACAGGTATCTCCGATCCCTGCCGGGCGCGAATTCGACATGCTGCTGACCGCCGGAGAGCGGATCTCCATGGCCTTGCTGGCGATGGCGATCAAAAACCTGGGTCACGAGGCCCAGTCGTTCACGGGCAGTCAGGCCGGTGTCATCACCGACTCGGTCCACAACAAAGCACGGATCATCGACGTCACGCCGGGCCGCATCCGGACCTCGATCGACGAGGGCAACATCGCCATCGTCGCCGGGTTCCAGGGCGTCAGCCAGGAGGGCAAGAACATCACGACCCTGGGTCGTGGTGGGTCCGACACCACCGCTGTCGCCCTCGCCGCGGCGCTCGACGCCGAGGTCTGCGAGATCTACACGGACGTCGACGGCGTGTTCACCGCCGACCCGCGCGTCGTGAAGAAGGCGCGGAAGATCGACTGGATCTCCTTCGAGGACATGCTGGAGCTCGCGAGCTCCGGGTCGAAGGTGCTGCTCCACCGCTGCGTGGAGTACGCCCGTCGGTACAACATCCCGATCCACGTCCGCTCCAGCTTCAGTGGGCTGAAGGGCACGTGGGTCAGCAACGAGCCGATCGAGAAGAACCAGCAAGGGGAAAAGGGCGTGGAGCAGGCCATCATCTCCGGTGTCGCGCACGACACCTCCGAGGCGAAGATCACCGTCGTCGGGGTACCGGACAAGCCGGGCGAGGCCGCGAAGATCTTCCGGGCCGTCGCGGACGCCCAGATCAACCTCGACATGATCGTGCAGAACGTGTCGGCCGCCTCCACGGGTCTGACCGACATCTCCTTCACGCTCCCCAAGACCGAGGGCCGCAAGGCCATCGACGCCCTGGAGAAGCAGAAGGCGAGCGTCGGCTTCGACTCGCTGCGCTACGACGACCAGATCGCCAAGATCTCCCTCGTCGGCGCCGGCATGAAGACGAACCCGGGCGTCACGGCCGGCTTCTTCGAGGCACTCACCGACGCGGGCGTGAACATCGAGCTGATCTCGACCTCCGAGATCCGGATCTCGGTCGTCACGCGCGAGGACGACGTGAACGAGGCCGTGCGCGCCGTGCACTCCGCCTTCGGGCTCGACTCGGACTCCGACGAGGCCGTGGTCTACGGAGGCACCGGCCGCTGATGGCCGAGGCATCCGTGCGGCGTCCGACGCTCGCGGTCGTGGGAGCGACCGGGAGCGTCGGCGCCGTTCTGCTGCAGATCCTTTCGCAGCATGCGGACATCTGGGGCGAGATCCGGCTCGTGGCCTCCGAGCGCTCGGCGGGGCGCAAGCTCACCCTGCGCGGCGAGGAGGTCGAGGTCGTCGCGCTGACGGAGTCCGTCTTCGACGGGGTCGACGTCGCGATGTTCGACGTGCCCGACGCCGTGGCCGCGCGGTGGGCGCCCATCGCCGCCTCCAAGGGCGTCGTCGTGGTGGACAACTCGCCCGCCTTCCGGATGGACCCGGACGTACCGCTCGTCGTGCCCGAGGTGAATCCGCACGCCGCGCGCGTGCGGCCGCGCGGCATCATCGCGAACCCCAACTGCACGACCCTTTCGATGATCGTGGCGATCGGGGCGCTGCACGCCGAGTTCGGCCTGCGCGAGCTGGTCGCGTCCAGCTATCAGGCGGTGAGCGGGGCGGGCCGCGCCGGGGTCGAGACGCTGCGCGCGCAGCTCTCCCTCGTGTCCGGCTCCGAACTCGGCACCACCCCCGGTGACCTGCGCCGTGCCGTCGGCGACCGGACGGGTCCCTTCCCCGAGCCGGTGGCGCTCAATGTCGTGCCCTGGTCGGGCACGCTGTGCGAGGACGGCTGGTCCTCGGAGGAGATGAAGGTGCGGGACGAGTCCCGCAAGATCCTCGGCCTGCCGGACCTGAAGGTCGCGGTCACCTGTGTGCAGGTGCCCGTCGTCACCACGCACTCCCTCACCGTGCACGCCCGCTTCCAGAGCGAGGTCACCGTCGACCGGGCGCGCGAGATCATCGCGACCGCGCCGGGTGTCGTGCTCTTCGACAATCCGGCCGCCGGTGAGTTCCCCACGCCGGCCGACGCGGTGGGCACCGATCCGACGTGGGTGGGCCGCGTGCGGCGTTCGCTCGACGATCCGGCCGGGCTCGAACTCTTCGTGTGCGGGGACAATCTGCGCAAAGGTGCGGCTTTGAACACCGCGCAGATCGCCGAGCTGGTGGCGGCCGAGCTCACCGCGATGTGAGCTGCGGCTCTTTCGCCGCCCGCGATGCGGGCATCCTCTTCCTATTCGTGCGTCCGGCCATAAGATTCTGTGTGAGTTTTGTGTAAGGCGTTTTCCCTCCCCGTCCTGCAACCGCGTGCAGGGCGGGGAGCGTCTTTGCGGTCGCCCCACTGAGGCGTCGACCGGCATCGGGCATACGGGGCATAAGGGAAGAGTGTGGTGCGCATGTCGGCAATCGAGGCGGCGTCATCGGTGGGGATGACGAGGCCCGTCGCAAATGGGGCGCCTGACGCGTACAACCCTGACGGGGGGAAGCTTGTCCAACAGGCGTGGCAGAAGTACTGGACTTCACAGCGGTACGGGCGACGGGCGCGGCCCTTCGTCCGCCCCTCGCACCCCTTGGTACCCGGCGTGGCCGGGCAGCCGGCGGCATGCCGGTGATCGCCCCCATGCCAGCGGCGCGGCCGGCGCGCATTCCGGCACAGGGTGCTGAAGAGTCGATGACGCAGGCCGGTACCTCCGTCGACCATCTCACCGAGACCTATCGCGCCCACTACCGCTCCCTGCTGGGGCTCGCGGCGCTGCTTCTCGACGACACCGCCTCCTGCGAGGACGTCGTGCAGGAGGCGTTCATCCGCGTGCACTCGGCGCGCAAGCGCGTCCGCGACCCGCAGAAGACGCTGGCGTATCTGCGCCAGACCGTCGTCAACCTGTCGCGGTCCACGCTGCGCCGCCGCATCCTCGGCCTGAAGCTGCTCACCAAGCCGATGCCGGACATGGCGAGCGCGGAGGAGGGCGCGTACGACCTCCTGGAGCGGGACGCCCTGAAGAAGGCGCTGCGCGGGCTGCAGCGACGCCAGCGCGAGGTCCTCGTCCTGCGATACTTCGCGGACATGACGGAGGCGCAGGTGGCCGAGGCGCTCGGCATATCGCTCGGCTCGGTCAAGGCGTACGGATCGAGGGGTATCGCGGCGCTGCGCGTCGCCATGGAGGAGCCAGCATGAACCACCATCTCGACGGCGGCCCGGGCCGGGCGGCCGACGAAGTGAGTGAGGCAGACCGGCACTCCCCGGACTCCGCCGACACCGAAGGATTCGGTGACGACGAAGTCGCGGTCCGCCGGATGATGCGGCAGGCCGTCGCGGACCTCGAACCGTCGGAGCAGGCGCTCGACGAGCTGCACCGTGCCGTGCCCGCCCGCCGCGCGCGCAAGCGGCAGGCCGCCGTGGGCGCGATCGCCGTGGGTGTGTTCGCGGCGATGGCGGTGCCCGCGGTGCTGCACGTGACGAACCCCGACTCCGGCGGCGACCGGCCGTCCATCGCGGGCAACAGCAGCGACGCCACGCGCGGCGGCGCGACCTCGGGCACGGCGTCCGGCGGCGCGGGCCAGAGCGAGAAGGGCAAGCCCTCGCACGCCAAGGGCAAGGACAAGGGCGCCAAGAAGGACAAGAAGGGCGACGGCCGCAAGGCCACGGGCGGCGCCACCGCGGGCACCGACCCCGCCTCCACGGCGGCCGCCACCTCACCCTCCTGCGAGGCGAGCGAGCTGGGCAGGCCGCAGGCCACCGTCGGCGCGCCCGACGCGGCCGGCAAGGTCTACGGCTCGTTCCGCGTCTCGAACGTCTCGGCGTCCAACTGCACGGTGGACAGCGCCGGGTCCGTGGTCACCGTCGCGCAGGGCGCGGCCGACCCGGCCAAGGTCAGCGTCGTCGACCACACCTCGGGCGACGGGTCCGGGCTGCCCGACCCGTCCATCGAGCCGAGCCAGGTGATCCTCGAACCGGGCAAGGCGTACGAGGTGCGGTTCGCGTGGGTGCCCTCCGCGTCCTGCTCCGCGACGGGCGGGAGCGACGGGGGTACGGGGGGCGGTGATCCGTCCCCCTCGCCGACGCCGACCGATGACGCGTCGAACGGCGGGGACGCCACGACCGGCACGGAGCCGCAGACGGCGACGCAGCTGGGTTCCGACGGTGGTGCGGAGGGCAGCGTGGCGGTGTCCCACACGGCGGAACCGGGCGCCCCTGTGGCCGCCACGACCATCTCGAACGCGTGCGAGGGCACGGTCTACCGAACAGGTCTGCTGCCAGCCTCATAATCGTTGCGCGGCACCGGGGGCCGCCTTGCCCACCCTGCCTTCCCCAAGCTCTCCGACAAGCTCCGAGCAGGGGAGACCCCATGAGGCGGCAGATTGCCCAAGGCGAGACGGCATCGGTCAGTGCCGACACATCAAGCCCCGCCGGCGATTGAGGCGCGGGGTCCGGGGCGGAGCCCCGAGGCGTTCACGCCGGTTCAGCGATACCCAGTTCCGCATCCCGGAGGGCCTCCGCCTCGCGGCGCACCAGGCGGAACCACATGAACACCACGAACCCGGCGAACACGAACCACTCACCCGTGTACCCGAGGTTCTGGAACGCCTTGAGGTCGAGCCCGCTGCCCTCGGGCGCGGAGGCCGGCACCGCCGTCATCCCGGAGTCCGCCTTGTCGAGCGTGACCCACCCGTCGTACACGTCGTACGGCACCAGGTTCACCAGGGATGCCGCGCTGATCACGCCGACCTGCCCGGCGGGAAGGCCACCCGCGGTGGTCACCCCGCTGGAGGTCGGGGACTCCGAGGCCTGGAGCGCCCCGACGACCGAGACCTCGCCCTTCGGCGCGGCGGGCGCCTTCGCGGCGGACGCCTTGCCGGGCACCCAGCCGCGCACCACCGGCAGCGCCTTCCCCGTGTCCTCGACCTTGAGGAGCGTCACGACGTAGAAGCCGCTGCGCTCGCCGAGGTCCCGCTGGGGCACCAGGAGCTGCTTGCCGTAGTGGCCGGTGGCCGTGGCCCGCTTCCCGGAGGTCTTCTGGTCGACGGGCAGCAGCGAGTCGAGCGGCTGGGGCGCCGCCTTCTCGTTGACCCGCGACTGCTCGGCCGCGGACTGGTGGTCCTGCACCCGGCCCTCGAAACGACTGAGCTGCCACGAGCCCATGAAGATGCACACGGGGATCGCGAGCAGGACGAAGATGTTGATCCCCCACCAGCGCGGGGTCAGGAGGAACCGGTACACACCCCCACGGTACGGGGTCCGAAATAAAGACCCGCGCACCGGCCCCTCCCTTGCCCGGCGGGGCCGGTCAGTTCGGCAAGTGGCGCTTCGCGAAGTCGAGTTCGAGCGCGACCTGCTTGATGCGCTCCTCGACGACGAGCGAGCCGTGCCCCGCTTCGTACCGGTACACCTCGTGGGTCGCGTCGCGGGCCGCGAGCCGGTCCACGTAGTTGAGGATCTGCTGGAGCGGGCACCGCGGGTCGTTGACCCCCGCCGAGATGTAGACCGGCGCCTTCACGTCGTCGACGTACGTGATCGGGGACGAGACGCGGTACCGCTCGGGGACCTCTTCCGGCGAACCGCCGAACAGCGTGCGGTCGAGGGCCTTGAGGGCCTCCATCTCGTCCTCGTACGCCGTGACGTAGTCGGCGACCGGCACCGCGGCGAGACCCACGGCCCACGCGCCGGGCTGCGTGCCGACGCCGAGCAGCGTCAGATAGCCGCCCCAGGAGCCGCCCGCGAGGACGAGCCGATCGGGGTCGGCGAGCCCGGAGGAGACGGCCCACTCGCGCACCGCAGCGATGTCCTCCAGCTCGATCAGGCCGACGCGGTGCTTGAGCGCGTCCGTCCACTCACGGCCGTATCCGGTCGAGCCCCGGTAGTTGACCCGCACCACCGCGTACCCGTGGTCGACCCAGGCCGCCGGGCCCGCCGCGAAGGCGTCGGAGTCGTGCCAGGTCGGCCCGCCGTGGATCTCGAACACGGTGGGCAGCGGACCGCTCGCGCCCGCCGGCTTCTGTACGAGGGCGTGGATGCGGCCGCCGGGGCCCTCCACCCACACGTCCTCGACGGGCACGGAGGCCGGGGCCTTCATGCCGGGCGGGTCGAGGATCACCGCGCCCGTGGTGGAGCGGACGACCGACGGCTCGGCGGCCGACGACCACAGGTATTCGACGCTGCCGTCGGGCCGCGCGGAGGCGCCCGAGACCGAGCCGACGGGGGTGTCGACCTTCGTCAGGGCGCCCGTCGCGAACTCGTAGCGCCACAGCTCGCCGCGGGCCTCGAATTCGTGCACGACGAGCAGCGCCGAGCCGTCCGGGTACCACTCCGCCGACACGTCGCCCGGCAGGTCGAGCGCCAGGTCCCTCTCCTCGCCGGTCGCGACGTCCCAGACCATCGGCTCCCAGCGGCCGCGCCGCTGGTGCCCGACGAGCAGCCGGGTGTCGCCGGCCACGGGCGCGAAGCCGAGCACTTCGAGGCCGAGCTCCTCGGTGCCGCCCTTGGAGTCGTCGAGCTCCGCGACCGTCGAGCCGTCGAGCCGGAGGACGCGCAGCGCCCCGTGCATCGCGTCGCCGTGCTCGGTGTGCTCGATCGCGATCAGCGTCCCGTCGTGCGACAGGTCGCCGACGCCCGCGGACTCGCGGTGCCGGTAGATCTCGGCCGGGGAGTCGGACCCCGGGCGTACGACGTGGATCGTCGTGCCGTCCTCGTCCGTGGAGCAGCCGATCACGGCCGTGTGCCCGTCGCGGCCGAGGGCGAGGCCCGCCGGGTAGGACGGTGCGAGGCCGGGGACCGCCTCGACGTCCTCGCCGCCCCCGAAGGGCTGGCGCAGCCAGGTCCCGAACTCGTCCCCGTCCGTGTCGTTGAACCACCAGATCCACGCGCCGTCGGGCGTGAGCACGCCGTCCGTCGTCCCGTTCGCCCGGTCCGTCGCGCGGCGCTGCTCGCCCGTGGCCCGGTCCCAGGCGTACAGCTCGTACGTCCCCGTCGCGTTCGACACGAACAGGGAGCGGTCCGGCGCGTCCTCCGCCCAGTCGGGCAGCGAGACGCGCGGCGCCCGGAACCGCTTCTCCCAGTCGGGCATGGACTCGGTGGCGGGCGGCGTGCCCCCGTTGCTCTCAGTCATGGCCCCAGTGTGCCTGGCCCCGCGGACAATCCGCCGGGGAGCGGCTCGGCCCGACCGGAATGGTGCTTTCCGAGGGGAGCGGCCGGGCCGGCCTTCGCAGGTGCTCCCGCTGTGCTGCGCCTGCACGCCGCCTTCGACAGGCCCGGGCGTGGGATGAAGAGCACCGACGCAATTCATCCGCGCGACCGTGCGTGCGCCGACGGTGAAGCGAATGTACGCCCGAGTGCCCCGTCCCGGTATAGCTCTCACGCATATCTGTGCGAGTGGTTTCGGCGGCCGTGTACAGGGGCCCCGGCCGCCGGAATCCCCTGCCCCTACTTGAGCCCGTGCCTCCTGGCCACCATCCGTTCGGCCGCCGCGCGGGGCAGCGCCCGGCGCAGCGCGAACACGAGGGGCGCGTTGCTGCCCACCGCGTACAGCGGCCTCGGCCGTCCCGCCTCGATCGCGGTGACGATCTTCGCGGCGACCTTCTCGGCCGAGATCCCGTGCGCCTCATTGGAGTTGAGGGCGGCGAGCATCGTGTCGTAGGCGGCCCGGAAGGGCGAGTCCTGCGCCACGTACTGGGTGCGCCGTTCGCTGATGCCGGTGGCGATGGAGCCCGGCTCGACCGTCGTGATCCCGACGCCGTACGGGGCGTACTCGCGCCGCGCCGCGCTCGCGAAGCCCTTGACGGCGGCCTTCGAGGCGACGTAGGAGGACCGGTACGCGAGCGGGAAGCTGGCCAGCATCGAGCCGACCATCACCACCCGGCCGCGCCGCCGCTCCCGCATCCCCGGCAGCAGCAGCTGCGACAGCCGCACCGCCCCGAACACGTTGAGCTGGAACAGCCGCCGCACCGCGTCCATCGGCAGCTCCTCGAACGGGCCGCTCTGCGATTCCCCGGCGTTGTTGACGAGCACGTCGACCTCGCCGACCGACCGCGCGAGGGTCTCGATGCTCTCCTCGTCGGAGAGGTCGAGCGGCAGATACTCCACGCCCGGCACCGGTGCGGCGACCTTCCGGGGGTCCCTGCTGGTCCCGTACACCTTGTAGCCGCGCTTGAGCAGCGCCGCCGCGACCGCCGCCCCGATGCCCGAGGAGGCCCCTGTCACCAGGGCCGTGCCCCGCGTACTCATGCGAGGCTCCGGGCGAGCGCGCGCCCGGCGGCGCGTCCGGAGAAGATGCAGCCGCCGAGGAAGGTCCCCTCCAGCGCGTTGTACCCGTGCACGCCGCCGCCGCCGAATCCGGCGACCTCCCCGGCCGCGTAGAGCCCTTCGAAGACGGACTTGTCGGGCCGCACGACCTGCGAGTCGAGGTTCGTCTCCAGACCGCCGAGCGTCTTGCGGGTGAGGACGTGCAGGCGTACGGCGATCAGCGGGCCCTGCGCCGGGTCGAGGAGGCGGTGCGGCTTGGCGACGCGGGTGAGGCGGTCGAAGAGGTACGAGCGGGCGTTGCGGATCGCCATCAGCTGGAGGTCCTTGGAGTACCCGTTGGCGACCTCGCGGTCGCGGGCGACGATCTCGCGCTCCACCTGCTCGTAGGAGACGGGGGTGTCGGGCGTCAGCTCGTTCATCCCGGCGACGAGGTCCTTCAGGTTCCGCTGGAGGACGAAGTCCGCGCCCTTGTCGAGGAACGCCTGGATCGGTCCCGGTGCGCCCTTCTTCACGCGCTGCAGGACCAGCTTGAGGTCCTTGCCGGTGATGTCGGGGTTCTGCTCGGACCCGGAGAGCGCGAACTCCTTCTCCACGATGGCGCGGGTCAGGATGAACCAGGTGTGGTCGTGGCCCGTCCCGGTGATGTGCTTGAGCGTGGCGAGGGTGTCGTGGCCGGGGAAGAGCGGTGCGGGCAGCCGCCTGCCCTCCGCGTCCAGCCACAGCGAGGACGGGCCCGGGATGATCCGGATGCCGTGGCCCGGCCAGACCGGGTCCCAGTTCTTGAGGCCCTCGGTGTAGTGCCACATGCGGTCGCGGTTCACGAGGGAGGCGCCCGCGCCCTCGGCGATCTCCAGCATGCGCCCGTCGACGTACGCGGGGACGCCGGTGACCATCGACTCGGGGGCGGGGCCGCCCATCCGCTCAACAGGCCAGTTCTTCTTGACCAGTTCGTGGTTCCCGCCGATGCCGCCCGAGGTCACGATCACGGCCTTGGCGCGCAGTTCGAAGTCGCCGACCGTTTCGCGGGAGGAGGCGACGCCGCGCGCCGCGTCGGAGGGTTCGAGCAGCGAGCCGCGCACGCCGACGGCGGCGCCGTCCTCGACGATCAACTCGTCGACCTGGTGCCGGTACTTGAAGTCGACGAGCCCGCGCTCGGCGGCCTCGACGACGGGCTCGCGGAAGACGCGCACGACCTCGGGGCCCGTCCCCCACGTGATGTGGAAGCGCGGCACGGAGTTCCCGTGCCCGGTCGCGGTCCCGGAGCCGCGCTCGGCCCACCCCACGTTCGGGGTCACCTTCAGGCCGAGCCCGAGGAGGTAGTCCCGCTTCTCCCCGGCGGCGAACCGCACATACGCCTCGGCCCACTTGCGAGGCCAGTGGTCCTCGTCCTCGCGGTCGAAGCCGGCGGAGCCGAGCCAGTCGGCGAGGGCCAGCTCGTAGGAGTCCTTGATGCCCATGCGGCGCTGCTCGGGGCTGTCGACGAGGAAGAGCCCGCCGAGCGACCAGAACGCCTGGCCCCCGAGGTTCGCCTCGTTCTCCTGGTCGACCAGCACGACTCGCTTGCCCGCGCGAGTGAGTTCGTACGTCGCGACGAGCCCGGCGAGGCCCGCTCCCACGACGATGACATCGGCTTGGCTCGTGCGACTGGTGGCGCTCACGGATTCTCCCTCGGTGCGGTGCGCCGTGGTTCCGGCGTCAGGACGTCACGTTCTGCCATCGGTCGGGGGCAGGGCAAGAGGGAGAGCGGTCGAATCCGGTCAGCTGATGACCTCGACCTCACAGCGGGCGGCCTTGCAGCGGCTCAGCCGTGCGTCGCCCGTGACCAGGGGGCACGCGAAGGTTTCGGCTGCCGCGATGTACGCGGCGTCGTAGCCGGAAACGTTGGCGCGCAACTCCCACATGCGCGGCAGGAGGCGCTGCACGTCAACGGTCTCGATCGACATGCGGGCCAGCGCCGCGATCGCGGCGTCGGCCCGCTCCTGTGTGATCTTGCTGCCGAGTCGCCGGCCGCGGACCGCGTGGAAGGTCTCCACGACGAGGTGCTCGGGCGCGGCCCAGTGGTTGTCGCGCATGAGCCGGGCGCGCGCGGCCTTGCCCACCGTGCCGTCGCCGGTCAGTGCCTCGGTGAGCACGGACGCGTCCACGACGATCACCGGAGCCGCTCCTCGCGTGCGGCCTCGATCTCGGCGACGGTGTCCGCCATGGGCTCGGCGCTGCCGTCCGTACGGTCCTCGAAAGCCCGGAGGAGCGCGAGATTGTCCGCCCGCTTCGCTTCGTCGGTGACGAGGTTCAGGAGGTACGCCTGGAGGGACTGGCCCAGTTGCTGGGCGCGGTCGGCCAGTATGGCGCGGACCTCGTCCGGAACGTCACGAATCTGCAGTGCCACCATGCATGCATTTTGCATGCGTGGAAGGTGCCCGGTCAAGCGCGCCATGGTGCGTCAGCCGGTGAACACCTCGGCGAACGACCAGATGGCCAGCGCGAGCATGCAGAAGCCGCCGATGCGCTGAACGGTCTTGAGCGGCACCCGCTTGGCGATGAACCGCCCGGCGACCAGCGCGAGCGCGGACACGGACATCAGGGCCGCCCAGGAGCCGATGGCGGTCGACCAGGTGCCGTTCGTGGCCGCCAGGTTGGCGGTGGTGATCTGCGTGAGGTCGCCCCACTCGCTGATGAACACGGCCATGAACGCCGTGCCGAAGACCGGCCAGAAACCGGTGACGGTCTTCGCGCCCGCCGCGTCCTCGTCGTCCTCGTCGTCGCCGCCCTTGAGGAGCATGAACGCGCCGAAGAGGAACATCAGGCCGGAGACGACCTTCACGATCCAGCCGGGCAGCAGGCCGAGCAGCGAGCCCGCGCCGACGGCGATGGCGACGTGCACGAGGAACGCGGCGGACGTGCCGAACCAGACGTACAGGGGCTTCATCCGGGTGCCCATGGCCAGTGAGGCGAACATGGTCTTGTCCGGGAGTTCGGCGAGGAAGATCAGTCCGAAGGCGGTGACGATCGCCAGGGGATCGAGGTCCATGGGGACGCTTTCTGTGCGGGCCGGATCGGCGCGGTCCCCGCCCCGCTGCGTAGGGAGGACCACTCGACCCGGCAGCGGACACACGTAGGCACGGTTGCGTACGTGTGCTGTGTTCTGCCTGGTCGAAGGTCTCGCCCACCCGTCCCGCCGAGGCGGTCCGAGCCCGGCCACCGGGAACCCGGGGGTTCCAGTGTGTCGACGACCGGTTCGCGGGGCTACTCCCCTTCGCTTGCACGTCAAGGGTACACGCGGTCGATACAGGGCCACCTGTGACGATCGTCGCGTGTAGTACGTCCGATGGACTCGGGGCGGGCGACGCGGCGACGTACGGCCGTCCGGCTTGTACTTTTTGCGACATTCGGTCGATGCGATGTGTACGACGGAACGGAACACGGCGTACGGGGACGGCAGCATGCGTGGCCGCGGCGGTCGCCGCGCTCCTCGTCCCATGCGCCGGACGGGCGTCCGCGGACGACGGTCCCGGCATCGGACAGCTCTCGGTCCGCGCCGGGCACCTCATGCACGAGGCGTCGAAGGCCGTCGCCGCGCACGAGAAGGCACGGGCCGCCGCGCGCAAGGGCGAGCGCCGGCTCGCCGAGGTCACCAGAAGGCAGGCCGCCGAGCAGCGCAGGCTCGACGCGCTCAGGGCCACCCTCGGGCGCCAGGCGCGCAGCGCGTACCGGGGCGCGTCGGGCCTCGGCACGATGCTCCCGCTGCTCACCTCGTCCTCCCCGCAGCGGGCCCTCGACGCCACCGTCCGCGCGGGCCGCGGCGACCGCGCCGCCCGGCAGCTCACCGACCGCGTCACCGCGTCCAGGGACCGGGTCGCCGACCGGCGCGCCGAGTCCGCCCGGCTGGTGAAGGGGCTCAAGGCGCAGGAGCGGCGCCGCTCGGCCGCCCGTGACGACATCGAGGCGAAGCTGGAGCGGGCCGAGGAGGAGGTGCGGCGGGCCCGGGCGCGGGCCCTCGCGGCCGGGCCGCCGATGCCGTCCGGGGGCGGGGCGTGCGGGCGCGGTGACATCGGCGCGCACGACCGGGGCGGCAAGGGGCGGGCCTGGGTGAAGCCGGTGAGCCCCGCCCCGCTGTCGGCGGGCTTCGGCTCGGGCGGCCGCCTGTGGTCGCACACGCACACCGGCCAGGACTTCGCCGTGCCCACCGGGACAACGGTGCGGGCGGTCGGCGCGGGCACCGTCGTCCACACGGGCTGCGGCGACGGCTTCGGCAACCAGGTCGTCGTCCGGCACGCCGACGGCTACTACACGCAGTACGCCCACCTGTCCCGGATCGGCGTCAGGACCGGAGACCGGCTCGACGCGGGCGAGGCGCTCGGCCTGTCCGGCGCGACCGGCAACGTCAGCGGCGCGCATCTGCACTTCGAGGTGCGCGTCACGCCGCGGTTCGGCTCGGGCATCGATCCGCTGCCGTGGCTGCGGGCGCGGGGGCTGAACCTGTGACGGGCCGGGTCGCCGGGCGGGCCACCGGGGCTGTAATGGCGCAGTAACGGCCGCTTCCTAGGTTTCGGGCACCCCGTACCCTCCCCGAGGAGTGCCCGATGCCCCTGCCCCGACCGCCGAGGCGCAGACGAACCGCCTGGGCGGCGGCGTCGCTGACCGCGGCCGCCGCTCTGCTGGCCGGCGCGATACCCGCCGTCGCAGGACCCGCCCCCACGTCGGCCGCCGTCGACTCCGCTCTGGACAAGGCCGTCTCCCAGGGCGGCGACGCCACCTTCTTCGTCGTCCTCAAAGACAGGGCCGACCTGCTGGCCGCGAAGAAGCAGCGCACGCACGCGAAGGCCGCCACGGCCGCGTACAAGGCGTTGAAGTCCCATGCCGCCGAGAGCCAGAAGCCGCTCACCGCCTTCCTCGACAAGGAGAAGGTCGGGCACGAGGACTACTGGATCGCCAACGCAGTCAAGGTCCGCGGCGACCAGGACCTCGTCGAGCGGCTCGCGAAGCGCCCCGACGTCAAGGAGCTCGTCAAGTCGCGGACGTACCGGCTCGACGGCATGGAGACGTCCGACGCCAAGGTCAGCGACTCGCGCACGACCGCCGAGGGCGACGCCGTCGGCGACGCCACCCCCGCCTGGGGCATCTCCGACATCAAGGCCGACCAGGTATGGGACCAGTACGAGGACCGCGGCGAGGGCATCGTCGTCGCCAGCGTCGACTCCGGTGTGCAGGCAGACCACCCGGACCTCGCTGCCAACTACCGCGGTAACAACGGCGACGGCACGGTCACGAACGACTACAACTTCTACGACGCGACCGGCACCTGCGCCACCAGCAGCACGCCGTGCGACGACAACGGCCACGGCACCCACACCATGGGCACGATCGCCGGCAAGAACGGCATCGGGGTCGCGCCGAACGCGCGGTGGATGGCCGCCAAGGCCTGCGCGGGATCGAGAGGCGAGTGCGTCGACGCCGACACGCTCGCCGCCGGCCAGTGGATCCTCGCGCCGACCGACCGCAACGGGCAGAACCCGCGCCCGGACCTCGCCCCGAACATCGTCAACAACTCGTGGGGCGGCGGGCAGACGACGTTCTACCAGGACATCGTCGAGGCGTGGAACTCCGCGGGCATCTTCGAGGCGTTCGCCGCGGGCAACGACGGTGACGGCAAGACCTGTTCGACCACGGCCGCGCCCGGCGCGCAGGCCCCGGCCTACGGTGTCGGCGCGTACGACTCCGCAGGCACGATCGCCGACTTCTCCGGCTTCGGCCCCTCCCTGGTGGACGGTTCGGCCAAGCCGAACATCTCGGCGCCGGGCGTCGACATCACCTCGGCGTGGCCGGGCGGCTCGTACAACACCATCAGCGGTACGTCGATGGCGACACCGCACGTCGCCGGATCGGTGGCCCTGCTGTGGTCGGCCGCCCCGTCGCTGATCAGCAACATCGACGAGACGCGCAGGCTCCTCGACGAGGGCGCCCGCGACGTGGACGACACGCACTGCGGCGGCACCGCCGGCATGAACAACGTGTGGGGTGAGGGCAAGCTCGACATCCTCGCCTCCGTCGCCAAGGCGCCGCGCGACGCCGTCGACGTCACCGGGAGGATCACCGACAAGGACACCGGCGAGGCCGTCTCCGGCATCACCGTCAAGGCCGCCGGCGCCGACGGCGACCACAAGGTGACCACCGGCCCCCAGGGCACGTACAAGCTGGCGCTGGTCCCGGGCACGTACGACTTCACCGTCGCCGAGTACGGCTACGCGACCAGGACGCTCTCCGGCGTCGAGCTGACCTCCGGCAGCCCGCTGACCCAGGACATCGCGCTCACCGTCCTGCCGCGGCACGCCGTCACCGGCACCGTCCTCGACGTCACCGGAAAGCCGCTGGCCAAGGCCAGGGTCGAGATCCCCGGCACCCCGGTCGACTCAGTCACCTCCGGCTCCGACGGCACGTTCACGCTGCCGAAGGTCGCCGAGGGCACGTACACGCTGTCCGTGACGCCCACCGAACCCCTCCTGTGCAACGGCGGGTACGCGGCCGGGCTGACGGTCGACGGCGACGAGAACCGCACCGTCCGGCTCCCGGAACGCAGCGACCACTCGGGCAACTCCTGCGCCCCGGCCACGTACTCCTGGATCCCCGGCTCGACCAAGGTCGCGCTGAGCGGTGACGAGGACGCCAGGACGGTCGCACTGCCGTTCCCGGTCACCTTCTACGGCGTGAAGTACACGAGCGCCGCCGTCACCACCAACGGCCTGGTCAACTTCCTGTCGCCGCGCCTGGGCGACTACGCCAACGAGGCGCTGCCGACGGAGGGCGAGCCGAACGGGATCGTCGCCCCGCTCTGGGACGACCTGAGCCTCGACAAGAAGTCGAGCGTGCAGACGGCCACCACCGGCACCACGGGCAACCGGAAGTTCGCGGTCGTCTGGAACAACGCGCTCTTCGCGAACGGCGAGCGGGCCACCTTCGAGGCCGTCTTCGACGAGGCCTCCGGCGCGATCGACTTCCAGTACAAGGCCGTGCCCGGAGCGGGCGCCTCCGCCACCGTCGGCATCGAGAACCAGGCCGGCACCGACGCCCTCCAGTACGCGCACAACCAGGCCGTGCTCACGGCCGGTTCGGCGATCCGCATCGCGCAGGGAGCCAAGTGATCATGAGAGCCACCACCTCCCGGCGGGCCCTGACGCTCGCCTCCGCCCTGGTCGCGGCGGGCCTGACGCTGACGGCGGCGCCGCCCGTCCTGGCCGCCGACGACGCGGGCACCGCGGCGAAGCTGACCAGTGCCGAGGCCGAGAAGCTCGCCGACCACGTCAACGTCGACGTGTACGGGGACAACGCCCCCACCGCCGGCGACGAGGAGGCCGCCGAGGGCGATTCCACCGCGGACGCCACGGCCGACCCCTCCACCAAGGTCACCTTCACCAACAAGTCCACCCTGGAAGGCGCACGCGGCCTCGCCGCGACCGCCCCGGCAGGCTCCGACGGCAGCTACTTCACCGTGCACAGCCTCGGCAACGTCCAGCTGCACAAGGCCGACGGCTCCACCGCCTGGGCGCGCACCAACGCCTCGTACTACAAGGACTGGCAGGCCAAGCCGCTGCAGGTCTGGCGGACCGAGCCGTACCCGGCGCGGATCGTCATGGGCTACAACGCGGTCGCCCCGTACGCGCCCTACTCGGACCAGGGCTTCGACACCGCCGACCTGACCGGTGACGGCACGAAGGACATCGTGTTCTCCGCGTCCGTCGGCATCGGCGACCCCCGGCTGATCAGCTCGCCCGGATCGTCGCTGAAGTCCGGCACCTTCGTGACGGTCCTCGACGGGAAAACCGGCACGACCGTGTGGTCGAAGCTGTACTCGTACGCCACCAACATCAAGGTGGTCGACGGCACCCTGCTCGTCGCCAACGCGCCGCGCCTGAACCAGAACGCGCCCGCGACGGAGACGTCCACCCTCACCGGCATCCGCTTCTCGTACGCCGACGGGAAGCTGACCCCGGACCACACCTGGACGTACGACACCGGCACCACCGCGGGCGTCAGTTGGGGCGCCCTGGAGGCCGTCGGCGACGGCAGGGTCGCCGCGGTCTGGGACCTGCGCAAGACCGACGCGAACGCCTCGCGCGGGCGCACCCTCGTCCTCGACACGGCCGACGGCTCGGTCAAGTGGCAGACGGACAGCGCCCTTTACGGTCGCCAGCTCCGCCTCGACGCCTCCCGCGACCGGATCGTCGCCCTGGAGCAGGCGGACTCCTCCGACGCGGTGCGCTACGAGATCGCCGCGTACGACCTGGCCGACGGCAGGCGCAGCACGCTCGACAGCCGGGTCAACGCCCTGCCCACGGCCCTGACGGTCGGCGACGCGGCGACGGGCGGCGGCGCCGAGATCGCGGTCAGCGAGTCGACGTACACCTCGTCGTTCTACGTCAACGCCGGCACGATCCGGGTCCTGGACGGCTCGGACGGCTCCACGGTCAAGTGGACGTACACGACCAAGCGTTCCGCCGACAATCACGGTGACGGCCCCAGCACCTGGAACCTCGCGGCCAAGGGCGGCGCGCTCTACGCCACCGCGCAGGACGACCAGGACATCAGCGACGCGCGCAACGTCGGCGGCCTGCGCTACGGCTCGCTGACGGCGTTCACCGGCGGCGGCAAGGTCAAGTGGCGGCAGCACGGCCTGAACTCGTCGCCGATGTACCAGCAGCTGTACTCCGCCGGCGGCGGCGACTACGTCCGCACCGTCGACCAGCAGCAGAACATCCGCGACTACAGCCTGGGCAGCGGCAGCCAGAAGCACCTGACCCCGCTCCAGGGCGACGTGAACCACGGCGGGGCCGCGGACTTCGACGGCGACGGCAAGAAGGACGTCGCCGTCGGCGGCTCCTCGCGCGGCGTGTGGGCGTACTCCGGTACGTCGCTCGTCGACGGTTCCCCGAAGAAGCTGTGGCAGGCCACCGTCCCCGGCGAGGTGCACGACATCGCGACCGGTGACGTGAACGGCGACGGCACGGACGACGTCGTCGTGGCCGCCGAGAGCGCGACCGCCGTGCTCGACGGCAGGACCGGCAAGGCCCTGTCGACGATCGACGGCAAGGGCGCGTACATCCGCTCGGTGACCGTCGCCGACGTGACCGACGACGGCAGGGCCGAGATCCTCGTCCCGAGCGACGCCCTGCGCGTGTACGACGCGAGCGGCACCCAGCTGTGGTCGTACGCGGCGCCCTCGGGCGCGGGCGACGTGGCCTTCTCCGACACGGTCGTCTCGGGCGGGCGGATCTACACGCAGTACAGCAGCCTCGGCGCGCTCAACGCCCCCGACGCCGTCGTGAACGGCGTCGCCCTCGACGGCAAGGGCGCCGTGCGATGGACCGCCGACCCGAAGGCCCCGAGCAGGGCGGCCGACGGCAAGCTGCACGGCGCGGTGCTGAGCAAGGGCGTCTTCGCCTCGCCGAAGATCCCGTACGCCGACGGCCACGCGGTCGTCTGGACCTGGATCATCAAGGCCGACCCGACGGTGTCGGGCGACATGGCCACGGCCTCGCCGCGCGTGGTGACCGAGATCCGGGACGGGCGCACCGGCGAGCTGATCCGTCAGATCCTGGGCGGCAGCCCCTGGTCGCACGGCAATTACTTCATCGACGGCCAGGGCGACCCGCTGTACCAGCTCAGCTTCGGCACGTTCAAGGGCTACCCGGGCGAGGGCAAGGAGGACACGTACGCCTCGGTGATCGCGCCGCTGCGCACGGCCGGATTCATCGACGGACCCGGCGGCCGGCGCCTGCTCGCCGGTGGCACCGAGGCGGGCCTCGCCGCGTACGACCCGTCGCAGCTGAACAACGGCAACGTGTTCCAGTCCGGCATCGGCGGCGCCAACCTCATGGGCGGCCGCAGCTACCTCGCCGCCGACCTCGACGGCGACGGCACCGACGAGATGATCTCGCTGAACTACGACCACCTCGGCGTCAACCGGACGGCTGAGCTGCTCGGCGGCGGCGTCCTCTCCCTGGACGACGGCATCCACCAGATGTCGACGTTCAAGCTGTCCTGACCTGAACCGGACGGCGGCCGACCCCCTGGGCACACGCCCAGGGGGTCCTCGGCGTGCTCGGTTACAGTGGCGCCCTCATGGACGCACCACGCACGGAAGACAGCCCCGACTCCGGTGCCCCGCTGCTGCGTCTGCACCTTTTCGACGGTTTCCGGGCCACTCGTGACGGCGGCCCCGAACCCGCCGGACGCTGGCCCCGGCCCGGCGCCAGGACCCTGGTGAAGCTGCTCGCCGTGACCCCCGGACACCGCCTCCACCGCGAACAGGCCATGGACATCTGCTGGCCCGAAGCCGACCCGTCGTCGGCCACGGGCAGCCTCCGCGTCGCCCTGCACGCCGCCAGGCACGCCCTGGAACCCGAACTGGCGCCGCGCGCCGCGTCCTCGTATCTCATATCCGACGGCGGGATGCTCTACCTCGACCCGCGGACGGTACGGATCGACGCCGACGCGGCGGAGACCGCGGCGGAGGCGGCGCTCACCGACGCGGGGGTGGCCGAACTGGCCGCCGCGCTCGGCCTGTTCACCGGCGAGCTGCTCCCCGAGGACCGCTACGCGAGCTGGGCCGACGAGCGCCGCGAGCGGCTCGCCCTGCTGAAGGAGCGGCTGCTGCTCGGCCTCGCCCAGGCGCACCTGGCGGCCGGTGCGGCGGCGGACGCGGCCACCGCCGCGGAACAGGTCCTCGCCACCAGCCCCGCGGAGGAGCTGGCCCACCGCGTCCTCATGGACGCCGCCCTGCGCCAGGGCCTGCGGCGGCGTGCCCTGCACCAGTACCACGTGTGCCGCGAGGCGCTCGATACGGAACTCGGCGTCCGGCCCGGGCCCGAGACGGAGCGGCTGCACCGCGCGGCCCTCGCGGCGGCGCCCGCCCCGGTCCCCGTGACGACAACGTTGCCAGCGCTGCTGCGGGCCGCCCCCGCCACCCCGCTGCACGGCCGCGACGCGGTGCTCGCCCGGCTCCTCGCCGCCGACGGGCCACCGGTCACGCTGCTCATCGGCGAGCCGGGCGTCGGCAAGACGCGCCTGGTCGGCGAGGTGGCGCGCCGGGCCGCGGCGTCCGGCACGGCCGTGCTGTGGGGCGGCGGCCAGGACGCGGAGGGGTACACGCCGTACGGGGCGTTCGCCGACGCGCTCGACGGGTGGCTGGCCGAGCACGACGCCGGGCAACGCGCGCGGATCGGCGCCGAGTACCCCGAACTCGCCGCGTTCCTGCCGTCGTTGGGGCAGGTGCGCACGCCGGGGGAGCGCAGCCCCGAGGAGGAGCGGGACCGGCTGTTCCGGGCGGGCGCCGCCCTGCTCGGCGATCTGGCCGCGGCCCGCCCGGTGCTCGCGGTCCTCGACGACCTGCACGCCGCCGACAGCGGTTCGTACCAGCTCATGAGCCATCTGGCCCGACGGGCGGCGGACCGCGGCATCCGGCTGCGGTTCCTCGTGACGTACCGCGAGGAGGAACTCCCGGAAGACGACGCACGCCGCTCCGTCCTCAGCTTCCTCGTACGCCAACGACTCGCCGTACGCGAGGAGTTGGGCCCGCTCGACCGGGAGGCGTGCCTCGCGGTGGCACGCGACGCGGCGCCGCGCCCCGGGCAGGAGCACCGGGTGTGGGAACTCTCCCTCGGCAACCCGCTGTTCGCCCTCGAACTCGCCCGCGACCTGCCCGCGGGCCAGGCCGACGCGAGCGCGCCCCAGGGCGTGCGGGAGCTGGTGGCGGACCGGCTCGTACGGCTCGACCCCGACGCGCGCCGCCTGGTCGAGGCGCTGTCCGTGGCCGGGGGAGAGGCGGCCCTGTCCGAACTCCTCGACGTCGCCGAGCACGGCCTGCGCCCGCCGATGACGGGGGCCGCGGCCGCCGACGCGGTCGAGCGGGCCATCGGGGCCGCCCTGGCGGAGGAGCGGCAGGTCGTGGTCGCCGGGCGCCCCGAACCGGGCCTCGCCTTCCGGCATCCGCTGGTCCGCCTCACCTGCTACGAGCGGCTGACCGCGGTCCGCCGCAGGCAGCTGCACGGCGCGTTCGCGCAGGCCGTCCTCGCCCGCCGCCCCGACGCCGTCGACGCGCTCGCCTCGCACTTCGCCCGCGCCGACGACCCGCGCGCCGCCGAATACCTGCGCCGCGCCGCCGAACGCGCCGCCGCCCTCTACGCCAACGACACCGCCGACCGCTACTACCGCGACCTCGTCGCCCGCCTCGACGTCGACGCGGCCCGCGCCCGCCTGGCCCACAGCCAAGTGCTCGCCCGGATGGGCCACTTCGAGGAGGCGGCCGAAGCGCTGCGGCAGGCCCTCGCCGAGTTCGTCCGGCGCGGCGCCCACGACGACGCGGTGCTCACGGCGGCCCGCCTCGCCGAGTCCCTCGCCCGCACCGGCGCCCTCGACGCCGCCGCCGACGCGCTCCGCGCCCACCCCGCCGCCCCGGACACCGCCCCCGAACCCCTCGCCGTGCACCACCTGTCCCACGCCATGCTGCACAGCGTCAGGGGCGAGTACGACGACGGGTACGCCGCCGCCCGCCGGGCCCTGGACGCCGCACGCCGGGTCCCCGGAGCCCGCGGCCAGGGCCTGATCGCCCGCTCCTACGCCCTCCAGGCCACCAACCTGGGCCTCTCGGGCCGCCTCACCGAGGCCCGCGAGGCCGGCGACCGGGCGCTCGCCCCGGCCGAGGCGTACGGCGATCCGACGCTGCTCGGCACGGTCCTGTCCACGCTGCGGGAGAACGCGCGCCGCCACGGCCGGCTGCGCGAGGCGGTCGAGAGCGGCGAACGCGCCCTCGACCTCGCCGACCGCTCCGGCAATCCGACAGCGGCGTCCTTCGAACGCCTGAACCTGGCCGAACTCCACCTCCTCCTGGAGCAGTTCGACGAGGCCACCGCCCTCGCCGAGGCCTCCGTGACCCTCGCGGAGGGCGACGGCGCCTGGTGCCTGCCGTACGCGCTCGCGACGCTGGCGCTGGTCCGGCTGCGGACCGGGGACACGTCGGCGGCCGCGGACCTCCTCGACCGCGCCGCCCCCGCCGCCGACCACCTGGGCGACCGCCAGGCCCGCCACGAGGTCGGCACCGCCCGCGCCGAACTCGCCCTGCGCACCGGCCGTCCCGAAGCGGCCCTGCGCGCCCTCGCCGACTGCCCCGACGCCGCGCCGTCCCTGACCGCCTGGGCCCAGCTCGACGCGGGCCGCCCCCGCCTCGCCCTGGAACTCGCGACGGCGGAGGCCACCCGAGCCGAACGCACCGGCGAACGCCTGGCCGAGGCGGAGGCCCACCTGGCCCGGTCCGCGGCCCTCTCCCACCTGGCCTCCCCCACGGAAGCCGCAGCAGCCCTCACCCACGCCACCCACCTCGGCCACTCCCTCCCCTACCCGGCGGGCCTCCGCAGGGCGAAAGAGCTCCGCACCCGTGTCGCTCATTAAGCCCCTGCGGCGATTGAGCAGCGGGGTCCGGGGCAGAGCCCCGAGACGTAGGCACCGACGACCCCGCAGCCCCGACGCCTGGTCGAACAATTGGCCCTCACGGGTGGGCGCCCCGCAACCCCCGTATCCGCCGCCCCCCACCCACCGTTAACCCGGCATGATCTCAACTCGACGTGCCCTCAGCGCTGTCCTCCTCGCCGTCGGCGCCGCCGCGGCCGCCACCCCCGCGGCCCAGGCCGTGGAACCCATCTCGCCCACCGGCACCATCGACTCGCTCTCCACGATGGCGCTCCCGGAAGACCAGGCGGCGCAACTGCCCAGCACCGCCGAGCAGCTCTCCGGGCTCAACGACCTCAACAAGCTGAACGAACTGCACCAGGTCACCGACCTCGTGGCACCGGTCACCAACCTGGTCCCCGCGGTCCAGTAGCGAGCAGCACCAGAACGCACGACGAAGGCGGTGGACCCGAACCGGTCCACCGCCC